>CAZVNR010000015.1:0-27654 GCA_964628945.1 uncultured Alistipes sp. | reverse complement strand
AAATAATTTATTAGTTTTGCGGTTGAATTGTGAAGAGTTCTTTGACAGAACTCTCTTTGGCGATATGGTTATGCGCCGAGTAAGTGATTGGCAAACAGAGGTTTATTTATAAGGGTTGATAAAAAGACAAGAGAAAAGATTAGAGTTGCGGCGTGCGTTTTCGGGCGTTGCGTTGCGGCGATAAGACTCCGCTTTTCGGTTAGTAATAACAGCCGCTAAAGGAGTCGGCGGCAAAAAACTAAAATTATTAAAGGTATGGTAAAGAAATTTTATGAAGCACCCGAGTTGGAGCTGATCCGGCTCACGGTTGAGGCCGGTTTTGCTGCTTCGGGCGATTCGGGTAGCGCGGAGACAGAAACGGGTTCCGCTTGGGGCAATTAATTACTTCCGTGATTGATCACGATCGAGGTAATGATTCACGCTTTTGATCGAGTTATCATACGGTGTTGACGGTGCGATGGTCGCAGAGGAGGAGTTGGCCCTATGGCTGTCGCCGCCGCCGACACTAAAGTTAGGTCGAAAGAGCGCAAAAAAATTGAACAAACAATTTACTTTAATTATTAACCAAAAAAACAATTTTATGAAAATCAACAAACTATTTTTGCTCGCAATGGGTTTGGTTGCTGTTGGTTGTAGCGACAGCCAGATCGAGGAGCAGTCGCTGATCAACGATGCTCAGGGCGAGGCCGTTGAGGTTGTGCTGGAGGGTGTTGTTAACAACGCAGTTGGTTCGCAGGCGCGATCGGTTGCAGAAGTTACCGATGCCGGTGCCGTGCGTATCGAGTTTGATGCCAGCGATGAGATTGGTGTCTATCTCAACAACGAGAAGGTAGGTCTGACGCACGAGAATGTGAAGTTCACCGTTAAGTCGACCGAAAAAGATGAGAATGGTGCTGTTCACGCGACCTTCACCACCTCGGAGCCGATGATCCTGCTGGGCGCCGGCAACAATGTGTATGCTTACTATCCTTACGAGGCTACGGAGACGGAGTTTGAGGGTACATCGCGTTCGACGGATCGCGGTGCTTGGGATGGTTACCACTGGTTCAACATTCCTGCCGAGCAGGTACAGGCCGGTCTTGGCGACTACTCGAACCTTGCAGAGTATGTTCACCTCTACGCTCCCGAGCGTCAGTTGGCCAAGCAGGGCAACAAGGTGGTTGTAGCTGCTCCGGGTCTGCAGTTCCGTCACGCTTTTGCGTATGTAACGCTGAACCTTAAGAACTCGTACGATCGTTCGCTTGCTATTGCCAAGGCAACGATTAAGGCTTTCAACGATGGTGAGCCGGTAGCACTTGCCGGTGATTTTGCTGTTGCACTCGATGATGCTCAAATGGCTACCGAGGGTTTGGCTGCGGTTGTTGCCGGTGAGAATGTACAGAATGTTGTTACGGTATCGGCTCCCACTGATGAAGGTCTTGAGCTTGCAGCTGAGGCCAAGAGCTGGATTCCCGTAGCGATTGCTGCCGGTGTTACCTTTGATGCACTTGAGGTTACGGTCGAGATGGTTGACGGTTTCGTGTACAAGCAGGACTTGAAGGTTGGTTCATTCACGATGCCGCAGAACTACAGCCAGCCGATCAACTTCACGCTGTCGGATGAGTCGCTGAGCTCCATCGTTACCAACAGCGAGGTTGCCGAGTATCTGCTCCATCTGAACAAGGAGCACATCGTGCTTGATGTTGCTGCCAATATCACACTGAAGATTAATCCTACGAGTGACGATGCTTGGGGTGGTTCGGATACCAAGACCATCACGATCAACGGTGGTGCCGATGGTCTGGCCGCGAACAGAACCATCACATTCGATGTGCTGGATGAGAACGGCAAACAGCAGGCAGGGTGGAATGATGTGGATTTGGTGAATACCGATGCAACGCTGTATATCAAGAATCTTAAATTGAAGGTCAATAACACGAGCAAAGGTTATTCGAGCAACAACCTGATGTTCAACTGTAAGGTTGATTTGGAGAAGATTTTTGCGCTCAACAGTATCACGGCATTCCGAAGCTTTACGGCAAATTCGCTCGTCGTATTCGATTTGTATGCCGGTAGCGCAACGAACAACTATGCTCTGTGGCTGCAGCCGACCGTTGAGGAGCAGATTGTAAATATCAATGGCATCCAAAATCTCAATATGACCGCAAAGGGTATGCGTGGTATTAAGATCGATGCCGATACGCACTACGACATGTTTGATGACACTCAGGCCGGTCCTCAGAAGGTTGTCCTGACTCTTAAGGGTGATAACTATTTCAATACGACCGAGAAGGCTGCTATCCTTGTTCGCACGAAGGTTGGTGCCGAGATTAACATCGAGGGCAACATGGATATTGCGAATGTTGTTGATGATCAGGTGAACCATGTTTGGATCGACGAGGAAGCTTGCGCGAAGGAGTACTTCGATCAGATAACGGTGATCAACGGTAACTACAAGATCGAGGGTGCTTCGTGGTCGGTGAAGGCTAATAATACGGCCGCTATTTATGACAATACGGCTGTAGCTGATGGTCAGGATGCCATGATCGAGGCTCTGCAGACTTACGGCTTCAGCACGATCGAGCTGGTTGACGGTGCTTACACGCTGCCCGCTAGTATCGGCAGTGCAACGGCGTCGCGCGATGTTACCTTCTCGGGTGGCGCAGGTGCCGTAATCACAATCGCGAAGCAGGGCACGAACGCTTACGGTACGCTGACCTTTGACGGTGTCAGCGTGAAGAGCCCGGATGCTGATACCTACGGCATTAAGCAGGCTACGAAGGTAACCTATAACAAGGCTGTGATTTATCCGATGTCGATCTTCGGAACGGAGGCTGTGTTCAACGAGTGTACGTTCGATTTGACGACTGCTAACTCGACGGGCGATTACCTCTACCTGAGATCGGTTGATAAGGCTGCGTTCGACGGTTGTAAGTTCGCCACGAATGGTAAGGCGATCTTGATCAGCAACACCACCGAGGGTGCAGAGACGGGTGCTTGTGAGGTTTCGGTGAAGAACACCCACTTTACAGCAACCAAGTCGGCGACGGCAAGCGCACTCCAGTATATGGCAGTTGCCGCAATCGATATCAGCAATGCAGGCAATGCTGGTGCAAGTCTTGCACACAAGCTGACCACCTCGGGTAACACCGTTACGACCAACTTCTCGGGTGAGTGGCGTATCAAGACGTATGTTGAGGGTAACCCCGTAACCGTAAACGGTAAGGAGTACACTTGCATCGCCGTTGATGGCAAGAAGATCGTTCAGGATGAGAACGGCGGCTACTACTACGAGACCATCGAGTAAATGCCAACTGACTTTGTGGCGATTCGGGGTTGATCGTTTGGGGCATTCGTAACCCCCGAATCCGCCGCAAGGTTTTCCTAAAACAAACAGCACGCAATCGAAAGATTGGGTGCTGTTTTTTTTGCGGCGGGGAGGAAAGAGGAAAGAGGAAAGAGGAAAGAGGAAAGAGAGTGAATTTAGAGAGATTAGGGAGTTTAGAGAGATTAGGGAAGTTAGGGAGGGTCACTAAACTCACTAAACTCACTAAATTCCCTGTTTTATGTCGCGCAAGCCCCTCAAAAGCCGCATCTTAAGCGGCCGGCCGTCATCGCGAGAGCCTTTAGGCTCGTGGCGATCTGCAAAAGCACCCAGACCGTCGCCGTGCTCGTTCAGATTGCCACGCGCCCCTGCGGGTCGCTCGCAATGACGCGGCGGGGAGAACTGCGAAGACCGGAAATTCTGCGAGGCAGGCAAAAAAAATAATTTTGAATTTACTTTTTTGTTGCGCAAAAAAAGGAGGAACCGAAAAATAATCGGTTCCTCCTCCCCATCAAAAATTAACCCTCTATATCTCCGTTGAGCGGTAAAGCTCCGTGAGGTAGTGGTGCAGATAGCACAGATCTGCGTCCCCCTGTATCACCTCGCGCATCAACAGCTCTTCGTCGTCGGAGATGGCGTTCGATTTCAAATCGTGGTCGTTTTGCTCCATAGGCGATGCGGTTTAAGATCTACTTTGCTCTTATAACGCAATCGCCGCCGCGAATATTGTGCCGCGATCAGCTTAATACCAAATTTTTTTCTTTGATCAGCCGTCGGAGGTTGATCAGCGCATAGCGCATCCGCCCCAACGCCGTGTTGATGCTTACATCGGTCTGCTCGGCGATCTCCTTGAAACTGAGGCCCCCGTAGTAGCGCATCTTGACCACCTCGCGCTGCTCGTCGGGCAGCAGCTCGACGAGCGAACGGATATCCTGCTCGATCTGTGCGCTGACCATCCGATCCTCAACGGTCGGCTCGGCGAAGCGCAGCGTGCCGATCACATCGTAGCCCGCCTCGTGCTCGCTGACCGAGCGATCCTGCTTGGCCGAACGGAAGTGGTCGATCACCTGATTGTGGGCAATGCGCAATACCCACGAGAGGAACTTGCCGCTATCGACATAGCGACCCTCGTCGATGACGCGGACGACCTTAATGAATGTCTCTTGGAAAATATCTTCGGCGAGATCACGATCCTTGACCAGCATACGGATATAGTCCCGTACACGGCGGCTGTGTCGCTCGATCAGTTGCGAAATGGCACCCGAATCACCTGCAAGGTATTGCTGCAGCAACGCTTGGTCGCTCAATACTTGTGCGTTCATACTCTTTGTTTTTAACGGTTAAAAGAGCAGAAGTGTTTCGATAGGCGTTCCTTTTTTAGTGCTTTCGCGGTGAATAATTCGGTTCTTGTGGCTCCCCTTCAGGTGGATTTCCGAGTGCAAGGTACGCATTATTTTTCGATTTTCCAAATTTGCGTCCCTTTTCGGAGCAAACTCCCTGCCAAGAGAGGCCTTTAGCTTTTAGAGAGGAGAGAGCAAAGAGCAAAGAGGAGAGAGCAAAGAGCAAAGAGGAAAGAGCAAGGAGCAAAGCGGGAAGAGAGGCAGGATAAAGATCATTTTGAATTTTGCACTCTAAATTTTGAATTAAAAAAAAGCTATCGGCTTTTTTTCTATCTTTGTCGCGGAAAAAAGTAGTTAAAGGATGAAGCAACCCCTACCGCATCGCCTCCGGATGATTGTGCAGAGCGCAACGCCGCGTGCACTGAAGACCATTCGTTGGATCGTGACCTTGACGGTGATGGTCTCGTTTGCGGTCTTTCTGCTTCAATATACGGGGTTGCTGAACTGGATCTCGGCCGCCGTTGCGCCGCTCTTCCACCTCTTCGGGTTGCCCGGTGATGCGGCGATGGCCTTCGTAAGCGGGTACTTTATCAACATATACTCCTCGATCGCCGTGATCTCGACCCTCGACCTGACGGCACGCGAGATCACGATCCTCGCCACGATGTCCACCGCCGCCCACGCTATCTTTGTCGAGGGTGCGGTGCTCCACAAGACGGGCACGCCGACCCTCTACACGATCGTCGTGCGCACGATCGCAGCGATCCTCTTGGGGTTGGCACTCAATCAACTGCTGCCCGATCGCCCACAACTTATGGCCGAGCGGGTGGGGGAGGTGCCCCTCTTTGCGATTCAGGGAGCTTTCGGGCCGCTCTTTGTCGAGTGGCTCGAGGGGGCGGTGCGGTTGGCACTGATGATGTGCGGGTTGATCTACGCGCTCAATATCCTGCAACGCATCCTCTACGAATTTGGGGTGATGGAGCGCATCTCGCGGCTGCTCAGGCCGCTTTTGATGCTCTTCGGCCTGCCCGAGAAGACCTCGTTCCTGTGGATCGTGGCCAATGTGATCGGTCTTTCGTACGGCTCGGCGGCGATGATCGACGAGATGGCACGCGGCACAATCTCGCGCCGCGAGGTGAACCTGCTGAATACCCATATCGGCATCTCGCACAGCAACTTGGAGGATCTGATCCTCTACGCCTCGATCGGCGGCATCTGGTGGGTGATTCTCGCTGCACGCTGGGTGTTAGTGACGGCGTTGGTGTGGGGCGTGAGGGGGTTCTATCGAATTCAAAATTTAGAATTCAAAATTAAAAATTAAAAATGAAGGGCTGCGCGACCAAGGATCGGCAGAGCTGGGAAGAGTGGGAGTCTCTGCAAGGCAGGGCAACAGTCATTTTGAATTGTAAAAAAACAACGCGGGGCACTCGTTTTTGAGTGCCCCGCGTGTTTTACTAACGAACCTTGAAGTTCTCGTCGGCACGCAGCGGAATCGGCATCGCGGCGTAGGTGCCGTTCTGCAGCTTCTCGCGCACCTGCAAGAAGGCGTTGATCGTGTACTCGACATCCTCGAGCGTGTGTGCCGCCGTCGGGATGATGCGGAGGATGATCTCGCCCTTCGGGATCACCGGATAGATCACCATCGAGCAGAATACATTGTGGTTCTCGCGCAGATCGACTACGAGGTTCGTCGCCTCCTGCACACCGCCCTTCAGGAAGACGGGCGTTACGGGCGAGTTCGTCACACCAATATCAAAGCCGTTCTCCTTGAGCTTCGACTGCATGGCGCGAACCACCGTCCACAACTTCTCCTGATACTCGGGATGCTCGCGGATCAGCTCCAGACGCTTCAGCGCACCGATCACCATCGGCATCGGCAGCGACTTGGCGTAGAGCTGCGAACGCATATTGTAGCGCAGCAGATTGACCAACCAACGGTGCGAAGCAACGAAGGCACCGATGCCGGCCATCGACTTGGCGAAGGTGTTGAAGAGCACATCGACACCCTCCACTACATCGAAGTGGGCGGCCGTACCGCGACCCTTCGGGCCCATCGTACCGAAACCGTGTGCATCGTCCACCAACAGACGGAACTGGAACTCCTTCTTCAAGGCTACGATCTCGTCCAACTTACCGAGGTCACCCTTCATACCGAAGACACCCTCCGTGATGACGAGCACGCCGCCCTTCTGCTCCTCGGCCAACTCCGTAGCGTGGCGCAGTTGCAGGCGCAGCGACTCCATATCGTTGTGACCAAAGACAAAACGCTTGCCCTTGTGCATACGCAGACCGTCGATGATGCAGGCGTGTGCCTCGGCGTCATAGACGACCACATCGCGCGGCGTGAGCAGGCAGTCGATGATCGAGAGCATACCTTGATAACCGAAGTTCAAGAGGAAGGCATCCTCCTTGCCGACGAACTCGGCCAACTCGCGCTCCAGCTGCTCGTGATAGACCGTCTGGCCGCTCATCATACGGGCACCCATCGGGGCAGCCATACCGAACTTGGCAGCACCCTCGGCATCGGCCTTGCGCACCTCGGGGTGGTTGGCCAAGCCCAAATAGTTGTTCAAGCTCCAGTTGAGCATCTCCTTACCGCGGAACTTCATACGCGGGCCGATCTCACCCTCCAGCTTCGGGAAGGCGTAGTAGCCGTGAGCAAAACCCATATACTGGCCAATCGGGCCGCCGGCATTCTTCTCAAGGCGATCAAAAATATCTACCATAGCTGTTCTGTTATTTAAGTTTTTAATGTTGTTTCTCCTCCTGTTCGGGGTCTTTTGCGTGCAAAGGTACGCATTTAATCAATCAAAGGTACATCTTTTTTGTACTTCGTCGCTACGCATTTATACTTATTTGCATCGTCGATTCTTCGTTCGAGGTGTTATTTTTCTCCTTTTTGGAAGATGCCGCGCGTGATTTCGCGCCGCATCACCCACAACATCCGTCGTTGTGCTGCCCGTTGGGTGAGTACGAGAAGCAGCGTTGCGCCCCACTTCATCACCTCGCGCACCTTGAGCCACGCGACCCCGCCGCGCAGCTCGGCACGCAGGCGTTGGCTGATGCCGTTGTGGTAGGCGAGGCGGCGGAAGTACGCTTCGGTCAGCTTCTCGGGCGGGATGATGTGCCACATCACGGCATCGGGCAGGTACCACAGCGTATGCCCCGCCTCGACGGCGCGGAGGAAAAAGTCGTTCTCCTCGCCTCCGATCAGCTTGCCGCCCACGCGCCCCAACTCGGTGGCAAAGCCGAGCTGCAACGCCACCGAACGGTGGAATCCCATATTTCCGCCCCCGGGGAGCGAGCCCTTCGGAAAGGGGCGCAACTGCTGACCGAGGTCGATCGGGTTGGCGATCGGTCGCTCGGTCCAGCGCGACATCCACACGGGACGCTCCACCTCATACTCGGCGATGATCCGTCCGCCGACGATCTGCACCTCGGGGTGGCTCTCGAAGAGGTGGAGGTAGTGCTCCAAGAACTCGGGGTTGATCCGCTCGTCATCGTCGATCGAACAGATCCACTCGGTCGTCGCCTCCCGTAGGCCGCGATTGCGGGCATACGACACCCCCTGCTGCTCCTCACGCACGAGGCGGATGCGGAGCTCGGGGTGCTCCGTTTGGAAGCGTTCGACACAGGCGGCCGTCGTGTCGGTCGAGGCGTTGTCGATGATGATGCACTCCCACACGGCGGGGTTGAGTGTCTGGCGTGCCACCGAGTCGAGGGCACGCCGCAGCGACTGGGCGCGGTTGTAGGTCGGGATCAGAAGCGTGAGGCGAAGCATGGCAGCGGAAGGTTTAGTCGTGGGGTTGGCTGTCGGTGGGGAGCAGATCGAATCGGAGTGCGCGCCGCTCCAAATCGACCGCCCGTACACGGATGCGCACGCGGTCGCCCAAGCGGAGCGTCATACGCGAGAAGTGGCCGTGTATCTCGTAGCGCTCGGCGTCGAAGTAGAAGCTGTCCCACTCGATGTCGCGCAGGTAGCACGACCCCTCGATGTGGGTTTCGTCCAGCTCGACAAACAGCCCCCATACATTCATACCCGTAACAAAGCCGTCGAAGCACTCCCCCTCGCGCCCCAGCATAAACTCGGCCGTCTTGTACTTGATCGAGGCGCGTTCGGCATCGGCAGCGACCAACTCGCGCTCCGAACTATGAACGCAAAGTGCCTCCAACTGCGCCTTGTCGGCCGACCGGCCGCCGGCGAGGTAGTGCGCCAAGAGGCGGTGTACGAGCACATCGGGGTAGCGGCGGATGGGCGAGGTGAAGTGGGTGTAGTAGGGGAAGGCCAAGCCGTAGTGGCCGAGGTTGTCGGTCGAATAGGCCGCCTTGGCCATCGTCTTGACGGCCATCATCGAGAGGGCGTTCTCCTCGGCCGAGCCGCGTACCTGTTTGAGCAGCTTGGTCATCTCTTTGGCGACAGCTCGCCCCTTCGTTGCGCGGAAGAGGTGGCCGAAACGGAGCGAGAAGTCGCGGAAACGCTCGATCTTCTCCTCGCTCGGCTTGTCGTGTACGCGATAGACCATCGTGCGGGGCATCTTGCGCCCCTTCGGGCTGATCTGATGGGCGCAGAAGGTCGCTACGCGGCGGTTGGCCAAGAGCATAAACTCCTCGATCAGCTGGTTGGCCTCCTGCTGTAGTTTGAAATAGACCCCCGTCGGTCGCCCCTGCTCGTCGAGATGAAAGCGGATCTCGTTGCGCTCCAGTGCCATCGCTCCCTGCCGGAAACGCTCCTCGCGCAGCTCCTGCGCCAAGCGGTGGAGCGTGAGCAGCTCGTCGGCGAAGTCGCCGTGCCCGCGCTCGATCACCTGCTGCGCCTCCTCGTAGGTGAAGCGGCGGTCGGAGTGGATCACCGTGCGACCGAACCACTCATCGAGCAGTTCGAGCTGTTCGTTGAGGGTGAAGATGGCCGAGAAGCACAACCGATCCTCGTGGGGGCGGAGCGAACAGAGATCGTTCGACAACCGCTCGGGCAGCATCGGGATCGTGCGATCGACCAGATAGACCGAGGTGGCGCGGGCGCGAGCCTCCTCGTCGATGACCGAGTGCGGCGTGACATAGTGGCTCACATCGGCGATGTGGACACCCACCTCCCACACCCCCTCCTTCAGGCGGCGCACCGAGAGGGCATCGTCGAAATCTTTGGCATCGGCGGGGTCGATCGTGAAGGTCGTAACGCGGCGCATATCGCGGCGTGCGGCCACCTCCTCGTCCGTGATGACACCCGAGATCGCCTCGGCGGCGGCATCGACTGCCGGCTCGAAGCGGTAGGGGAGGTTGAACTCGGCCAAGATGGCGTGCATCTCCGCGTCGTTCTCGCCCGACATACCGAGGCGGTCGATCACCTTGCCGATGGGGCTCTTGGCCGTGAGTGCCCAATCGACGACCTGCACGACCACCTTCTCGCCATCCTGCAGATCGGGGTACTGCCGCTTCGGAAGGTAGATATCGACCGGACAGCGGCGCGGGTCGGGGCGGACAAAGATTTGGTGAGCCGTGACATCGGCCACGCCGACGATAGGTTGCGTGCTGCGTTCGATAACGGCGATGATCTCGCCCTCGATGCGCCCGTCACGCAGACGGTGCGTGATGACCGCTTCGACCCGATCGCCGTCCAGTGCGTTGTAGGCGTTGCGCTGGCCGACGAAGATCTCCTCGTCCAGCCCCTCGCACTTGACGAAGAAGGCGCCGCCGGTGATCATCGAACAGATCCCCTCGTAGCGGTCGTGGTGGTGGCGTGCAAGCATATAGCTGCCGCGTGCGCCCTGCTCGATCGTCCCCTCGGCCAACAGCCGACCGAGAATCTCGAGCGTGGCTCGTCGTCCGTCGCGCCCTGCTCCGCCCGAACAGGCGGCGAGCTGCTTGAGCGAAAAGCGCTTCTTCGGGCACTCGCGGAAGAGCTGTATGATAAGTTCGCTTCGATCTTTTCGTTTACTCTTTTTCATCCTTTACAGTAGCTTATGTGTGAGGGCGATCATCATCCGCGAACCCACCTCGATCGCCTCCTCCGAGGGGGCGTAGGCGGCCGTGTGTGATCGTCCCGAGGCGGCACCCACCCCGATCCGATAGAAGAGCGAGGGGTAGTGCAGCGTATAGAAACCGAAATCCTCGGCCGTCATCCGTCGCTCCAACTCGCAGACGGTGAGGCCGATCGCTTCGGCGGTTACAGTGGCCAATGCGACCAAATCGGCCGTATTGACCACGGCGGGGTAGCCGTGGCTGACGGCGACCTCGGTTGTCGTGCCGTATGTAGCATCGTTGGCGGCCGTAATCGCCTCGAGTGCACGGTGGGTCGCCTGCCGCTCCCGCTCGTCGAAGGTGCGGAGCGTACCCTCCAGATAGACCGAATCGGGGACGACATTGGTTGCCCCTGCCGCCTCGACGCGTCCGATCGAGAGCACCTGCCCCTCGTGATTCAGCGCAAGGAGCTTGCCGATCAGCGTGGCGGCGGCGGCAACGGGGTCTTTCAGCAGGGCACGCATTGCGCCGTGTCCCCCCTTGCCGCGTACCGTGAAGCGCAGCTCGTCGCTGGCGGCCATAAAGGCACCGGCACGCACGCCGATCTCGCCCACCTCCAAGAGGTAGTCGCAGTGGCCGCCGATGACGGCCTGTACCGCGTAGTCGGCAAACGGCTCCTCCTTCAGCACAACCGAAGCACCGCCCGGGTTGCACTCCTCGGCGGGCTGGAAGAGCCCCAAGACCGTCCCCTCGAAGTCGGGGTTGCGATGCAGCTCGAGGAGCGCACCGTAGAGCATCGCCGCGTGCAGATCGTGGCCGCAGGCGTGCATCACGCCCCGATGCACGGAGGCGTAGGGAAGCGCGGTCTGCTCCTCGATCGGCAGGGCATCCGTATCGGCACGCAACACGACGGCACGACGAGCCGTTGCGGGGGTCGAGCGACGACCCTCGATGACGGCCAGTACACCCGTACCGGCGATCGGATGGCAGGGGATCCCTGCGACGGTGAGTTGCTCGCGGATAAAGGCGGCTGTTTCGTGCTCCTCGAACGAGAGCTCGGGGTGACGATGCAGATGACGACGAAACTCGATCGGATTCATACAGGAATAATTTTGAATTCTAAATTTTGAATTTATCAAAAGATCGCTTTGGCGATCTGAATGATATTCTCTGCCTTGCCCATCGGATAGTAGTGCAGTACGGGGATGCCGGCCGCCTTCAACTCGCGGCTTTGGGCGATCGCCCACTCCGTTCCGATCTGGCGCACGGCCGCCTTGTCGTCGGCGTGTCGCTCGACCTCGCGTTGCAGCTCCTCGGGGATGTGACAGCCGAAGGTTTGGGGCAGTACCGTGAGGTGGCGCACCGTAGCAAGGGGTTTGATGCCCGGGATGATCGGTACGGTGATCCCGATGGCGCGGCACCGCTCCACGAAGTCGAAGAAGCGGCGGTTGTCGTAGAAGAGCTGCGTGACGATGTACTCGGCGCCGGCATCGACCTTCGCCTTGAGGTGGCACAGGTCCTCCTCGTTCGACGGCGCATCGCTGTGGCGTTCGGGGTAGCCCGCCACGCCGATCGTGAAGGCCGATTGGTGGCACTCCTCGACCTCGCCATCGACAAACTCGCCCCGATTCATCGCCGCGATCTGCCGCACGAGATCGGCCGCGTGGGCGTGTCCCTCGATGTGGGGGGTGAAGTGCACCTCGTTCTTCAAGGCATCGCCGCGCAGGGCCAAGACATTGTGCAGCCCCAAAAAGTCGAGGTCGATCAGCTGATCCTCGATGTCGTAGCGCGAGTGGCCACCGCAGATCAGGTGCGGCACGACGGGCACGCCGTAGCGGTGCTGGATGGCCGCCGAGATGCCGACCGTACCCGGGCGGCGACGGACGATGTGGCGGCGCACCGAGCCGTCGGCCTGCAGCTCCTCTTTGAGGCTCTCGCGGTGCGAGGTGACATTGATATAGGCGGGATCGAAGGGCATCAGCCGCTCGATGGTGGCCGATACTGCCTCCATCCCGTCCCCCTTGAGCGGGGGCAGCAGCTCGAAGGCAAAGCGCGTTGTGCGCTCCTCGATCGCTTGGTGAATCAGTTGTACAACATTCATAGGTTGTTGGGTATAATCTTTTTGATGATCGCCTCGTCCATCTTGCGACGACGGGCATAATCGGCGAGCTGCGCTTGGTCGATGCGCCCGACGGCGAAGTAGTCGCCATCGGCAAAGAGCAGACCGCATAACGCCTCCTCGGGGGTGATCATCCAGTTCGCGTTCAGTTTCATAGCCGTTGTGATCTCCACGGCCAGCAGATCGAAGACCTCGCGTTTGAGCGAGTGGTCGGGCGAGGCGGGGTAGCCGAAGGCCATCCGTCGGCCGCGATACGCCTCGTGCAAGATCTCCTGCGGCGTAAGCTGTTCGCCCTGCTCATAGCCCCACATCGAGCGGCGCACGAAGCTGTGCACCACCTCCATAAAGGCCTCCGTCAGACGGTCGGTGAGGAGCTTGGCGATCATCGCGCGGTAGTCGTCCCCCTCCTTGCGCAGCCGGTCGATCAGCTTCTCCAATCCGACCCCCGCCGTGAGAGCGAAGCAGCCGATATGGTCGCCCTTCGGGGCGATCAGGTCGCTCAGCGAACGGTTCTCCTCGCCGCGTGTCTGGTTGCGCAGCATCGGAAGGCGCACCTCGCGCCCCTTCGGATCGGTGACGAGGAGGTCGTCCCCCTCTGATCGGGCGGGAAAGATGCCCACCACGCCCTGCAGCGTGAGGAGCTTCTGCTCCTTGATCTCCGAGAGAAGCTGTTGTGCATCGGCAAAGAGTTTACGCGCCTCCTCGCCCTTTACGGGATCCTCCAAGAGCTCGGGGTAGTGCCCCTTCAGCCCCCACGCCGTGAAGAAGAAGTTCCAGTTGATGAGCGGCTCGACATCCGCAATGTCGAAGTCGGGAAAGACCAGTCGTCCCGTGTGATTCGGCTTTACGGGCTTCGTCTTCAATCCTTTACGGCCGTTTCGGCGGGCTTCGTCGAGCGGAAGAAGCACCGTCGGGACGGCTGTTTCGTATGTTGCGCGCAGCGCAGCCTGCTCCTCACGGAGCGCAGCGATGTGGGTGGCACGATCCGCTCCCAGCAGCTGCTGCAGAATCTGGCTGTTTTGGCTTGCATTGGCCGAGTGCGCCACCACACCGCGATAGTGGGGGGCGATCTTGAGTGCCGTATGGAGTGCCGAGGTGGTGGCACCGCCCACGACGACGGGGATCGAGAGCTCGCGCCGCTCCAGCTCCTTGCAGACGGCGATCATCTCGTCGAGCGACGGGGTGATCAGACCGCTCAGGCAGATCGCATCGACCTTTTTGGCGATCGCCTCCTCGACGATCCGCTCCGTCTCGACCATCACGCCGAGGTCGATCAGCTCAAAGCCGTTGCAGGCCATCACGACCGCGACGATGTTCTTGCCGATGTCGTGCACATCGCCTTTGACCGTTGCCAAGAGAATGCGGCCTGCGGTGTGCTCCGAACGACTCCCCTGCTCGATGTAGGGGGTCAGCACGGCCACCGCCTGCTTCATCACGCGGGCACTCTTAACGACCTGCGGCAGGAACATCTTCCCCTCGCCGAAGCGTTGGCCGATCAGCTCCATCACGGGCATCAAAAGTTGGTCGATCACGGCGATCGGGCTCTTCAGCTCCTCGTAGGCCTCCAGTGCGTAGGCCTCGATATGGTCGGTTACGCCCTTCAACATTGCGTTGCGGATCCGCTCCGCAAGCGGTGCATCGTCGCGCTCGTCGGGGAGGGCGACGGTCGAGGTGCCGGTGGCGGTCGCCTTGATCTGCTCAGCCAACTCGGCGAGGCGTTCGGCGGCATCCGCACGGCGGCAGAGGATCACATCCTCGACCCGCTCCAACAGCTCGGCCGGAATCGTGTCGTAGGGGCGCAAGAGCTGCGGATTGACGATGCCCATCTCCATCCCCGCCGCGATGGCGTGGTAGAGGAAGGCTGCGTGCATCGCCTCGCGCACCGTGTTGTTGCCGCGAAAGGCGAACGAGAGGTTCGATACACCGCCCGAGATCTTCACATAGGGGCAGCGTTCGCGGATCGTGCGCGTGGAGTCGATAAAGGCTTTGGCGTAGCCGTCGTGCTCCGCGATGCCGGTTGCGACGGCCAAGATATTGGGGTCGAAGATGATCGCCTCGGGCAGAAAACCATCCTCGGTAAGGAGTCGATAGGCGCGGCAGGCCACCTCGACCTTCCGCTCGTAGGTGTCGGCCTGCCCCCGCTCGTCGAAGAGCATCACCACGACCGCCGCTCCGTAGCGACGGATCGTGCGGGCACGCTGCAAGAAGAGCTCCTCGCCCTCCTTGAGCGAGATCGAATTGACCACGGCGCGACCCTGTACCACCTGCAAGCCCGCCTCGATCACCTCCCAGCGCGACGAGTCGATCATAATCGGCACGCGGGCGATCTCGGGCTCCGAGGCGATGAGGTTGAGGAAGGTGCGCATCGCCTCCACGCCGTCGATCAGACCGTCGTCCATACAGACATCGATCACCTGTGCGCCGGCCTCGACTTGTGCGCGGGCGACCGACAACGCCTCCTCGTACTGCTTTTCGCGGATCAGGCGGGCGAATTTGGCCGAACCGGCGACATTCGTCCGCTCGCCGACATTGATGAAGTTCTTGTCGGGGGTGATCTCGAGCGGTTCCAACCCGCTCAAACGGGTCGTATGGTCGGTCGCAGGGAACGGTCGCGGGGCATAGTCGCTCACGATCTTCTGCAACTCGAAGATGTGCGCAGGGGTCGTTCCGCAACAGCCGCCGACGATGTTCAGCAGCCCGCGCTCAAGGTAGCCGCGGATCACCTCGGCAAACATCGCGGGGGTCTCATCATAACCGCCCATTACATTGGGAAGCCCCGCGTTGGGGTGTGCCGAGATGCGGCAGGGGGCCACCTTCGCCAACCGCTCGAGGTAGGGGAGCAGGTCGCGTGCTCCGAAGGCGCAGTTCAGACCGATCGAGAGCAGCGGCGCGTGTATCAGCGAGGCGCAGAAGGCCTCGACCGTCTGCCCCGAGAGGGTGCGGCCGCTCTTGTCGGCCAGCGTCCCCGATACCATAACGGGAAGCGTACAGTGTGCCTCCTCGACGGCGTAGAGTGCCGCTTTGGCGTTGAGCGTGTCGAAGACCGTTTCGATCAGGATGATATCCGCACCACCCTGCATCAGTCCGCGGATCTGCTCCGAATAGGCGGCCACCAACTCCGTGAAGGTCAGTGCGCGTGCGGCGGGGTTCTCGACCTCGGCCGAGAGCGAGAGGGTGCGGTTCGTGGGGCCGACCGAGCCGGCTACAAAGCGCGGCTTCTGCGGGTTGCGCTCCGTGAAGCGGTCGGCTGTGCGGCGTGCCAGCGTGGCGGCCGTGCGTGCCAGCTCCTCGGCGTAGTCGGCCAAGCCGTAGTCGGCGAGCGAGATGGCGTTGGCGTTGAAGGAGTTGCAGGTGATGATGTCGGCACCCGCCGCGAGGTACTTCTCGTGGATCGCCTCGACCGCCTCGGGTTGGGTTACGACCAGCAGATCGTTGCACCCCTTGAGCGGGGTGGGGTGGTTCGCAAAGCGTGCGCCGCGGTAGTCGGCCTCCGAGAATCCGTATTGCTGGATCATCGTGCCAAAACCGCCGTCGAGCAGCAGAATGCGCTCCGCGAGTGCGTTATAGAGTCTGTTTGTCATTGCTTGATGAGTTCGATTTCGTAGATTTTCGGCCAAAGTTTTCCCGTGACGAAGATGCGCTTCGCGGCGGCATCGTAGGCGATCCCGTTCAATACATCGGTCTGCGGCGTGCGCTCCTCGACGGGGAGCAGCCCCGTGAGATCGACGATCCCCTCGACAACACCCGTGCGGGGGTCGATCCGCACGATCCGGTCGGTCGTATAGATGTTTGCCCAGAGCTCGCCCTCGATCCACTCCAACTCGTTGAGGTAGTTCACCGGCTCGCCGCACAGCGTGACGGTGATCGAGGCCTCGCGGCGGAAGGTGGCCGGATCGAGCCGATAGATCGTGGCCGTGCCGTTCGACATATAGAGCTTCTCGCCGTCGGTCGTGAGCCCCCAACCCTCGCCCGTGTAGCGGAAGTCGCGCACCTTGCGGTGGGTCGCACGATCATAGACATGGCAGGTGTTCGACTCCCAAGTGAGCTGGTAGAGCCGATCGCCGAGGAGCGTGATCCCCTCGCCAAACTCGCCGGCGGGCAGCGTGCTGTGTTGCCGGCGATCGCTGCCGTCGAGCGCGTAGCTGAAGATGGCCGAGCGGCCGTACTGCCCCGTGCCCTCCCACAACCGTCCGTCGGCGTACTGCAACCCCTGCGTATAGGCCTCGGTCGAGTGGGGATAGGCGGCTTGGATGCGGTAGGTATAGCGGGTCGGCTCCGTCACCTGCTGCGGGACGGTTTGGCTGCGTAGCGTGCGGCCGCCACAGGCAGTGGCGAGAAACAGCGCGGCGGCAAAGAGGATGCGGATCAGATTCATCGGGCTTTTAACTAAAAGTTTAATCTCACAAAGGTACAAAAACGATGTGAAACCGAGATGCGTTTTGCACTATTTTCTAAAAATAACCACTTATGTTATAAAACAAACCGACTTTTTTTGTACATTTGCACCCCGATTTGTGTCCTGCCGTCTGCAGCAAGGGGGCAAATGTGGCGCAAAGTGAACAGCGTGAGCAAATTAAGTTAAATTCAATATAAAGGAACTTTTTATGAACATTACCAAAGAAACTCGCGAGGGTGGTATCACGCTCTTGAGCGTGAATGTCGTTGAGCAGGACTACGCAGCCGAGGTTGAGAAGGCACTGCGCGACTACCGCCGCAAGGCCAACATCCCGGGCTTCCGCCCCGGTATGGTGCCGATGGGCATTATCAAGAAGATGTACGGCAAGGGTGTCGTAGCCGAGCAGTCGTATCGTTTGGCATCGAACAGCGTATTTACCTATCTTCAGGAGAACAAGATCGACTATGTGGGCGATGTGATCCCCGCCGAGGAGCAGGATACGCTCGACTTCGAGAACGCGACCGACTTCACCTTCAAGTTCGAGATCGGTGAGGCTCCGGCCATCAACCTCGAGCTGTCGGAGAAGGACAAGCTGACCTACCACAAGATCAAGGTCGATAAGAAGATGCACGCTGACTACCGCTCGAACTACCTCCGTCGTTTCGGTCGTCTGGCCGATGTCGATGTGGTCGAGGCCGACGAGGCGCTGACCGCTACGCTCGATAACGGCGATATGCAGATTCAGGATGCCTATGTCGGGCTGATCTCGCTCACGGAGGAGGAGCGCAAGCCGTTCCTCGGTAAGAAGGTGGGTGATAAGATGCAGGTCAATGTGAACGAGATCTACAAGACCGCTTCGCAGCGTGCCGCCATCCTTCAGGTGAAGGAGGAGGAGCTGGCCTCGATCAACCCCGTATTCGAGATGGAGATCACGAAGATCCGCAAGTTTGCCGAGCCGGAGCTCAACGAGGAGTTCTTCAAGATGGCCTTCCCCGCCGGTAATGTGACCAGTGAGCAGGAGTTGGACAAGATGCTCGACGAGGAGATCGCCCGCGAGCTGAAACGCGAGAGCGACTACCTCTTCTCGATGCAGCTGCGCAACTTCCTGATCGAGAAGGCCGGTCTGGAGATGCCGAAGGCCTTCCTGAAGCGTTGGCTCTACACGATCAACGAGGGCAAGTTCACGATGGAGGAGATAGAGAAGGACTTCGATCAGTTCCTCGTGATGTTTACATGGAATTATCTGCAGAAGCACTTCATCGAGACCGAGAAGCTGACCGTAACGCCCGAGGAGGCTACGGCCGAGGCCAAGGGGTTGGCTGCTGCCCAGTTCGCCCAGTTCGGTATGCCGTCGGCTCCCGAGGATATGCTGGAGGGTTACGCCAAGCAGATTCTCGACAACAAGGAGCAGGCACAGAAGATCTACGAGCGTCTGTTCGAGGTGAAGGTTGTCGAGGCCGTGAAGGGCAAGATCAAAGTGACGGAAAAAGCCGTATCTTCGGATGATTTTGCAAAATTAGCGAAGGAACTTTAGGATTTTATCCGAAAATCGCTTATCTTTGGACTTTGCAGGCGTGATGTTTGCAAAGTCCTTTTTTTCAAAACAGAGAATCTATGGCTTCGGAATTTGAGAAATATGCGCGTGGAAAAATGGGGATCAGCTCCCTCTGCCTCCACGATTTCCGGTCGATCTCGGCCGCCTATGTGTCGCCGACGATCATCGAGGAGCGGCAGCTGAATGTGGCGACGATGGATGTCTTCTCGCGCCTGATGATGGATCGCATCATCTTCCTCGGTGCGCCGATCTACGACGATGCGGCCAACATCATTCAGGCACAGCTGCTCTTCTTGGAGTCGGTCGATCCCGATAAGGATATTCAGATCTACATCAACTCGCCGGGCGGTTCGGTGTCGGCCGGTTTGGGCATTTACGATACGATGCAGCTCGTCGCGTGCGATGTGGCGACGACTTGTACGGGCTTGGCCGCCTCGATGGGTGCCGTGCTGCTGACGGCGGGTGCTGCGGGCAAACGCTCGGCACTGCCCCACTCGCGGGTGATGATCCACCAACCGCTGGGCGGTGCGCAGGGACAGGCCTCCGATATCGAGATCACGGCGCGCGAGATTGTCAAGACGAAGCGTGAGCTATATGAAATTTTGTCGAAGCACTCGGGCGTTGCGCTGAAGAAGATCGAGCGCGATGCCGACCGCGACTACTGGCTGACGGCTGCCGAGGCCAAGAGCTACGGCCTGATCGACGAGGTGCTTACCAAACGCGAGAGAAATGAGTCAAACGAAAAATAACAACAACCGCCGAGGCGGTAACAGCGGTGACTGCTGCTCGTTCTGCGGGACACGGCGTTCGGATGTCGAGCTGCTCTTTCAGGGGCGCGACGGGGCGAATATCTGCAACCGTTGCGTCGAGAACGGCTACCGCATCCTGATCGAGAACGAGGTGGTGGCGAAGGCCGCCAAAGGGGCGGCACCGCTCCGCCGTGAGGAGCTGATGAAACCCGTGCAGATCAAGGCCTTCTTGGATCAGTGGGTGATCGGTCAGGACGAGGCGAAGCGTGCAATGGCCGTTGCGGTCTATAACCACTACAAACGCCTGATGGCTCCCGAGAAGGAGGGTGAGGTCGAGATCGACAAGTCGAACATCGTCTTGGTCGGCCCGACGGGTACGGGTAAGACGCTGATCGCCCGCACGATCGCCAAGCTCTTGAAGGTTCCCTTCACGATCGTCGATGCGACCGTGCTGACCGAGGCGGGCTATGTCGGCGAGGATGTTGAGAGCATCCTCTCGCGCCTGTTGCAGGTGGCCGATTACAATGTCGAGCAGGCCGAACGCGGCATCGTCTTTATCGACGAGATCGACAAGATCGCCCGCAAGGGGGACAACCCCTCGATCACACGCGATGTTTCGGGCGAGGGTGTGCAGCAGGCACTGCTGAAGTTGCTGGAGGGTACGGTTGTGAATGTGCCGCCGCAGGGCGGGCGCAAACACCCCGACCAGAAGTTCATTCAGGTCAATACGCGCAACATCCTCTTCATCTGCGGCGGTGCGTTCGACGGCATCGAGAAGAAGATCGCCCAGCGCTTGAATACGCACGCCCTCGGTTTTGGTCGTGCGAAGAGCGAGCAGGTCGATCGCGGCAACCTAATGAAGTACATTCTGCCACAGGATCTCCGCTCGTTCGGGCTGATCCCCGAGTTGGTGGGGCGTCTGCCGGTGCTGACCTTTATGCAGCCCCTCTCGCGCGAGGCGTTGCGTTCGATCCTCACCGAGCCGAAGAATGCGATCACAAAGCAGTACGAACGCCTCTTTGCAATGGATGGCGTGGAGCTGAAGTTCGAGTCGGAGGTGTTGGACTACATCGTCGATAAGGCCGTCGAGTTCAAGCTCGGCGCACGCGGCCTGCGTTCGATCGCCGAAGCGGTGATGACCGATGCGATGTTTGAACTCCCATCGAGCGATCAAAGCCGCTTTACGGTCACGCTCGACTACGCCCGCGAACGCCTCGAACGCGCCTCGTTGGCACAACTGCGACAGGTGGGGTAAGGCCGATTCAAAATTTAGAATTCAAAATTCAAAATTATTTTTTTGCTGATTGCAGAGCCCCCAATAACGGAAACAGAAAAACAATAATAATAAACTAACTAAACCAAGATTTATGGCTACTAATTCTGAATTGATGCGCGTGGCGGACAACATCCGTATGTTGTCGGCAGCAATGGTCGAAAAGGCTAAATCGGGACACCCGGGCGGCTCGATGGGCGGTGCAGACTTTATGGCTGTGCTCTTCACCGAGTTCCTGAAGTACGATCCGTCGCAGATGGATTACCCCTATCGTGATCGCTTCTTCCTCGATCCGGGTCATATGTCGCCGATGCTCTATGCAACGCTGGCACTGGCCGGCAACTACACGATGGAGGATCTGAAGAACCTCCGTCAGTGGGAGAGCGTAACGCCCGGTCACCCCGAGGTGGATGTGATGCGCGGCGTGGAGAACTCGTCGGGCCCGCTGGGTCAGGGTCACGCCATCGCCCTCGGTGCTGCAATTGCCGAGCGTTTCATGGTGGCTCGCTTCGGTGAGTGGATGGCGCACAAGACCTACGCTTACATCTCGGATGGTGCGGTCGAGGAGGAGATTTCGCAGGGTGTGGGCCGTATCGCGGGTCACCTCGGTCTGGCGAACTTCATTATGTACTACGACTCGAACAATATCCAGCTCTCGACGAAGGTCGATGAGGTCGATACGGAGGATGTAGCCGCCAAATACAAGGCGTGGAATTGGAATGTGATCGAGGTGAACGGCCACGACATCGACGGCCTGCGTGCTGCGCTCGTCGCAGCCAACGCCGAGACGGAGCGCCCGACGATCATCATCGGCCATACGACGATGGGTAAGGGTGCCGTGGCAGCCGACGGTTCGTCGTTCGAGGATAAGGTTTCGACGCACGGTCAGCCCCTCTCGGCAGCCGGTGCCGACTTCGCCGGTACGATCAAAAACCTCGGTGGCGATCCCGAGAACCCGTTTGCCGTCTTCGCCGAGTCGGAGGCTGCCTTCGCTGCCCGCAAGGAGGCGTTGAAGGGCTGGGTTGCCGAGCAGAAGGCCGTAGAGGCCGCTTGGCGTTCGGAGAATAAGGCACTCGCCTCGAAGCTCGATCGCTTCCTTGCCGGTGAACTGCCCGAGATCGACTTCAAGGCGATCGAGATGAAGGCGGATCAGGCTACGCGTGCCGCCTCGGCTACGGTGCTCTCGGCACTGGCCGATAAGGTGGAGAATCTGGTGGTGGCCTCGGCCGACCTCTCGAACTCGGATAAGACGGACGGCTACCTGAAGAAGACCCACGCCTTCACGAAGGGCGACTTCACGGGTAAGTTCTTCCAAGCCGGTGTTTCGGAGCTGACGATGGCCTGCGTGATGAACGGTATGGCGCTGCACGGTGGCGTGATCCCCGCTTGCGGTACCTTCTTCGTCTTCTCGGATTATATGAAGCCCGCCTACCGCCTCTCGGCACTGATGCGCCTGCATGTGATCTTCATCTGGACGCACGACTCGTTCCGCGTGGGTGAAGACGGCCCGACGCACCAGCCGATCGAGCACGAGGCACAGGTGCGCCTGATGGAGCATCTGAAGAACCACCACGGCGAGCGTTCGATGGTGGTACTGCGCCCCGCCGACGGCGATGAGACCGTAACGGCTTGGAAACTCGCCCTCGAGGAGCAGCGTCCCGTTGCGCTGGTGCTCTCGCGTCAGAATATCAAGACGCTGCCGACGCTCGGTTCGTCGCGCCGCGAGGAGGCTGCCCAAGTATCGAAGGGCGGCTATGTGGTGATGGATGCCGCTCATCCCGAGGCGGTGCTCGTTGCAACCGGTTCGGAGGTGGCAACCCTCGTCGAGGGTGCCGAGAAACTGGCCGAGGAGGGGATCGCCGTGCGCGTGGTGAATGTGCCGAGCGAGGGCCTCTTCCGCGATCAGCCTCGCTCGTATCAGGAGAGCGTGCTGCCCGTCGGCCTGCCGCGCTACGGCTTGACCTCGGGTCTGCCCGTGAACCTGCTCGGCTTGGTAGGCGAGAACGGCTACATCCACGGTATGGATCACTTCGGCTACTCGGCTCCCTATAAGGTGCTCGACGAGAAGTTCGGCTACAACGGCACGACCGTCGCCGCCGAGGTGAAGAAGTTGCTTGGAAAGTAATTCAAAATTCAAAATTGGGCTGCGCGATAAACAGCGTGCCCTAAATAACAAGGAGGACGGCACTTGTGCCGTCCTCCTGCATTTTGAATTCTAAATTCTAAATTTTGAATTTTGAATTTTGAATTTTGAATCGGAACTACTCAATTTTTTTCCAGTAGCGCGAGAGGCTGATCGGGCCGAGTGAGCCTTTTACGCGGAGGGTCTTATCGTCTTCGAACGAAACCTCGACCTTGTAGGTCTTGCCGTTGTTGGGCTTATAGACCTTACCGCCGTCCCAGCAATTCTCCTTGGCGTTGTAGCGGATGCCATAGACGATCACCACCTGATCCGAGGGCACCTTGCGCTTCGCGGGGTCGGGGTTCTTCACATCGTACTTACGCGACCCGTCGGGGTTGTTGGGCTGCAGCAGCCAGATGATCTGACCCTGATAGGTGCCGTCGGCGAGCTTCGTGAAGCGAATCTTCGACTCCTTGCCCTCCTCTACGGCGTGATAGACACCCAAAATCTTGTCGGCTGCGCTCTGCGCATAGGTCGAAACGGCACCCAGCAGGGCAACGGCCACGACCAAAACTTTCATCAACTTGTTCATTGTGCTCTGTTTATTTTGTAATTGCGGCACAAAGATATGAAAAAAACAGAACTTTGGTACAAAGCCGGCGTAAAAAATGAATGAGCTGACCGCATTCAGCGATCGGCGATCGGCTTTTGGCTACGCGAAAAACGATTCAAAATGTAGAATTTAGAATTCAAAATTATATTCTCCACCTTGCCAAACGCCTACTACTCCCAGACCTCTCGGCGTTCGCAGTTTCCGTTGCGCCAGCCCCTCAAAAACCGTTTTTTTTAAGCGGTTGTGTATCTCGCACAAAAAAATCCTCCTAAAAAATAAAAAAGTCCACCTTTTTCAATCGAAAACAACTTATATTTGATGTGAAATCTTAAAAACCTGTCTTTATGAAAAAACTATTCATTTTATTCGCCGCCGTGATCGGTTTTGCGGCGTGCAGTGAAGAGGGTAATGACCCTAATTTTGATTTTGCCAATGAGGTGGTAAATAGCTATACCCAAGAGCAGATCGAGGGGCTAATCGCGGGCTTTGATGCCAAGACGATTGATTATGGAAAATTGAAATCTGATTTGACAAGTGGTTCGATCTATAACACAAGAACGCTGTATTCGACAGACGGCATAACATGGGGTCCGGAGACGAATCTACTCGGAGGCGATCTCTCGACCATTACATCTGCAAACTGGATTTTTGAGGATGACGGTGAGTGTGAGCGTTTTGTGCGGACTGTAGGTCATAGTACAGGTATTGAACCGCCTCGAAATTCCTTGTATGAGGGACGGCGGCACCTTGACCGCGAGCAGCAAATGGTTGTTGCGTCTGTTCCAATGGAGCATTGTCCGGAGTTCCATTTTCGCCTGAAGGTGGTGTATTACAACTCCCCGCTCTTGATCTTTGACCAAACGGCGCACTCTACGGCTGATGGTGACTTTGATCTGATTATATGCCGTCACCGTGTCAATCTGCGAGCCCTCTCGCACGACAAGGTAGAAGCGATCTTCGAGGAGCGTATGGCAGAGAATAAGTAGTTTTTACATCACAAGATTCTTCGAAGTTGTCTAACAAGGTGATTTCTTCGTTAAGTGCCTTTTGGTTGCTCCGGCTCGGCAAAGTCTGCAAGCAGCCTCTGCACTCGCCTTAATCGCAACCTTACGCTCGCCCTCAAAATGCTCATTTACACTCGGTAAACTCCGCTTTTTCGGGCTTCGCAAGCCTTGAAATTCCTCTTGTTATACAACTTCTGAAACTTGGGGCTGTCGTAACTCATCTTGTTAGACAGCCCCGTTTTTTTAGAGAATGTAGGGAGATTAGGGAGATTAGAGCGTTCTCACTGACTTCTCTAATCTCCCTAATCTCCTATTTTCAGGTCGCGCAGCCAAAAGCTGACCATTATATGTCATTCCGATGGAGCCGAAGGCGACGAGGAATCTACCTTATTGACCATGGTAGATTCCTCACCTTGCGACGGATTGTTCCTGTGTTACTCTACCCAATCGGTTCGCAAGGGTTCGGAATGACATTTTCAAGTCGCGTCGGCCAAAAACTGACCACTGACCGCTGACCGCTCCTTCTACCGTTTCGCGGTATAGACCACCTTCTTGGTGGCGAAAAACTCCTCGTCGAAGAAGGTCGAGATGTCGTAGAGGTCCCAGCGTTTGCCCGTGAGCGCCAGCTCCTCGGCCAGATCGCCCCCCTTCAGATAGAGGATGCCGTTCGGGAGCGTGCCGCGTTGGCCGCGACGAATCTTGTTCCAGATCCACCCCACAAACTCGGGCATCGCCGTAACGGCACGCGAAACGATGTAGTCGAACTGCTCGGGGAGCTGCTCGACACGCGTGCAGCGCGGTGTGAGGTTCTTGAGCCCCAACCCCTCGGTCACCCCCTCGACGACGGTGATCTTCTTGCGGATCGAGTCGGCGGCAACAAACTCCGCCTCGGGGAAGAGGATCGCCAACGGCACCGACGGGAAACCGCCGCCGCACCCCACATCGAGGATGCGTGCCCCCGCCTCGAACGAGCAGACCTTCGCAATGGCCAGCGAGTGCAACACATGGCGCAGGTAGAGCTGATCGAAGTCCTTGCGCGAGACGACATTGATCTTCGCGTTCCAGTCGGCATAGAGGGTGTAGAGATTGGCAAAGCGGCGGCGTTGCTCGTCGCTCAAATCGGGAAAGTATTTCAAAATCAACTCCATAGTCGTTAGATGTTGTCGCCGCGACGGATCAGTTCGCACATCCGTTCGCGGGCGCGGTGAATCTGTGTTTTGACCGTGCCGAGCGGCAGGGCGAGCTTCTCGGCGATCTCCTCGTAGGAGTACTCCTCCAAGAAACGCATCCGAATCAGGCGGCCGTAGCGCGGGGGGAGCGTGTCGAGGTAGTGCTCGATCTGTGTGCGTTGTTGCAGACGGATCACGCTCTCCTCGGGGGTCGGTGTGGGGGAGGCGGGCGACGAGAATCGCTCGTCGATCGGCAGCTCCTCCTGCCGACGGCGGATGTGGTCGATGAAGGTGTTGCGGGCGATCGTATAGACCCACTGACCGAAGGTGTAGGCGGGGCTGTAACGATCCAAGTGGAGATAGACCTTGATGAAGGTCTCCTGCAACAGGTCATCGGCATCGTCCGACGAACCGCTGCGCTGCACGAGCAGGCGGCGGATCGCATCGCTGTAGCGGTTGAAGAGGTACTCGAAGGCGGTGTCGTCGCCCGTGAGGGCCAACTCGACCAACCGGCGATCCTCGGCTACGAGGTAGTCGGCTATCTCCATACCCGTTCGTCTTTGCGCATCAACAGCAACGAGAAGACCACCTCCCACAGCGGGCTGAAGAGATCGTAGATGAAGTAGAAGCGGCTCAACCCCTGCTCACCTACGCGGCGGGCGATGCGGTGCACCTCCCACGCCACAAAGAGGTAGCGCAGCAGCAACAACACGCCGGCACCGAGTGCGAAGTAGAGCGGCATCGTCGCGATCGAGCAGCCGACGACGAGGAAGAACAGCAGGCGCGATGTGACCTCCCACGCCTTCGCCCAGCGCACGCGACGCGGGTAGAAACGGCGGGCAGCACCGTAGTAGGTGAGCTGCGAGATCCACCACTTCGCTCCGCTCCACATCCGCTGCTCGACGGTCGCTTTGGGCGAGAGGATCACGCTCACACGGTCGCGCGTCATCACCTCCTGCATAAAGAGGTCGTCCTCGCCGATGTTCATATTGAGGCGGTTGAACCCGTTGATCTCGGGACGGAAGTAGAGCCCCTTCGTGAAGCCGAAGTTATGCAGCGTGCCGCGATGGGGGCGTCCTGTTGTGGCGCGTGAGAGGTAGTCGGCACTCGTCATCAACTGCTCGGTGCGGAAGAGGCGGTTGAGCAGCCCCTTCGTGCGCTCCAAACCGCAGTAACCGATGACGATCTCGCCGCGCGAGAAGCCTTTAGCCATCAACGCCACCCAGCGATCCGAACGCGGCACGGCATCGGTCGAGGTGAAGAGCATACACTCGTAGTGTGCCGATTTGATGCCGATGTTGAGCGCCATCTTGCGCGAGATGGGGTAGCGCGGATCGAGGTGCAGGCGCGTGACGGCCAGCTGCGGGTAGAACTGACGGTGGCGCAACAGCTCGGCGTGGAAGTCGGTGTCGGAGCCGACATAGACGATCACCACCTCGTAGTGGCTGTAGTGTTGGCTCATGAGGAGTGGCAGCTGCTCCTCCAAGAAGGGGTAGTCCTCGGAGAACATCGGCAGGATGACCGACACGGGCGGCTCCTCCTCGCGGAGGGGCTTGCGCCGACCGTTCTTGTAGCCCACCAACCGTCCGTAGCGGAAGTAGATGGCCAACTGCGCGATGAAGAGCACAACCGCCATCAGGGTCAAAATCAACCCCGTATAACCGTATGTCGCAAGAAAAAGATCAAATAGCTGCATAGTGCGACAAAGATAGCACAAAATGAATTAAAAAGTAAAAAACTGTTTAAAATTTATTTACTTCACCCTTTTCCGCTCTTTACAGCTCCTTTCTCGCGTAATTCTCGTTATGTGTGTCAGCTTTGGGCTTGCGCGACATAAAATAGTGAGTTTAGTGAATTTAGTGACCCTCCCTAACTTCCCTAATCTCTCTAAATTCTCTTCTTATATAATAAGGTATTCCACAAAAAAACGACCGATATTCTCGGTCGTTTTTGTATTATTTTGAGAGTTCTGTCAAAGAACTCTCGCACAATCGTGATAAGCTACAAATCAGCAGTTTGCAGCGAATGACGAAAGATGAAAAACTGCGAAAAACA
>CAZVNR010000014.1:0-28589 GCA_964628945.1 uncultured Alistipes sp. | reverse complement strand
CTGTTTTCTTCCATAGCTTTACATTTTTTGTGTAACGCTATTTCAGGACGGGACAGAACAAGGATAAAAGCGAATACACTTTCATCAAAAAAAAATATATCCACAATCCGGTGGATTGCGTTTACAAAATTAGTGATAGTTTTTAAAAATCAAAAGCGCGGCCGTAAAAAAATGATCATTAACCATCGGCGGTCGCTCCGTAGCGACGCTGTTTTTTGTCCGAAGAGGGGGTGTCGGCCGCGATCTGTCGCGGAGCACGCCGACCGCAAAGCGGCTGTTTTTGCGGCACCATACCCAAACGGGATAAAAAAAAGCGCGGGGAGGCAAGGGGGTTCGGGGGATTTTTGTTACCTTTACACGATTTTTCTGATTGCAGAACAATGTTAGAGCAATACAACACATTTTTGGCCGTAATGGCAGCTGTGGCGGTGGTGGTATTCGTCGCCCTGCACTTTGTGGAGGCGGGGTACGGCTACCTTTTCAACCCGAAATTCGGTCGGCCGATCTCGAACAAGGTGGGCTGGGTCGTGATGGAGAGCCCCGTATTTGTGGCGATGACGGTGCTGTGGTGGCTGTCGGATCGCCGTTTCGAGGCGGCACCGCTGGTGTTGTTCCTGCTCTTTCAGACGCACTATTTCCACCGCTCGTTCATCTTCCCGATGCGCCTGCGCGGCAACTCGAAGATGCCGCTCGGGATCGTCGTGATGGGGATGATCTTCAACACGCTCAACGCGCTGATGCAGGGCGGTTGGATCTTCTACCTCGCCCCCGAAGGGTTCTATGCCGATTGGTTTGCGCAGCCGCAGATCTACATCGGCAGCGCGATCTTCGCGGCCGGTATGGCGATCAACCTCCACTCCGACCACATCATCCGCACGCTCCGCAAGGAGGGCGATACGCGCCACTACATCCCCTACGGCGGGATGTTCCGCTATGTCACCTCGGCCAACTACTTCGGCGAGCTGACCGAGTGGATCGGTTTTGCCATCGCCTCGTGGTCGTGGGCGGGCGCACTCTTCGTGCTGTGGACCTTTGCCAATCTAGCACCCCGCGCCACCTCGTTGCGCCATCGCTACGAACGCGAATTTGGCGAGGAGTTCACGCGCCTGAAGCGCAAGCGCATCCTTCCGTTTATCTATTAATAGGTACAAGGCGTATGGAATCGAAACTTTTTACTCCGTTTCAGTTGGGTCCGCTAACCCTTCGCAACCGCACGATCCGCTCGGCGGCTTTCGAGTCGATGGGCAAGGATTTCGGCCCGACCGAGCAGCTCAAGAACTACCATGTGAGCGTAGCCCGCGGCGGGATCGGTATGACGACCCTCGCCTACGCCTCGGTCAATCGGAGCGGCATCTCGTTCAACAAGCAGTTGTGGCTGCGCGACGAGATTGTCCCCGCCCTGCGCGAGATCACCGATGCGATCCACGCCGAAGGGGCCGCCGCCGGCATTCAGATCGGCCACTGCGGCAATATGACCCACTGGTCAACGGCCGGTTCGTTCCCCGTATCGGCCTCGAACGGGTTTAACCTCTACTCCCCCACCTTCCACCGCCGTCTGAAGCCGGCGGAGTGTGTCGAGATGGCGAAAGATTTCGGCCGTGCCGTCGTAACGGCTCACGAGGCGGGATTCGACTCGGTCGAGGTGCACGCCGGCCACGGCTACCTCATCTCGCAATTTCTCTCGCCGTGGACGAACCGTCGCCGCGACGAGTTTGGCGGATCGCTCGACAACCGCATGCGTTTTATGCGGATGTGTCTTACGGAGGTGATGGAGCAGGCGGCACGGCTGAAGATGGCCGTCTTGGTCAAGCACAATATGGAGGATGGTTTCAAAGGGGGCATCGAGATCGACGAAAGCATCGAGATTGCCCGCGAGATCGAGCGGCTGGGTGTGCACGGCATCGTCCTCTCGTCGGGTTTCGTGTCGCGTGCCCCGATGGCGGTGATGCGCGGCCGTATCCCCACCAAGACGATGGGCTACTATATGGGGTGGAACGAGTGGTTGCAGAAGATCGTCGTGTCGCTCTTCGGTCAGTGGATGATCAAGCAGTACGACTTCAAGGAGTGCTTCTTCTTGGAGAACGCCAAGCGATTCCGCGAGGCATTGCAGTTACCGCTTGTCTATGTCGGCGGCTTGGTATCGCGCGAAGGGATCGAGCGGGTGCTCGGCGAGGGGTTCGAGCTGGTACAGATGGCGCGTGCGCTGATCAACGACCCGTCGTTTGTCAATAAGTTGCGCGAGGGCGACCTCACGACCCGTTCGGGGTGCGACCACCGCGACTACTGCATCGCCCGTATGTATTCGCGCGATATGCAGTGTTGTCACAACTGCACGGAGCCGATCCCCGATCGGCTGTGGCGCGAATTAAACAAGATCAAATAGGATGAGACGCGGAGTGATCGAGAAGGGATCGGCGTGGGCGTTGATCTCGGGAGCCGGTTCGGGCATCGGACGGTGCTATGCGCGACGGATGGCGGCGTTGGGCTACCACCTCGTCGTCGTGGGCGATCGGGTGGAGCCGCTCCTTTCACTGAAGGCGGAGTTAGAGGCCGAGGCGGGGATCACCGTGCGCCCCGTGACGATGGATTTGGCTCGCATCGAGGCAGCCGACGAGCTGTACGACCGGATCGCCGCCGAAGGGATCGAGATTGATGTGCTGATCAACAACGCGGGCATCTTCTCTTTCTGCGATGTGCTGGATACCGCCCCCGAGCGAATCGAGCGCATCCTGCTGTTGCACGATATGACCACCACGAAGCTCTGCCGCCGTTTTGCGGCGCGGATGATCGAGCGCGGCATTCGGGGACACATCCTCAATATGTCCTCCTACTCGCTCTGGATGCCTTTCCCGGGTTTGGCCGTCTATAGTGCCTCGAAAGCCTACCTCAAGGCCTTCTCGGTCGCCTTCTCGAAAGAGGTCGAGCAGCGAGGCGTGCGCGTGACGGCGATCTGTCCGGCCGGCGTGGCGACCGATCTCTACGGTTTGTCGCCTCGATTCCAACGGTTGGGGTTGCGCTTGGGAGCACTTATCACGGCCGACCGTTGTGCGCGGCGCGGACTGAATGCGATGTGGCGCGGCGAGCGATGCTCGGTGCCCGACTGGTGGAATCGGCTGTGGATTCCGATTTTGATGCGGCTGCCTATGTGGATGTTGCGCCCATTGCGCCGCTACACGATGAAATTTCAAAAATAGCGAAAACGAACGATGTTACAGGATATTAAAAATGTTATTTTCGACCTTGGCGGCGTGATTGTCGATCTGGAGATGGAGCGCGTCTGCGCCTGTTTCCGCGAGATCGGTATGCCCCGTATGGCGGAGTTGATGGATCCCTGCTACCCTGCCGAGGTAAACGAACGGATGGAGCGCGGCGAGCTGTCGTGGGAGGCGGCGTGCGACGAGATGCGCCGCTTGGACAACCGTCCCGAGGTGACCAACGAGAAGATCCGTTGGGTCTATGAGGAGTTCTTGGCGCGGGTCGATGAGCGAAAGTTGCAGACGATCGAGCGGCTGCGTGCACGCGGGCTGAAGACCTACATTCTCTCGAACACGAACCCCACGGCGATCGAGATCGTGCGCGAGCACTTCCGTCGGCACGGTCGCAAGATGGAGGAGCTCTTCGACGGCATCTTCCTCTCGTTCGAGCTGAAGTTGCTCAAGCCCTCGCCTGCCATCTTCGAGGAGGTCATCCGCCGCACGGGGATCCGCCCCGAGGAGAGCCTCTTTATCGACGACGGCCGTCGCAATGCCGATGCGGCACACGCGCTCGGGTTCAATATCTTCTGCCCCGAAACAAACGGGCAGTTTGCGCAGTTGTTTGAGTCGCAGACTAACGCCGAATATAAAACGAGGGGCTGTCGCAACTAAATTTATTGGACAGCCCCAAGTTTCAGAAGTTGTATAACAAGAGGGATTTTAAGGCTTGCAAAGCCCGAAAAAGCGGAGCATACTAAATGTATGTGAGCATTTTGAGGGCAAGCGTAACGCAAAAATCGCCTTGTTAGACAACTTCTTAAAAGTATTTACCAACAGAGGATCTTCTTGAAGTCAAACTCCTCGGGATTCTCCACATACGCCTTCGCAGCCTCGTAGTCGGCGGGCGTTACGGCGTTGATGATGTTCTCGACTACCGACGAGAACTTGTCCGAGTTGATATCGACTAGACGCGGCGGAATCTTGCCCGTCGTGGGATCCTGCAGATCCTTCAGGTAGAGCGGAGCGACATTGCCCTCCGAATCGACATAGACCATACAGCCGGTCTTGCCCTCCGAGAAGAGCTTGTGTACACCGATACCGAGCTCCGAGCAGTAGGTCAGATCGTAAGCGATCGGCGTCTGGCAACGCACCTCATAACCCAACTCGACGGGGCGGCTCTTCACCTTCAGACCGAGGGCTTTCACCTTCTTCTCGATCATCTCGTTGAAGATGTGCGCCTTCGACACCTTACCCAGCTCGGGGTGGCCGTGCTCGTCGTAGGAGAAGTGGATGCCGCTCTTGGCGATCTCCTCGTCCGAGAGCGAGTGGAAGACACCCTCCGAGATGACGGCTGCACCGTAATCCATACCCATAATCTTGCGCTTGATGATCGACGAGATCACGAGGTTCACGATCTTCTCGACCGTGATCTCCGTCTTGTTAAACATCTCGGGGATGACGATCATCGGATAGTGACAGGCCTCACCGATACCGAATGCAAGGTGGCCGGCCGAGCGACCCATTGCCGCCAATACAAACCAGTTGCCGCTCGTGCGGGCATCGACATAGACGGCGCGTGCGATCACGGCACCCTTATCCTTGGCCGACTCGTAGCCGAATGTGGGAGCACCCTTCGGCAGCGGGAGGTCGTTGTCGATCGTCTTCGGAACATGGATGTTTGCGATCGGATACTGCTTCGCCTCCAAGAACTTGGCGATGCGGTTTGCGGTCGAAGCCGTATCGTCGCCACCCACCGTTACGAGCAGCTTGATGTTGTTGTCGGTGAAGAAGTTGAGGTTGAAGTTGTTCTCGAAATCCGAATCCTTCGGCTTGAAGCGGCTCATCTGCAAGAACGAACCACCCTGATTGAAGATCGCATCGGCCATTGCGAAGTCGATCTCGACCGTGCGCGGTGCGGGGTTGAAAAGCCCCGTATAGCCCTCGTGCAGGCCGATTACCTTATAGCCGTGGTGCAGGAAGGTCTTGGCTACGCTGCCTACCACCGTGTTCATACCGGGAGCCGGACCGCCACCGGTCAAAATAGCAATTGCTTCTTTCATTGTTTTTGATCTGTTTATTGTGTTACTACATTTAACTGCGCAATAATCACCCAAAAGTACAACAAAGATTTTTTTCGTCAAAATAAAAACGCTCCCAAAATCAACTTTTTGGCTGTCGGTTTTATCTTTCTGTAGAAAATTACTATCTTTACGCCCTCATAACGAAATTTTTAAGATGATGAAGCATACGATTTTGAAACGGATGATGCTGCTCGTGGCAGCCATCCTTGCCGCAGGGTCGATCACGGCACAAGAGGTTAAGTGGTCGATCACGACCGACGAGGTCGATGGCGACCGCCACCGCGTAGTGGTCGAGGCCTCGATTCCCGACGGCTACCACATGTACGGTATGGGGCCCTACGAGGGGGGCCCGCTGGCTACCGCGATCACGCTTTCGGCCACAGGTGCCGAGTTGGAGGGCTCGCTCGAGCCGCTCAATAAGGAGCACCGCTACTACGACGATATCTTTATGATGGAGATCGGCACCTACGAGGGCAAGCCGCGTTTCGCGCAATGGGTCAAGCTGACCGAGAAGGCGGCGACGATCAAGGCGCAGTTGGAGTGGATGATCTGCGACGATCAGAGTTGCATGCCGCCCGAGGAGAAGGAGCTGACCCTGCAGATCGGCGAGCCGAGCGAGGCTGTTGCGGCTGCGGATGAGGCCGCCAAACCCGCCGCACCGAAGGATGCCGCCGGCAGCGGGTCGTTGTGGTCGCTCATTATCGAGGCTGTGCTGTGGGGCTTTGCCGCCCTGCTGACCCCGTGTGTCTTCCCGATGGTTCCGATGACCGTTTCGTACTTCCTCAAGGGCGAGGGCGGCGTAGCACGCGGTCGTCTGCGTGCCGCACTCTACGGTCTGTTCATCGTCGGGCTCTACACCCTGCCGATTGCCGCCATCATCCTCATCACGCGCTTGGTGGGTGGCGATGCCGTGACAGCCGACATCTTCAACTGGCTGGCTACGCACTGGCTGCCGAACATCCTCTTCTTCATCGTCTTTATGGTCTTTGCCGCCTCGTTCTTCGGCGCGTTCGAGATCACGATGCCCTCGTGGATGGTCAATAAGAGCGACTCGAAGGCCGACACGAAGGGGTTGGGCGGTATCTTCTTCCTCGCCTTGACGCTCGTTTTGGTGTCGTTCTCGTGCACGGGTCCGATCGTCGGTTCGGTCTTGATCAAATCGACCGCCGGCGAGTTTTGGTCGCCGATTCTGACGATGCTCGCCTTCTCGATCGCCTTTGCGCTGCCGTTCACGCTCTTCGCCTTCTTCCCCTCGATGCTGAAGAACCTGCCGAAGAGCGGCGGTTGGCTCAACTCGGTGAAGGTCGTTATCGGCTTTATCGAGGTGGCACTGGGTCTGAAGTTCCTCTCGGTGGCCGATCAGGTCTATCACTGGGGCATCCTCGACCGCGAGGTCTATCTGGCGATCTGGATCGTTGTCTTTACGCTGATGGGCTTCTATCTGTTAGGTAAGATCAAATTCGCCCACGACAGCGAGGTGAAGTTCGTGAGCGTGACGCGCTTGGCACTGGCCATCGCCACCTTCTCGTTCGTGGTCTATCTGATCCCGGGTATGTGGGGCGCACCGCTCGCCAAGCTCTCGGGCTACCTGCCGCCGATCACCACGCAGGACTTCGTACTGGGTCAAGGGAATACGGTCGTTACGACCGCTGCCGAGCAGCAGCCTGCGGCTCGCAAATACAGCGACAAGCTCCACCTGCCGCACGGCTTGGAGGGCTTCTTCGATCTGAAGGAGGCCGAGGCCTACGCCACCAAGGTCGGCAAGCCGATCTTCATCGACTTCACGGGGCACGGTTGCGTAAACTGCCGCGAGATGGAGATGCGCGTATGGTCGGATCCGACGGTGCTCAACCTGCTGCGCAACGAGTATGTGATCTGCGCCCTTTACGCCGACGACAAGATGCCGGTGGCCGAGGCCGACTGGGTAACGACCGACACGGGCACGGTGCTCAAGCAGCTGGGCAAGATCAACTCCTACTACGCACTGAAGACCTACGGCGTAAACGCCCAGCCCTACTATGTCTTGCAGGGCAAAGAGGGTAAGCAGCTGGTCGATCCGCGCGGTTACAACCTCGATGTAGCGGCCTTCATCGACTTCCTGCAGCGCGGCGTGGAGGCCTACAAGAAGTAACCACACCCTTTGGTTGTAATAAAAAGTGCCCGAACAGTTCTTGTTCGGGCACTTTTTACTATTTTTGTGGTATGATACAGCACGAGGAGCAAATCTATAAGGTACTGAAGCAGTATTGGGGCTACACCGAGTTTCGCACGGTGCAGCGTTCGATCATTGATGCCGTCTTGGCGGGGCGCGATACGCTTGCGCTGATGCCGACCGGCGGCGGCAAGTCGCTCACCTACCAGCTCCCTACGCTCCTCCGCGAGGGGTTGTGCATCGTCGTCACGCCGCTCATCGCGCTGATGAAGGATCAGGTCGATCAGCTGCGCGGGCGCGGGATCAACGCCGTCGCCGTCCATTCGGGTATGTCGCCGCGACAGATCGACATCGCGCTCGACAACTGCGTTTATGGCGATGTGAAGTTCCTCTATGTCGCCCCCGAGCGGTTGGCCACCGAGGTCTTTCGGATGCGCGTTGCGCGGATGAATATCACCCTCGTAGCGGTCGATGAGGCGCACTGTATCTCGCAGTGGGGCTACGACTTCCGCCCCTCCTACCTCCGCATCGCCGAGCTGCGCGAACGGCTGCCCGAGGTGCCCGTCTTGGCACTCACGGCCTCGGCGACCGAGCTGGTGCAGCGCGATATTATGGAGAACCTGCACTTCGCCGAGCCGCACCTGATCAAGAGCAGCTTCGCCCGCCCCAATCTCTCGTACAGCGTGCGCCACACGGACGACAAGCAGGGGCAATTGCTGCGCTTGGTACGCAATGTCGAGGGGTCGGGCATCGTCTATGTTCGCACGCGCGAGGCGACCGAACAGGTGGCCGAGCTGCTGCGTGCGGAGGGGATCACGGCCAACGCCTATCACGGCGGGCTCCCCCACACCGAGCGTTCGATCCGCCAAGAGGAGTGGATCAAGGGCGAGGTGCGCGTGATGGTCGCCACGAATGCCTTTGGGATGGGGATTGACAAGGCCGATGTGCGCTTTGTGGTGCACTACTCGATGTGCGACTCGCTCGAGAGCTACTATCAGGAGGCGGGGCGTGCCGGTCGTGACGGCAAGCGTGCCTATGCGCTGCTGCTCGTCGCCTCGGACGACAAGGAGCGCATCCAAAAACGCTTCGTGCAGGAGTTCCCGCCGTTGGAGCGCGTAAAGGAGATCTACGACCGCCTCTGCTCCTACCTTCAGATCGCCATCGGCGACGGTGCCGAGGCGGCTTTCCCGCTCAACATCTACGAATTTTGCGCCCGCGAGCACCTCTACGAAGGGATGGTCAGCTGCGCCATTAAGCTCCTGCAGCTCAACGGCTACCTGACCCTCACCGATGCCCGCGAACAACCCGCCCGCATCCTCTTCACCGTGCGCCGCGACGATCTCTACAAGCTCCGCATCCGCCACGACGACCTCGACCCCTTCATCCGCACGCTGCTGCGCCTCTACAACGGGGTCTTTACCGACTTTAGGGCGATCGACGAGCGCGAGATCGCCACTTGGAGCGGCTATACGGTCGAACGCGTGCACGAACTGCTGCGCCGTTTGTGGCAGCTGCGCGTGATCCGCTACATCCCCTCGAACAGCTCGCCGATGCTCTACCTGCACGAGGGACGACTCCCCAAAAACGATCTCTACATCGCCCCCGAGACCTACCTCCGCCGCCGCGAGCTGATGGAGGAGCGTTTCGAGCAGATGTTGCAATACACCGCCAACCGCGACCGTTGCCGTAGCGAGGTGCTGGAGCACTACTTCGGCGCGGGCGAGAGCCGGCCGTGCGGCATCTGCGACCTCTGTTTGGCCAAACGCCGCGCCGCCAAAGAGGCCGCTACCACCGCCCCGACCGACGAGGAGCAGGCGCTGCGCCACGCGATCCTTACGCGCCTTCACGAGGAGCCGTGCGACCCGCATCGGTTGGCTGCCCTCTTGAGCTGTTCGCCCGAGCTGCTGCAACAGGTACTCCGCACGCTGATGGAGGAGGGTACGATCCGTCTGCATCCCGACGGAGGGTTGGAAATAACACATTAGCTGCATTTCGAAGGCCAGTTTCAACTCATTTTGAATGTTGAATGCTAAATTCTGAATTAAAATTCGTACCTTTGTTCGATTGATTTTTTTATGGCAAACAGACCCTATATCTCCAAGATCGACAACGAGCAGACGGCGCAACTTCCCGCCATCGAGTTTCGGGGTGAGATCCGTATCATCGACCGCGAAGAGCAGATCGAGGAGGCGTGCCGCGATCTCGCCGCGCACCGCCTTATCGGCTTCGATACCGAGACGCGCCCCTCGTTCAAGGCGGGCGTGATGTACCGCGTATCGCTCCTGCAACTCTCGACCGAGGAGCGGTGCTACCTCTTCCGGCTGAACCGCATCGCCCTCTCGAAGCCGATCCTCGCACTCTTGGAGTCGAACGAGGTGAAGAAGGTCGGTGCCGATGTGGCGGGCGACCTGCGTTCGTTGCACCAGCTGCGCCACTTCCGCGAGCGGGGCTTTATCGACCTGCAAGCGATGGTTGGCGATTGGGGCATCGAGGAGCGAAGCCTGCGCAAGATGTCGGCCATCGTACTCGGACGGCGCGTATCGAAGGCGCAGCGTTTGAGCAACTGGGAGAGTTCGGCCCTCACCGACAAACAGCAGCTCTACGCCGCAACCGATGCGTGGGTCTGCCTCCGTATTTTAGACCAACTGGCACACACACCGAAAGTAAAATAAGCGAAGACGATGTTTACACCACAAATCATCCTGCGCCGAGGCAAGGAGGAGTCGCTCCTGCGCCGCCACCCGTGGATCTTCTCGGGTGCGATTGATCACATCATGGCCGAGGAGGGGCTCGAACTCTGCGAGGGGCAGATCGTCGAGGTCTATACCCGCAACGGGGAGTTTATCGCACAGGGGCACTACCAGATCGGCTCGATCGCCGTGCGCGTGCTCTCGTTCGACAAAGAGCCGATCGACCAAGCGTGGTGGAACAGCCGCATCGCCATCGCCCACGATGTGCGCCGCACGCTGGGGCTGACCGACAACACAGCAACCACCTGCTACCGCCTGATTCACGGCGAGGGAGATTCGTTGCCCGGGTTGGTGGTCGATATCTACGGTTCGACGGCCGTCGTGCAGTGCCACTCGGTCGGTATGTACCACGCCCGCCACGCCATCGCCGAGGCGATCCGCACCTGCTACGGCGAGCGGATCACGGCCATCTACGACAAATCGTCACAGACGCTCCCCTTCAAGGCCAACTTGGGGGCGGTGGACGGCTATCTGTGGGGTTCGTCGGCACACCCCTCGCAGGTCGTGCTGGAGAACGGGTTGCAGTTCGCCGTCAATTGGGAGGAGGGACAGAAGACCGGTTTCTTCCTCGATCAGCGCGAGAACCGCGAGCTGGTGAAACGCTACGCGAAGGGGCGCACGGTGCTCAACACCTTCTGCTATACGGGCGGTTTCTCGGTCTATGCTGCCGAAGGCGGTGCCGTCGAGGTCTGCTCGGTCGATTCGTCGGAGCGTGCCGTCCACCTCGCGGCCGAGAATATGCGCCTCAATTTCGGCGACACAATACCCCACTCGGAGGTGGCCGCCGATGCCGTCGAGTACCTGCGCGACATCGGGTCGAAGTACGATCTGATCATCCTCGATCCGCCCGCCTTCGCCAAGCACCACAAGGTCTTGGGGAACGCGATGCAGGGGTATAAGCGACTGAATGCACGAGCTTTGAGCCAAATCAAGAAGGGCGGCATTCTCTTCACCTTCTCCTGCTCGCAGGCCGTCTCGAAGGAGCTGTTCCGCACGACCGTCTTCTCGGCAGCCGCCATCGCCGGTCGCAAGGTGCGCATCCTGCACCAACTCACCCAGCCCGCCGACCACCCGATCAACATCTACCATCCCGAGGGCGAGTATCTGAAGGGGTTGGTGCTGTATGTAGAGTAGAATTAAAACATAAAAATAAAAAATTGGGCTGGCGCGATAAGAGCATTTCTTGCGCCGGCCCAATCATTTTGAATTCTAAATTCTAAACTTTGAATTTAAGAGATGCTCTTTCTTCTCACTCTTCTACGAGTTTCTTGGTCGGATTGATCGACCAGAAGAGCACAGCGGCAATGGCCAACATAGCGGTAATCACGAAGAGCGGCGCGTTGTAGTTGCCCGTCGCCTCGATCAGATAACCAAACGCCGTCGCACAGACAAAGCCGCCGATGTTACCCGCCGTATTCATCGCACCCGATACGGCACCCGAGTAGCGGCCGCCGATGTCGCTGCAGATCGCCCACGCCGAGGGGAGCATCAGGTCAATGACGCCAAAGGCCAACGAGAGGAAGACGAAAACCTCGGTCTTGCCCGGAATAAAGGCGGCCAAGAACATAAAGACGGCCGAGACGGCCAAGCCACCGACACCCAGCAGGCGACGACCCACCTTCAGGCCATATTTAAGCGAGAACTTCGACGAGAGGTAACCACCCGCAATGTTGCCGATCATCGACATCACGAACGGAATGGCGATCACATAGGTCAATTCGCTCTTGTCGAAGCCGCGACCCACCTCCATAAAGCGCGGGAACCACGAGAAGAAGAACCAGCTGCCCCACGCATAGAAGAAGTACATCGCCAAGATCAGCCAAAACTGACGGTTCTGCATCATCTTGCGCCACGGAATGGCCACCTTCTCCTCCTCCTTCGTATAGGGTTCGGGGAGCGATTGCAGCTCCTCCTCCGTAATGCCCTTTACATCGGCCGGACGGTTGCGATACCAAAGGTACCACCCTGCCGCCCACACAACGCCCAGCGCAGCCAAGATGTAGAAGGCCCAATGCCACCCCAAGAGGGTCAGCACCGGCAGGACGATAAACGGTGTCAGTGCACCGCCCATACGGCTGGCTGCCCAAATGTAGCCCTGTGCGGTCGAGGTTTCGTGCTGTTTATACCACTTCACCACCACACCCGTCATACAGGGGTAGGATCCCGCCTCGCCGATACCGAACATAAAGCGGATCACGAGCAGCGAGGCAAAGCTCCACGCCAAGCCCGTCAGACCCGTAAAGAGCGACCACCACAGCACGATGAGCGCCAACACCAAGCGGTAGCCGCGCTTATCGCCCCACACACCGAGCGGCACCTGCATCAGACCGTAGGAGATCGTAAAGACCGACAGCACCCAACCCCACTGCGACTCGCTCAGCCCCAGTTCGGTCATAATATCTTGGGAGGCCATCGTGATGTTGATGCGATCGAGGAAGGTGATCACGCTGATCAGCACCAACAACAGCAGAACAATGCTTCTCTTCTTCATCGTCGTCGGCAGATTAGATCAAGCCCTTCTCCTTCAGGTAGGCCTTCAAGCCCTCGACACCGAGCAGCGGGCTCGAGAGCACCGTCTTACCCGTCATCTCGCGCAGCTTCTGCTCCATGGCAGCCATCGAGCCCTGCGCCAAGACGATCACATCGACCTCACCGGCCAACTTCACGGCCTCCTGCTCGATCAGCCCGTCATGGATCGACTTTTCGGCACCGAAGGCACCCTTGGCCAACCCCTCGACCACCTCGATCTCGACACCCGCCTCGGCGGCCTTGTCCTTCAAGAGCGCGACGGTCGGCTCGAGCGTCGTCGGAAGCGTAGCGATCACGCCGATCTTCTTCCCCTCGCGCACCGCCTTCTCGGCCATCGGACCGTCGATGCGGAAGACTTTGACGGGGGCAATCTGATCGCCCATCTCGGCCACCTTACCCACCGACGAGCAGCAGTTGAAGACCACATCGGCGCCCGAGTCGGCGGCAGCGATGTAGTAGTTCACCAGACGACGGCGCACGGCGGGCGTAACGCAGTTGTTGGCGATGACCTCCTGAATAAGCGAGTCATCGGCGATGTGGTTCAGTTTCACTTCGGGAAGGTGCTCCGCAAAGAGCTTCGTAAGCGGCTCAACGAGCGCCATAGCCGTATGTACGGCAACGATTCGGATCATAGTCGGTTTGTTTTAATGTTAGTTTCGGTTGAATATACTTTCAAAAGTAGCAATAAAATTTCAATTCACCAAAAAAGAGGAGCATCAATCATTGATACTCCTCCTTTTTGCACTATTCATAGATCAGTTCAAAATCATCCAACCACAACACACTCTTCGTACTGCCCGTAAAGTAGTCGCCGTAGCGCGAGGCCGAGCAGACGATCGTCAGGTGGGTCGGGATGCGGTTCGTCGCCCGATAGTCGAGCGGGATCGTAAACTCGGTCCACTCCTCGACGCTCGCCGGCAGGGGGAGCTCGCCATAGGCGATCACCGCCGCGCTGTTCGGATCGAATGCCGTCTCCTCGATGCGGCGCGTAGCCACCTCAACGGGGCTTTCGGCCGTACCGCCGTAGATAGCGGGATCCCAGTCGCCGAGGGCGATAAAGATCATACCGCAGTCGGGGTCGCCCTGTTGGATCTGCTGCCCGGGGGGCTGTTTCGAGATGCGATCGACCGTACCGCAGGTGTAGCGCATCCAACCGCGCAGGGCGATCGGGCGGCGCGTGAAGGGGCGACCGAAGTGGACGATGCCGTTCGTGCCGTCGTTACGGACATAGGTGCCGACGAAGAGGTTGCCCGCCGCGAATTTACCTACGCCAAAGATATTCGCGAACTTCGAGGTGAGGCGTGCAGCATACTTGCCCGTCGAGTTGGGACGGATATCCGCCACCCCCTCGGTGAGCGTCTCGCCCACGATGCTCGCGCCCACATTACCCGTTCCCCAGTAGGGCGAGGCGGCATCGAGGAAGGGATAGACGATCCCCTCCTTCGTGCTCCACTCCTCGAATCCGCCGTTCGTGAGCGGCACGATCGACTCGGTCGTGCGACTTACGACGGGCGAGAGGTCGTCGTTCGAGTAGGCCACGAAGTCGTAGGCCGTTTCGGGCTGCAGCCCCGTGACGACGGTCGTAAAGGTACCGCCCGACTGCGTGGCTGCAGGCGCCTCGATCCACTCCGCAGCACCCGCCAAGCGGTAGCGGAAGCCCACCTGTGTCCCCGCCTCGGCGGCACCGTAGAGGTAGGCACGCGTTGCCCACGCATCGGCGGCGGTGATCTGCGCCTTGATGTCGGTTTGGCGCACATAGAGCTGCCAACGCTCGGTCGTGCCGTGCAGCGCGGGGTATTGCAGATAGACATAGCGCACGGAGTTAAACTCGGTCAGCTCGTCGATCGAGGGCGACATCGTGGTCACCGTCCGCGGCCCGAGCTTGAGCGAGAGGATGCGGATGTGGTTCATATCGCTCCCCTCGGCCACATAGACCGTTGCCGTGCGGCTGTTGGTGTCGATCTCGGTCCCACCGATCTGCCCCTCGACCGTGAAGTAGCGTTCGATGGGCTGCTCGGCGCGGATCGTCCAAACATACTCCTGATACTGCGAGAGGGTCACCAAGAGCGGCTCGCGCAGGTCGAGCTGACCCGTCAGCGGCTGCTCCGATTCGCCCCCCTCGGTGATGGTGGCCGTCGTGACCTCGACGGCCGAAGGATCAACCTCCTCGTCGAGGGTCACGGTCACGGTGCGGGTAATCGGGTCGATCGCGGCGGTAAAGCCCACCCCCTCGAAGCTCAAGATAGCGACCTCGACCTCGGGGTACGGGATCGTATTCTCGATGCAGGAGGTGAAGCTCAACGCCCCGACAACCGCCATCCACATAGTTCGCATCATCACACGCATTGTCGTTTTAGATCATCTAATTAATAGCCCCAACGGAAGTCGTCCACATACATCACATTGGTCGAGCAACCGTTCATATAGTCACCATAGCGGCTGGTTGCACACGAGATGACCAGTGTGTAGTTGGCACTCGGTTTCGTCGTCGTATCGTAGTAATAGAGGTCTATCTGCATCTCGACCATCGAGCTGCCGGCCGTCTGACCGGTCGGATAGGCCACACCATAACCGATGATCTTACCCTCCGAAACAGCATTTGCGCCATCCTCGGGCGACCACATACCGGTCGGATCACCAGTACCCGAGGTCACTTTATGCCGCTCACTCCAATCGACAATTGCAACAAGGATGCTTGCTTGATCCGCCTCACCTTTCGACAGAATCTCGAATGATGACTTATCGACACGATCGACCGTACCGATACTACCCCAATATTTCATTTTAAACGAGGTCGGACGTGCCTCCCAGTTGTATTTCACGCCGAACGCTACCGTACCGGTAGTCGAAGGCTTATTGAAAGTACCCGTAAAGAGGTTACCAGCAGCCAACAACTCGAAAACACCCGGAATACCGCCAAGACCAGCAGCCAATTTCGGACAAGCTACGCCCTGATTACCGTCATACGACGAGAAAGTACAAAGCGAAGGAGTATAAGAGTTGTTACCGCTACCCCAGAAGGGAGCGATACCTGTATCGTTACCATAGCATGCCAACGAGCTATCCTCGAAAGTAGCATAGGGAATCGACTGTGATGTAGTCGGCGCATAAACAACTGTAGGGCCCTCGGCAACACCGTCGAAGAGCAACTGATACTCGTAGCGATTGTTTGCAAAGATGCTCTTCGTCATATCGGGCTTGTACACCTTGTGGTTATTGCCGTTGGTCGATTCGATCCAACCGGCCGTGGAAGCGGCCGTGTAGGTCGTAAAGCCGTCAGCAGTCGTGCCGGCTACAGCCGTCAGCGTATTCCAATCCGAAGCGCCCTCTTTGCGGTAACGAATCTCAACCTTGCTGACACTCGATTGCACAAGCGCCTTAAAGGTAGCCGTATTCGCCCATAGATCGGCCGTCACTTCGTCGGCAACCAAGCCCTGCTTGCGGAACTCGACATGCTGGGCATAGACCTCCGAGCTGCCGGCATCCTGCATACCGAACGAGAGGGTCTGCACACCACCGTTCAGCGTATCGAAGTAGGCCTCCGAAAGGGTGATCGTCACCTTCGTCGCCTCGTTCTTTACGCAGCTTACACCCGTAATGGCATCAGCTACCACCGCGCCATCCTTGAAGAACTCGACACCACCCAACGAGAGGGTTACCAAATCGTTGATCGACTCGCAGGTGAGCACCACATCGCTCCCCTCGGTATAGGTGTTTACGCCGGCGGCATCGATCCCCGAACCCGTGATCTCGGGCTGCGGTTTGAAGTACCAATCATCCTCAAAATTCTCCGTAGTCTCGTCGATCTCCACCTGTACGGCTGCATAACCGTCGGGGGTACGCGTATAGTAGAAGCTCGTCTTGTAGGCGTGTGCCGGCTTCACATCGCTGATCGTACCGACGCGGGCAATCCGGCCGTCGGTCTCGTGCGTACCCTCAAAGGCCCACACAAGGGTTGTTACCCCCTCGGGCAGCAGGAAGTAGCCCGAAGCCGTTGCCAAGCCGTTTGCATCGACCGTCTTCTCAAACTGCGTGAAGGTAAGCATCGGAGCCTCCGCCTCGGTGATCGCCGCCGTCAGATCGGCCACATTCGCGGCATCGGTCGTCAAGGCAGCCACCGTGATCTTCACATCGCTGATCATTCGGTTCTCGTGAATGCGGCGACCCGTTGCATCTTTTTGGCTGTCGGCCGTATCGAAGAGCAGGTTGGCTCGCACATTGATCGTCGGGCAGACCACATCAATATTGGTGTTCGACTTCGGTGCGACGGTAAAATCCTTTCTGCCCTCATAGCAGAGTTTGAGTTTACGCGCATCCTCGTCCTCCTCGACGAAGGCCGTGTTACTCTTGTCGCCCGCCTCGACCAAAACCGAGTATTCGCCGGCCACCAAATAGAGCGGCGTGGGGATCTCCTCCATCGAGGTATAGCGACGGATCAGCACCTGATCGTCGGCACCCTCGGGGCGGTAGATGCGCACCTTCAGTTTCTCGGGGGTAAAGTCGCTCTGATCGTCGGCGCGGCTTGCAGTTGTTGTCGAGTAGTCGATGCTGAAATTGACAGCACCCTCACCACCGCCACTCATCAGCGGCTCACGCTCGCAGGAGGCGACCCCGAGGGTCACTCCTGCGATAAGCATATATTTCAACAAAGTTTTCATCGTTCCTTCTCTTTTAGCGTGCAACATTAATGGTCATCGGAGACGAGTTTGTACCGCTGGCATCACTTGCAATCACTTTAAATGTACTCGTCGACTTAAACGCTGTGTTATCAGGATTTTCAAGACCACCGAGCATCGACAAGAAGCTGGTTATGTTGAAATTCACCGATGTTTGGCCATACAAGGGGCTTACTTTATCCTCTTTACGTTGACCAGTTTCAGGGTCGAATACGCGATATTGATCGTCACCTTTCGCCATATCTGCCACCGATGTACCTTCGGGGAATGCCGCCGTATCGATCGGCAAGAAGCCAAACGAACGCAAAGTATTCTCCATCAGAGCCGTTGCCGGATTGAAGAGATCCATTTGTGCAGCCAATCCGAGCGTACCCAACTCTTCGGGCGTCAAAATATCACTATCAATATCAACCGAGAGACCGGTCAGACCTGTCGATGTCGTGATGGTAGCCTCACATGTTGCAGGCGATGCATCAAGCAACAGCGAGGAAGCCGGAGTACCATTGGCCAGCCACTGAATCGTCGGACCTACTACCGGAGCGGCATCACTCGTCACTGTGATCGTCAGCTCGGTGGTCTTCATGCGGTTGTCGCTATCGACCGTATAGACCTTCACCGTGTGCGTACCGTTGTGGCGGTAGAGGGCATCCATACCGGCAGCCTTCAAGGTCACCTTCGTACCATCCTCGGCCACATTTGCGTAGGTCGAAGCGGCGTTGGTCGGGAAGAACTCGATGCGACCGTCCTTGTTGAGGATCGGAGCCAAGCCCGAAATGAGCGACGCATCCTCCGAAGTGATCTCGGCGTAAACCTGCTTAACGGTCGTGCCGTCCTTCGGCGTGATGTTCACCTTCAGGTACTTCGTCCAGCTCTGTGCATCGGCATCGTAGATCGAGCTGTTGATGGCGAACGAGAGATCGGTCTGACCGTCGATCGTCACATCCGGAGCGGCGGGATCCTCCTCATCCTCATCGGGAATCGCCTCCTCCTTGTCGAGGCCGAGCTCGGTGGCATCGGCGTAGAGGGTCGTCAGATCGACCTCGATCTCCTCGTCGTAGATCAGGCTCTCGATGTTGATCACAAACTGCACATCACCCGTCGTGTTGTGGTCGATGTCGATCGACACCTTGCGCCACTGTGCGGCACGCACATTGGTCAGGCTCTTCTCCATCTTCACCTCTTTCCACTTCGTATCGTCGATGTTCGTACCGTTCATCACATCGACCGGATCGCCCGTATAGTAGTTACCCGTCAGCGTGAAGGTCAGCGTGTTGCCGCTCACGGCATCGGGGCCGGCTACATCCTTGAAATAGACCTTCGGCGCCTCGTGCGTCGAGGTGTAGGCGTAGGTGTAGGCGTTCACCTCCTCACCTGCGCCCACCTTCACAACCGTCTGCAGGGGCGAGGCGGCATCGTCCTTCTTGAACATCGTCTTCAGGTCGGCCGAGAGCTCCACCGTCGCAAGGATGTTGGCCAGCTTACAGGTCACCTTGAACTGCGAGGTCTGCTTCGTCTTCACCTCCACCTCCTCCGAGTAGCCGGCGTAGTAGGTACCATCGACCGCCGCGCCGCTTGCGGGCATCTTGTTGCTGTCTTGGTAGGCATAGACCACATACTTCCCGGGCTCGACACCCACTTGGGCATTCTCGAGGTTTTCCAGCTCTTGGATCGTACCCGTCCAGACCGTCTCCTTCGTGGCGACATTGACGATCTCGAGGTAGTAGCTCGTGGGAGCCGTCGTCACGGCACGCGAAGCGGCCATCCCGCCCCCGTTGAGCTCGCTGTCCTCCGTGTCGGCATTGGTCGTAACCTGCCCGATGCGGAGGTAGCCCAGCTCCTGCTCTTCGTTGTTCGTCGGAGTGGACAACTTGTCCATCTCACAGGCTGTTGTCATCACCGCTGCGGCGAGGAGCAACAGACTCTTTATCATCTGTTTCATACGCTTCATCTGTTATTAGTTTTCGTCGGGATTCAGTTCGACGGTCTGCTCGAGCACCTCGGTAAACGAGTCGTCGAACGAGATCGAGAGCGTACCTGCACCCGCCTGACCGTGATCCACCGAGATCGTGTACTTGGTCATGGCGGCCGTCGTCACTGCCGCGCCGTTTACATCCTTCAGCTCCGTCTTGGGGAAGGTCACCTCAACGCCCGTCTGCGCCTTCACGGCCGAGCCGCTGAAGCTCAACACCGCCCCTGCCTTGACGAAGATCAACGCCGAGGGATCGGTCGTCGTCGGCTCGAACGAGAAGTCGTTGTCGGCCGTGTGGATCGTCAGCTTCAGGTTGTCGTAGTAGTTGAGCATCCACTCCGTCACGGCAAGCGTGAAGCAGGAGTTGGCCAGCGCAACCGAAACGGCCGGCTTGGCCGTCTTGCCGGCATAGACATTGAAGTCGCCGCTCGTACCCTCGAAGTAGGGCGCAGCCTCACCCTCGGCCGTTGCATCGCCGTAGGTCATCACCGCCGCATAGCTGTTTTGGTACTGCCCCGACGAGGTGCTGTAATCGCCCGCCTCGAAATCGGGATTCTCGGTGACGAAATTGGCCACCGTCAGCCACGACTTGTTGTAGGTCGTCGTACCGGTTTTGTCGGTATAACTACCCGTGATTGCCAGCGTAAGCTGATCTGCCTGAGGGAGTAACTCGGCGGGGAGGGTGTACTCGCCCGCGCGGGTTGTCACCTCCGACACGGTCTGCAACACATCGCAATCGAAAAGCACCTTTCCCGAACCGTGCTTCACGGTCAGATCGTCTTCCGAACTGCAACCCACGAAGGCCGCAGCCATCGCAAGCATCGGGATCATCCATTTGCATTTCATCTGCTTGTTGTTTTTAGTGGTTATTAATTTTGTTTTTGTTTTGTTTATTTCACTTGATTTCCGATTGACACCTTGATATTATCGACATACACATAAAAATATTTGCTGGTCACATACCCACTCCAAAAACCAGTACCGACATCCGTTGGATTACAACACCATGTCAACCGCGTCGCAGATGAGCAGGCTGTAATGGTATTTGTCTTGGCAACCGAAATACTTGTTGCACTACCATTATTGTTAATCACATAACTTTCAATCAGGCGATCGGGAGTAGCCGGTGTTTTATAACTGGTTGTTCCATTGATCACTCCCGTCGTAGTTGTCACGCCAAAGTAGCAAGAATTTTTAGCAGCCGAAGCCGATGTTTTACCGCTAACCATATATGTCACCGTAACCGTAATTCCATCGTTTTTCAACGGCAACTGAGCCGTATCCACGCGTCCATTCGTACAATCCGTCGCCGTTCCATTCCACGAGCTACCAATGTAGGCTGCCACCATTAACGATGTATTGGCTGTTGTCTCCCAAGCAGCTCCAGTCCAGCCTATCAATCCGATATCATCCATTGTCACACCTACATGTCCATTACTATCCCAATCCAAATTGGCATAATTTTCAGCTGTCACTGCACTAAAATCCTCTTCAAAAAGATATGGCACAATGAACGGAGTATCATTGATTGGGGTCGTGTATTCGGTGGTTGGCTGCAAGGAGGCGGGAGTTGTCAATGTTTTATTCTGCAACAGTGCGTTTTGCGACTCGTATGTTGCCGTTAGAGCTTGTCCCTGCACACTCGCCATATTGGCCGTGCCGTCGCTGTTGAGCGTGGGATAGACCGCCACGATATAGTCCTCGTCGGTGGCGTTGATCGTCACCGAGTTGGTCGTACCATTGGGCGTGCCATTACCAAAATTCAATCCACTCAAAGTAATCTTCTGCCACGCCTCGCCCAAATTGTTGGCCTGCTCGCGCAGGTCGAGATAGACGACCGGAATATGCGGGGGCGGAACAGTCAGTGCGATGGGCGTGATGCGTTGCGCCTCCATCGTCTTTTGGAGGGTCGTCTGAATGTCGTAGGATTTTACACCCGCCTCGTCGTAGGCGCAGAAGGTGATCGCGCCATCGAGTGCCGTCGGTTTGATATGGAGCCACACATAGCCCTCGCCGGCATCAATCAGCCGATCATCCGAAAGTTCGACGGTGATCTTGTTCGAGAGGTTCGACCAGCTCTGCGTATTGACCGGATCAAGGGCATCGAACGAAACCGTGCCGACCACCTCCTGCGGGAAGGTGATCTCCAACCGTTTGATCGGCAGACCGAGGTAGTTCTTGCCCTCGGGAATACGGATACGGATCAGGTGGAAGAGGTGCTCGAAGGCCAAACGCGGCTGCTCCCAATCAATATCGGTGTGGAAGCCGTCGCTCGGCACGAGGGCGTTGCCTGTTGTCGAGGCGGTCATCACATCGAGTGCAGGATCGTAGGCACCGCTCTGCGCCGCAGGGAGCGTGTAGCTCACCGTCGTACCCGTGCGGGAAGCGGGAAGCGGATAGACGGCCGTGTAGCGGTAGGATGCCTCCGCCATCTGCCCCACCGTGGCCATAAAGTCGGCCGAGGTGTATTCGGCGTTGTAGGTGGCGAGTGTGAATACCGAGCCGTCGATCGCGTAGTTACCCGTTGCGGCATTCTCCGCCCAAACGACGATTTGGTCGCCGTCTGCCCAACGAATCGTCTGCGCCGATCCGTTCGTACCGTCGCCCACCTCCCCCATCGCCGTACGCGATGCGGCGGGTTGCTCGGCACGAATCACCACCGTCGAAACGGCCGGCTCCACGGGCTGCTCCTCCGCGAAGTCGAAACGCTCGTTGCAGGCGGTCACGACTACCGTCAGCACCGCCGCGAAGGCCGTTCGTATGTACGCACACGCATTCATATACACTCTTTCTCGCTTGCAAAAATAGGGGCAACAAAGGGGGAAAGGAAATAAATTCAATCGCCCGACAGGGTTTAATCGCGAACGGGCGGTTTTTCATCACAAACCCGATTTTTCGCACCAAACCGCACCGCGAAAGTATTGGTGATCAAATTCGGCCGATTGGTTGAATTTATTGGATTTGCAACGCGCTTTACACTATATTTGCAGCACTTTGAGCCAAAATCTATGAGTGCAAAGCGAAGATACGCGATCCGAACACTGCTCGCAGCGGTGGGGTGCGTGGTGGCCGTAACGGTCGCTGCGCAGCCGGCTGTGGTCGATTCGCTCTCGACGAAGCCCGCGCCGCAAGCCGCCGACACAACCGCCAAGCAGCCCGCGATGCCGCCGATGAGTGAGGCCGTGCGGGCACTCTTCGCCTCGCCCGCGCTCGATTCGCTCGTGATGCACCACCTGCGCCGCACCAAGACGGCGGCTTCGCCCGAGGCGATCGACTACGCCGATACGCTCCTCAGCGTCGAGACGGTGGTCGTCGAGGCCAAAGGGGGCGGTCGTCCGCGGCTGGATCGGCAGCGTCCGATGGCGACGGTCGCACTGACCCACCGCCCGGGCAACCGACGGATAACACTCAACGATCGGATCAAGCTGCGCGGTGTGACCAACATGCAGCACCTCTTCGTCCCGCGCGGGCAGTGGATCACGGGTGCCAACTTCGCCTTCTCGACCCACGCGAACGACAACTATACGGTAGCCGTCATCGAGGGGATTCAATCCGAGGGCTACAACTTCCGCATCAGCCCGATGGTAGCCTACGCCCTCGCGGACAACATGGCCGTCGGTGCGCGTTTCACCTACTCGCGTATGAACCTCACGATCGACAATGCCGATCTGCAGTTTGGCGACGAGGAGACGGGCACAGAGATCTTCATCAACGACTACAAGACGGTGACCCACTCCTACACCGTATCGGCCATCTGGCGACAATACATCCCACTCGGCCGCAGCCGCCGCTTTGCGATCTTCAACGAGATTTCGCTCGGCGCGGGAGGCACGCAGTCGATCTTTGCGGCCGATCAGCCGGTTCGAGGCACCTACGAGCGGGGCTATACCATCTCGCTCGGCGTTTCGCCCGGGTTGATGGCCTTCGCCACGAACGATGTGGCGATCGAGGTCAATGTGGGTGTGATGGGGATCGGTTACAGCGATGTGAAGCAGGTACACAACCAAGTATCGACCGGACATCGCCGCAGCAGCGCAATGAATTTTAAGGTTAATCTGCTCTCGATCGGCGTGGGCGTATCATTCTATTTGTAAGGCGATGAAGGTGCGTAAGATGATAACGGTTCTCGTGGCACTGCTCTTCGCCACAACCGCCTCGGCGCAGGTACAGCAGGACTTTTGGCCCCGCTCGCGCCGCATCGACCGCGAGATCAACAACACGGGGCTGACCTTCGGCTATCGGGGGGAGTGGATGGGCGGTCTGACGGCCTCCTACGGTACGATCACGAGCGAAGATACCGATCTGCTGGTCTTTCTCGACAACATCAACCTCGACGGCAGTCTGACCACCGTCAAACCCTTCGTCGGCTACTTTTACCGCGACAACCGCGCCGTCGGTCTGCGGTTGGGCTATCAGTATATGGACGGTAAGTTGGGCAACTTCGACTTCGATCTGGGCGAACAGAACGATATCTCGCTCAACATCAGCGATATGCACCTGCGCAGCGACAGCTACTCGGTGGCCGTCTTCCAGCGTGCCTATGTCGCACTCGACCCGAACGGCCGTTTCGGCATCTTCTCCGAGGTCGAGGCCAAGGCGCAGTTCGGCACGAGCGAGTTTCTGAACGGTTCGGGCGAGGATATCAAGTACACGAAGAGCAAGAGCCAAAAGTATAAGATCGGCTTCAGCCCGGGCGTGGCGGTCTATATCTTTCCGCAGGTCTGCGCCACGGTTTCGATCGGCTTGGGCGGTCTGCGCTACACCTCGGTCAAGCAGTACAACGCCGCCGGCGAGGAGGTCGGCACGCGCCAAGCCGCCAAGATGCAGTTCCGCCTCAACATCGCCGACATCAACTTCGGTATGGTGGTGCATCTGTGGAGCAAACGGAAATTCGCTGAAAGATAGGGATCCCTATTCAGTGATCCAATTCAAAATTCAAAATTTAGCATTCAAAATAGATTTGATAGACTGATGCGGAAATCATACTGCGTCAGCCCTAATTTTGAATTTTGCATTCTACATTTTGAATTGATGAACTATTCGTACGCCACAAACTCCGGTCGTGAGGGGCGGTAGCGGTACTGTTGCAGGGCAGAGGTACTCGAGAAGCGGATGTAGCGGTTCTCGGCAAAACCGCCCGGGCCGAAGGCGACTCCCAGACGGAGCTGAATCGCCTTGAAAACCAGTCGCTCATTACGCACACGCACACCCACACCGAGGGCGAGAAAGCCGTCGTTGCGGAAGATGTTGTCATCGTAGCCGATCAATCCCCCGTCGAGATAGCCGAAGAGTGCCACCTTAAAGCCATAAGGCTGGTAGGGGGTGAAGAGCACCGACTCGGTGTTGAGCACCAAGCGGTTCGTGCCGACCACCGGATCTTTCAGCAGATGCAGGCCGCGATCGTTCGTGAAGCGTACCTGCTCGTCGGCACCCGTTGCACGATTCCAACCGTAGGTGTAGCTCAAGCCGACGAAGTGGCGCAGGCGGCTTGCCCCCCACTGTCGAAGCGACGAGAACCAGCGCAGCGAGGCATCGACCACGCCGTAGTGCTGTCGGTTGCTCACCGTGTTGATGTAGGTACCGGCGGCAAGGCTCCCCATCAGGAAGCCGAGCGAGGTGTAACCACCCATCGAGTGCGAGCCGCCGACATAGAGGTAGTCGCCGAACTCGCGCCAATTGTAGCCGCCGACCAGCTCGGTCTTAAATCCCGAAGCGATGTACTCGCGCTGACCATACCCGTAGATCATATTGGTCGAGTAGAAGTGCTCGCGATAGATACCCAACCCGAAGAGCAGCGCATCGTAGTCGTGCAGGGCGGGATGGTGGTCGGCCGAGGTGTCGTCGGGGCGCATCGAAACGCGCTGATGGTGATAGCGGGCGGCGAGATAGACACTCGCGTCGATCGGTTCGAGGTGGCGGGCATAACCGCCCCACAGATTCAGATCGCGTGCCTTGACCAGCTCCAGCGTATCGCGTTCCAAGAAGCGGTGTTTCACCTTGTCGTTCGCATAAGTTGCACCCAGTTCGTAGTCGGTCGGTTGCAGAAAATCCTTCTGCACGCCGAGGTTGAAACGGGTCGTATGGAACGAGCGACCGGCCGCAAAGTTGAGCGAGTAGAACGAGCCCCACGCATTGGGAACGGCGTATTCGATCACATTGCCCCCGTAGTCGTAGTTGCGGTAGTTCAGGTTGGTCTCGAGCCGCACGAGGTGGCCGCGACCGAAGAGGTTGGCCTCCGAGAGTCCCAGCGAGGTCTCGCCGTGCGAACGCACCGTCGCATCGACTTCGAAGGTCCAGCTGTCGCGTGCACGCACAACGACCACCACCTGTGTTGTATCGTAGAGCTCGGGGCGGACATCGATCGCCACCTCGGAGATGTGGCGGCGCGACTGCAGGAGCTGCACCGTACGGGTGATCGTGTGGGGATCGAGCTCCTCGCCCACCTTGAAGAGCAGGTCGCGGTGGATGATGCGATGGCGGGTCTGCGTGTGCATCGTATTGGCCGCCCGCTCGAACCAGTTACCATCCTTATCGAAGGGTTGGCGGCGTTCGATACGGATCGCAGCGATGCGCCGCCCCGCGTAGGGAGCCGTCACGGCATCCTCATCGACCACCTCGGCGCGGCGTACCGAGTCGCGTTCGGAGCGCACCAACGCCCGATAGAGCGTGCGCGACCACCCTTTGCGTTCACTGCGGGCACGGATCGAGTCGTAGAGGCGTGTCGAGCGATCGTCGCTCCTCAAAAGCAACGAATCCTCGGCGTGGTGCTGCTCGACGAGCGAATCGGGCACAATCCCCCCTTCGGCTCGTGCCACAACGGGCAGGAGCCAAACGATCGAAACGAGGAGTATGCGAAACAGATGCACCATACGGAATAAGAACGCAAAACGACCGAAAAAAGTGTGCCGCACGCCCAATTTAGCGTCGCCGGATCGTACGCAACGCCTCGATCACACGGCGGATCGTGGGGAAGCTCTCGGCAAGGTGTCGATCGACCGCCGCACGGTCACACCACGCGACCCGATCAATCCCCTCCTCCACCTGCGGTTGGAGCGTGGCATCGGACAAGGTGCGCAGCAGATACCAATGGGTGCGCTTCAGTTCCCACCGTTCGGTGCGCGGAAAGAAGTAGGCGTGCCAAGTCTCGCACAACGGTTGCAACACCTCCGCCTCGACCCCCGTCTCCTCGGCGATCTCGCGTTGGGCGCAGCTGTCGTATCGCTCGTCGGCCTCGACATGCCCCTTCGGAAGGTCCCAACGGCCGTTGCGGTAGATCATCAACCACTCGCCCGCACGATTGACCACCACCCCGCCGGCCGCCTCGACGACCGTAAATTCTGTGGCAAAACGACGGAACGCGCCCGCAGGATCGTCGGATAGCTGCACAAGGTGGTTGGTTGTTTCCAAAATTTTCAGTACCTTCGCTCTCGAGAGTTCGTTTTCCTCCGATGCGGGCAGCACGACCGCCTCCGACGAATCGCACTCCGTACTGAAAGTCAGCGACTTATCTAAAAAATAGATTGTTTGTTTCATAGCAAGTGTTTTGGACTACAAATTTACAAATAAATAAGCATTCGACAACAAAAATGAAAAAATTCCTTTTTATGATGGCTTTTGCAGCTTTTGCAGCAACCTCGTGTGACGAGCGACCGGCTCCGCTCACAATCGACAACGCCCTCACGCAGGAGGAGATCGCCGCCGGACGGCTGACCCCCGAGGTGATGTGGAAGATGAGCCGCGCCGGCCAGTCGTCGCTCTCGCCGGACGGTACGACACTGCTCTACGCGCAGACGGACTACAACATGGAGGAGAATCGCGGTTCGACCACGATTTGGGTCGAGCAGCTCGCGACCAAGCAGGCCGTGCAACTCACCGACCGTCGGTCGCAGAACACCGCTCCGCAGTGGAGCGCCGACGGCCGCTCGATCTACTTCCTCTCGGATCGTTCGGGTTCGATGCAGATCTGGCAGATGGATGCCGACGGTCAAAACGCACGACAGGTGTCGGCCTGCAACGCCGACATCGAGGGGTTCGGTGTAGCCCCCGCAGGGGATGCGGTATGGTATGTTCAGACGGTACAGGTGGCGGCTCGTCGCTCAGCCGATCTGCACAAGGATATGGCCAAGTCGAAGGCGCGCATCTACGACGATCTGATGGCTCGTCACTGGGATTACTGGGATGAGGGTGCCTACCGCCACATCTTCGTAGGTCGGCTCACGGACGGCAAGCTCGCAGAGGGGGTCGATATTATTGGTGCCGATGCGGCGTGGGATGCGCCGCTCGCCCCCTACTTCGATATGGCCGAGATCGCGTGGAACAACGCCGGTACGGAACTCGCCTACACGGGTAAGCCGCTGACGGGCACGGCGTATGCCGTATCGACCGATTCGGACATCTACATCTACAACCTCGCCGAGCGCACGACCCGCAACATCTGCAAGGCCGACGAGAAGGATCGTACAGCGATGCCCGGGTACGACAAGTACCCCGTTTGGTCGCCCGACGACAGCCACATCGCCTTCCGTTCGATGCGCCGAGCCGGCAACGAGTCGGACAAGGAGCGTCTGTTCGTGTATGAAGCAGCGACGGGTGCAATGCGCGACCTGACGGCCGACTTCGACTACAACGCCACCAACATCGTATGGGACGGTAACGAGCGGCTCTACTTCCTCGCCCCGATCGAGGCGACCCACCAGCTCTGCCGCGTAGCACTGCACGACGGCGAGGTAGAGGTGGTCACGGCCGGCGACCACGACATCAACGCCTTCACGATGGCCGGCGAGCAGATCACCGCCGAGTTGTGCACGATCTCGATGGCAACCGAGTTCTTCACGATCGACCCCGCAACGGGTGCGATGGAGCAGTGTTCGGCGATCAACCAACCGATCTACGACCATATCACGATGGGCAAGGTCGAGAAGCGTTGGGTCAAGACCACCGACGGCAAGCAGATGCTCGTCTGGGTGATCCTGCCGCCCGATTTCGATCCCGCGAAGAAGTACCCCACGCTGCTCTACTGCCAAGGCGGCCCGCAGAGCGTCGTATCGCAGTTCTGGAGCTACCGTTGGAACTTCCAGCTGATGGCTGCGCAGGGCTATGTGGTCGTCGCTCCGAACCGTCGCGGTCTGCCCTCGTTCGGTCAGGAGTGGCTCGATCAGATCTCGGGCGACTACTCGGGTCAGAACATCCGCGACTACCTCTCGGCGATCGACGATGTGGCGAAGGAGCCGTGGGCCGA
>CAZVNR010000013.1:0-28812 GCA_964628945.1 uncultured Alistipes sp. | reverse complement strand
CGGCCGAGGTGCCCGCCTTCAGATCCATCGCAATCGCCTCGTCATCGAGCAGTTGCGCCCAGCCGTCGAGCGTAAGCGCGATGGCATTCAGTCGGAGCTCGTTCTCGGAGAACGAGAAGCGCATCTGCTCCAAATCGGCCGCGATGGTCGCCTTCAGCTCCACTTCGGCGTTGCTCAACATAGGTACGACCCCCGTGCGAAGATTTACGCGCTCCATCTTCAGGCGCAGATCCAGCTCGCTCTGTGCTGCCGAGAGGTCACCCCTGAGGCGCAGATCGAGCGGTTCGGTCGAGAAGGCGAGCTTCGACTGCTCATCCTCGTAGCGGATCACCGCCTCCGTGATGCGGAAGTCGCGCACGGCGAGTCGGAACGACGACCCTTCGGTCGCCTCCTCTGCCTGCTGAACCTCCTCGACGACCTCCTCGGAGGCGGCATCGGCGGGCTTCATCACATCCCAGTTCACCGCACCGTCGGCCAATTTACGACCGTGCACAAGCGGCGCATCCAAGAGCACCTTCTTCACCTCGAAGCCCTCGTCACCGAAGAGCGAAGCGACATTGACGACCACCGAAATCCGGTCGGCCGCCACGATTGTATCGCCCTCGAAGCGATCGACCCCGACAAGGGTCAGCCCGCGCAGATCGAGCGAAGCGTTCGGGAAGTGGCGCAGCAGGCTGATGTTCACGCGATCGAAGTCGAGGCGTGCCTGCAACATATCGTTCGCCTCGCGTTTTACAATCTCCACAATCTTACCTCGCAGCGCATAGGGAGCTGCCATAGCGATCACCACTACCGTAGCGACCACCCAAAGGAGGCTCTTTAAGAGTCGTTTCATCGTCAAAAAGTGTTTATTTCCCACAAAGATACATTATTTCTGCGGAAAAGCCCGCCGGTTTGACCGAAAAAGATTATCTTTGCACTACAACTACGCAAAAAAAGACGATGCGAAGACTGGTTATCATACCCACCTACAACGAGCGCGAGAACATCGAGGCGATGATCGAGAAGGTGATGCACCTCGACCGAGGTGCATTCGACTTGTTGGTGATCGACGACGGCTCGCCCGACGGCACGGCCGAGGTGGTCCGCAACCACCAACAGCTCTACCCCGCGCGGCTCCACCTCTTGGAACGCAGCGGAAAGCAGGGGTTGGGTACGGCCTACCTCATGGGGTTCCGTTGGGGGTTGGAGCAGGGGTATGACTACCTCGCAGAGATGGATTGCGACTTCTCGCACAACCCCGACGATCTGGTGCGCCTCTTTAGCGAAGCCGAGGCGGGGGCGGATGTGGTAATCGGTTCGCGCTATGTCGAGGGGGTCAATGTGGTCAATTGGCCGATGTCGCGCCTGATGATCTCCTACTTCGGCTCGAAATATGTGCGCCTCGTAACGGGGATGCCCGTCCACGACACCACCGCCGGATTTGTCTGCTACGCACGCCGCGCACTGGAGCAGATCGACCTCGATGCCGTACGAATGAAGGGGTACGGCTTCCAGATCGAGATGAAATATACGGCGTGGCGACTGGGACTGAAGATCAAGGAGTTGTCGATCATCTTCACCGAGCGCCGCGAGGGTGCCTCGAAGATGTCGGGCGGCATCGTCCGCGAGGCCCTGTTCGGTGTAATCGGACTGCGACTGCGACGAATCAGAGGAAAGAAGAATTAAATTCAAAATTTAGAATGCAAAATTCAAAATGAGTGGTCAGCCGACTACTCAATAAGGAAGATCCCTCGTCACCTTCTGCTCCGTCGGGATGACATTGCGTTAAATTCAAAACAATAGGGCTGATGCAGTTTTATCGACGCATCAGCCCTATTTTCCTTTTTCCTCTTTACTCTTTGCTCTTTCCTCTTGATTAGTATCCGAGGATGCGCAGCATCGAACGATACGATTGCTCTTTGGCGAACAGCCTCGTATAATACTCGTTGTCCGACTTGTCGCGGTCGATGATCACATGTTTCGGGGCGGGGATCAGGCAGTGTTGGATGCCGCCGAAGCCGCCGAGCGACTCCTGATAGGCGCCCGTGTGGAAGAAGCCGATGTACTGCGTGTTGCCCTTCTCGAGTTTCGGCAGGAAGATGGCGTTCGTGTGCACCTCGGCGTTGTAGAAGTCCTCCGAGTCGCAGGTCAGACCACCCAAGAAGACGCGCTGGTACTCCTTGTCCCAGTTATTGATGGGCAACATAATGAAGCGCTGGTTGATGCCCCATGTGTCGGGCAGCGTGGTGATGAACGACGAGTCGATCATATACCAGTTCTCGCGGTCGTTCTGCTGCTTTTGGTTCACGATCGAGTAGAGTGCTGCACCGCTCTCGCCCACCGTAAACGATCCGAACTCGGTAAAGATGTTCGGCTCCTCGATGTCGTTGCGCTGGCAGATGTTCTTGATCTGCGCCACGATCTCCTCCGTGAGGTACTCGTAGTCGTAGTGGAAGTCGAGCGAGTTTTTGACGGGGAAGCCGCCGCCGATATTGAGGCTGTCCAGCTCGGGGCAGATCTGCTTCAGCTCGCAATAGACATTCATACACTTCGACAACTCGTTCCAGTAGTAGGCCGAGTCGCGGATGCCCGTATTGATAAAGAAGTGGAGCATCTTGAGCTGGAATTTCTTGTTGGGCTTGATCTTCGCCTTGTAGAAATCGACGATATCGTTGTAGCGAATGCCGAGGCGCGAGGTGTAGAAGTCGAACTTCGGCTCCTCCTCGCAGGCGATGCGGATGCCGACCTTGCACTTCTTCGAGATCGCCTCATCGAAGAGGTCGATCTCCTCCTTGTTGTCGATCACGGGGATCACATTCTCGAAGCCCTCGTGGAGCAGTTCGGCGATACCCTCGACATATTGCGGGCGTTTGAAGCCGTTGGAGATGATGTAGCGATCCTTATCCACGATGCCGCCGTCGTAGAGTGCCTTGATGATGTGGATATCGTAGGCCGACGAGGTCTCGAGGTGGATGTCGTTTTTCATCGCCTCCTCCAAGATGAACGAGAAGTGGCTCGATTTGGTGCAGTAGCAGTAGTTGTACGAGCCGCGATAATCGACTTTGGCCATCGCCACATTAAACATTCGCTTGGCGCGGTTGATCTGTTGCGAGATTTTAGGCAGGTAGGTCACCTTAAGCGGCGTGCCGTACTGTTTGATGAGTTCCATCAAAGGAATGTCGTAGAATTGCAGCTCGCCATCCTGCACCGAGAACTCGTCTTGCGGGAAATCGAAGGTCTGTTCGATGAGGTCGATGTACTTGTCTTTCATACTCCAAATCGTTTGGTTTAGGTCGTTAATTTCAATCCAACTCGATTACTTTGGCAAAAATCGAGCAAAGTAGCTCGATCGGATTACCAAAATTTTCGCCGATGCAAAGTAGGTGAATATTTTTGAGATACGCAACTCTTTCGACTAAAAATTTGAAAATCGAGGCGTTAATTTTGTTTTTTGCCCGAAAATCGGTAATTTTGAAGCCGAAAACCAACGAAAAAAGATTGCATCGTGTTGATTCGTATCCTATCGAACTATTTGCAGACGAACAAACGCCTGATCGTCCCGCAGTTGGGTGCCTTCTTGGTGAAGGAGCCGTCGCGCGAGATCCTCTTCTCGGAGCTGATTCGCCGCGATGACGGCGTGCTGCGCGGCCTGCTGGTTGCCGAAGGGATGTCGGAGCTGGCGGCACAGGGCGAGATCGACCGTTTCGTCTTCGAGGTGCGCCACGCCGTCGAAGAGGGGCGTTCTTATATTATGGAGGGCTTCGGACAGCTCTTCCCGGGAGCCAACGCCACGATCCAGTTCAAGCAGATCACGGGCGGTGTGCGCCCCGTCGAGGCCGCCATGCGCGAGGCCGCAGCGGCCGCCGCAAAGCAATCGGCCGAGGTCAGACCGCAACCCGCAGAGGCGATCGAACCGGCCAAACTGGTCGTCGAGCGAATCGAGGAGGAGGCAATCGAGCCGGCCGAAGCGACCGAGGAGCCGACCACAGAGGAGCCGCATCTGACCGAGTCGGTCAAGATGAACCCCGCCCCCTATGTCAAGGGATTGAGCTACGGAAAGCCGCCGAAGAACACCGACGCTTTCACCTATGTCGATCGTCCGCAACGCCGTCGCAAGGTGGACAGTTTCCTCGTGGTGGCGATCTTGGCGGCGGTGATCGCACTGGGTGCCATCGCCTACGGGTACTACCACGACTGGAAGGAGCGGCGAGCCGAACAGGCGTCGATCGAGCAGCTCGAGGCACTCTTCTCGGGCAACGAAGCCGCTACGACCGACGAGGCAACAGCAACCGACGGGGGGCGACAATAAAGAGTAAGCAACCATGACGGAGATTACAACAGTAAAACAGCGTTTCGGGATCATCGGCACCTCGGAGTTGCTCGATCGCGCCTTGGAGGTGGCGATGCGGGTAGCGCCGACCGATCTGACGGTTTTGGTCACCGGCGAGAGCGGCGTAGGTAAAGAGTTCTTTCCGCAGGTGATCCACGCCTACTCGGCACGCAAGCACAACAAATACATCGCCGTAAACTGCGCCGCGATCCCCGAAGGGACGATCGACTCGGAGCTCTTCGGCCACGAGAAAGGTGCTTTCACGGGGGCGGTCGAGGCGCGCAAGGGTTACTTCGAGGAGGCCGACGGCGGTACGATCTTCCTCGACGAGGTGGCCGAGCTGCCCCACTCGACGCAGGCTCGTCTGCTGCGCGTGTTGCAGTCGGGCGAGTATATCCGCGTCGGTTCGTCGAAGGTACAGCGCACGAATGTGCGCGTGGTCGCCGCGACGAATGTGCAGCTGCAGCAGGCGATTCTCGACGGCCGTTTCCGCGAGGATCTCTACTACCGTCTGGCCACCGTACCGATCACCGTGCCCGCCCTGCGCGAACGCAAGAGCGACATCCCGCTCCTCTTCCGTAAGTTTGCGGCCGATGTGGCGGTGCAGTATCGTATGCCCGCCGTGCAGCTCGACGATGCGGCACGCGAGGTGCTGAAGAACTACTACTGGCGCGGCAACATCCGCCAGTTGAAGAATGTCGCCGAGCAGATCTCGGCCATCGAGCAGGTGCGCCTGATCACCCCCGAGATTCTGCGCCGCTACCTCCCCGAGAGCGGGAATCATACGCCGATGGCGACCCCCTCGATGCGGATGGAGAGCGACTACACGAACGAACGCGAGCTGCTCTACAAGCTCCTCTTCGATATGCGTGCCGAGATCGGCGATCTGAAGCGGATGGTGGCCGAGCTGATGCACCGTGCGGGCGGCGGAGTGCCGAACACGACTACGCACGATGTCAAGGCGTTGCTCCCCTCTTCGACCGTGAGCCGCGACTACGAAGCGGCTCCGATCTACGCCGAGAGCGAGGAGGTTGAGGAGGAGCCGCGCGAGCGCACCAAGGCCGATATGCAGCGCGAACAGATCCTGCGCGCCCTGCGCCGTAACAACGGCCGCCGCCGCGAAGCCGCCGCCGAGCTCTTTATGTCGGAGCGAACCTTGTACCGCAAGATCAAGGAGCTGGGGATTGAAGAGTAATTCAAAATTCAAAATTCAAAATTCAAAATTTAGAATTAGAAATTAAACAATGGGAATGAGAAAACTGATCGCGATATGGGCTGTGTTGTTGCTTACGAGCTGCGGCGTTGCCATCAAATACACCCTCTCGGGCGCATCGATTCCGCCCGATGCCAAGACCTTCTCGGTGGCCTACTTCCCGAACAACGCCACGATGGTCTCGCCGATTCTCTCCTCTACGCTGACCGATGCGCTGGTCGATATCTTCTCGCGCCGTACGCGCCTGCAACAGGTCGAGGAGGGGGGCGACTTCGCCTTCGAGGGTGAGATCACGAACTACACCTCGGTCACGGCCTCCGTTTCGAGCGACGACTACGCCGTACTGAACCGCCTGACAATCACCGTCAATGTTCGCTTCACGAACGCCATCGACGAGACAAAATCGTGGTCGAAGAGCTTCTCGGCCTACGAGGATTACGACTCGACACAGCTCCTGACCGAGGTCGAGGGGACACTGATCCCCGAGATCGTCGATAAGTTAGTAACCGATATCTTTATGGCTTCGGCCTCCGACTGGTAGGATGACAACACAACGCAAAATCGACACCCTCGGTCGCCTGCAGGAGCTATCGACCGCCGAGTTGCAGAGCCTCGTAGCCCGCTACCCGTGGTTCCGCCCTGCGCAGTTGCTCTTTGCCGAGCGCGGCGGTGACCGCACGAAGTACACCGCGATCGTCGATCCGTGGCGTACGGAATCGACCTTGTTGCAGCCCGAAGTCGATCTGAAGGCACTCCTGCACCTTACCTCCGACGAGGTGATCGACCGTTTCTTGAGCGAGGAGCACCTGCGCATCGTCGCCGAAGAGGGCGAACCCGATACGGAGGTGACACTCGAGGCCGATTTGAGCGACGAAGAGGAGCTGGTAAGCGAGGATTTGGCCGAAATTTACCGCTCGCAAGGGCTTTTCGAGGAGGCAAAAGCAATTTATCGCAAATTAAGTTTGCTAAATCCCGAAAAAAGTGTTTACTTTGCCGAGTTAATTGACAACATAGAGAAACAATAATTAAAAACAAAACGATATGTTATACACGATTTGCATTGTTCTGATCCTGATTGCCAGCGTATTGGTAATTCTCGCTGTCTTGGTTCAGAGCCCCAAGAGCGGTATGGCCGCTAATTTCGGCGCATCGAATCAGGTGATGGGTGTGCGCGAGACGACCAACTTCCTCGAGAAGTTCACTTGGACGATGGCTGCGGCTATCTTCGCCCTCTGCCTCATCGCTACGGTTGCGATGGACGGTTCGCGCGTAGCCGAGAGCAACAGCGCCATCTCGAACGACGCTGCTGCCCTGCAGGAGCTGATGCTGGAGGCCGAGACGGCGATCCCGCAGGCCGAGGTTCCCGCCGCAACGGAGACCCCCGCCGAGTAAGTTACAAGCCCAAGCGGGGGGGGCAGAGAGAGAGAGAGAGAGAGAGAGAGAGGCATCCGATATCGTCGGGTGCCTTTTTTTTGTATCATTGGCAAAAAGCATAAAAAAAACTGGGCTCAATGAGCCTAACTTCGCAGAATTGTTCGTACTTTTACCGTATGAGAGCGAAGATTTTGAATGCGAGTGCCGGTTCGGGCAAGACCTATCAGTTGGCGTATCAGTATATACGCAATGTGATCGAGCAGCCCCACCTCTATCGTCATACCCTCGCCGTCACCTTCACGAACAAGGCGACCGAAGAGATGAAGAGCCGCATCCTCAACGAGATTCACCGTCTGGCCGAGGGCGAGGCGGGAGCCTATCGTGCGCTACTCATCAACGAACTGCACCTCACAACGGAGGAGATCGCGAAGCGTGCCCGTGAGGTGCGCAGTCGGATTCTGCACGACTATTCGCGCTTCTCGGTACTGACGATCGACACCTTTTTCCAACGCATCCTGCGCGCCTTTATCAAGGAGTTGAACCTCGATCTGAACTACAACATCGAGCTGGAGACCGAAACGATCCTTGCGAAGAGTACCGACGAGTTGATCGAGGCGATCACCGGCGACCGCGCCCTGCTCAAATGGCTCACCCACTTCGTCGAGGAGCGCATCGAGGAGGGGCGCAAATGGGATGTCCGTGAGGGGATTCTCGCGCTCGGCGGCGAGATCTTCAAGGAGAAGAACAAGGCAACGCTGGCCGCTCTCCGTTCACGCGAGGAGCTGCAACAGATCGTCGCCGATTGTTCGGCTCGCAGCGAGAAGGCTCGCAACGAGCTGCAGCAGATGGCCGTGCAGGCCGTCGAAATGATCACCGCCGCAGGGGGTTCGATCGAGGATTTCCCCTACAAACGGACGGGCTTTGCCAACTGGATCTACCAGCTTGCCGAAGGGCAACAGACGACCTACGGTGTGCGTGTGACGGCCGCCATCGCCGACGATGCGAAGTGGGGCAAGGCCAACACGCTGTCGCAACAGCTGCGCCCCGCACTGCAGCCCCTCTTGGCCGCGATGCGCACTCACTTCGACCGCAGCCTGCGTCTGTGGAACACCACAGCGCTCATCAAGGAGACCTACCGCAGTTTTGCCCTGCTGGGCGATCTCTACGACAAGGTAGAGCAGTACTGCACGCGCGAGCAGCTGCTCTTTCTCTCCGAAACGAAGTATCTGCTCTCGAAGTTCGTCTGCCACAACGACACCCCCTTCATCTACGAGAAGGTGGGCAACCGGTTCGACCGTTTCCTGATCGACGAGTTCCAAGACACCTCGGTCAAGGAGTGGGAGAACTTCCTGCCGCTCCTGCAGAACGCCCTCGCGCAGACCGAGGAGCAGCACAACGCCGTGCTGCTCGTGGGCGACATCAAGCAGTCGATCTACCGTTGGCGCGGCAGCGACTGGAACATCCTGCACCGCGAGGCGCGCAAGGCACTCGGCGAAGAGCAGACCGAGGTGATCCACCTGAAGGATAACTGGCGCAGCCTGCCGACGATCGTACGCTTCAACAACGAGGCGATCCGCCGCGTGGTCGAGGAGGATCAAACGCGTCTGAATCGTGCGTTAGACGAGGCCGTGACGGCACAGCACATCAAGCCCGAAGTGGCCGATTCACTCCGTAATACGCTCTCGGATGCCTACCGCGAGGTGGCACAGGAGCCGCGCCGAGCAGATGGGAACGAGGGGTTCATTGCGATCTCGACCTACGACGAGCATCCCCCCTTCGTGGAGCGGATCTGTCGGTTGCTGGATGCCGGATTCCGCCCCTCGGATATGATGATCTTGGTACGCACGACCCGCGAAGGGGTTGCAGTCGCCTCCGAGCTGTTGGACTTCAAGAGCCGCAACCGCGACCCGCGCTACCGTTTCGATGTGATGACGCAGGAGGCACTCATCATCGGCTCGGCAGCCATCAGTCGGTTCATCCTCTCAACCCTGCGTTTGGCACTCAACCCCGACGAATCGCTCGCACGAGCACAGTATAACCACTACCTCAACCGCCCGTTCGACACCCCCTTCCGTGACGAGGAGCGGCTCTTCTTCCGCTCGCTGCGGTTGCTCTCGCCCGAGGAGGCCTTCGAGCAGATCGTACTGCACCACGCACTCGACGATCGTCCCGAAGAGACGGCCTACCTGCAGGCACTCCACGAGCAGATCATCGCCTTCTCGGCCAATCGCGTGGCCGATCTTGCCCTCTTCATCGCGTGGTGGGAGGAGCACGGTGCCCGCAAATCGCTCAGCGTAGAGCAGAGCACGACAACGATCGAGGTGACGACAATCCACAAGGCGAAGGGGTTGGAGAAGCCCGTCATTCTGATCCCCTACTGCTGTTGGGAGCTGAACCCCAAGTCGAGCGGCGCGATCAGCAACATCGTCTGGGCCGAGGCTGACGAGGGCGAGGCGGCGGCACTCGGTCGTTTTCCGATCCGATTCAAGCAGCAGATGGCCGCATCGGCCTTTGCGGCGGAGTACTACCGCGAGGTGGTCGCCTCGCATATCGACAACATCAACCTCTTCTATGTCGCCCTGACCCGCGCGGCCGAGTCGCTCCACATCTTCCTTCCCGAGCGCAACAAGGAGGAGGTGGGGGCGCTGTTGCGCCGCGTGATCACCACAGACTACGATGCGGGGGAGGTCACGATCGGGTCGCTCACAGGGTGTTACAGACAGGATGCGACGGGTGAGCACTTCGAGTTTGGCACCTTTGCCGGCCCCGTCACGAATCGCAAGCAGAAGGAGGCGTGCGAAACGCACCTCTTAACCCACTACCCCACTTCGGAGGCCGATCTGCGGCTGCGCCTCCCCTCGCAACGCTACTTCGAGGAGGAGAGCGAGGTGGAGCTCTCGCCCCGCAACCTCGGTATTCTGATGCACCGCGCCTTTGAGCAGGCGACCGACGAGGAGGCGATCGACGAGGCGATCGAGCAGATGCGCCGTGCCGGTACGCTCTGCGACGAGGAGGCCGTTACGCTGCGCCGTATGGTGGCACAGGCCCTCACCGACGAGCGCGTGCGCGCGTGGTTCGACGGCACATGGGAGGAGGTGCGCACCGAGCAGGAGATCATTCTCCCACGCAACCGACAGACCCGCCGCCCCGATCGCGTACTGATGCGCGGCACACGCGCCGTTGTGATCGACTACAAATTTGGCGAACGCGATGCCTCGAAGTACCGCAGCCAAATGCGCGAATACTGCCGCCTGATGAGCGAGATGGGCTACACGGAGGTCGAGGGGTATTTGTGGTATGTGAAGCTCGGCAAGATCGAACAGGTCGAGTGTTAGAACGAAAAGGACGACTTCTCGCGAAGTCGTCCTTTTCGTTCTCCGTTTTTAATTTTTAATCTTTAATTCTTAATCGTCACATCGTTTTCATCCATCAGCGTCAGCTGGTAGGTGATGTAGCGACCCGAGCTGTTGGTGTACTTCGTGTAGATCGCCGTCAGATCGACCACCGTACCGTCGGCCGGAATCGCCGAGTCGCGGAACTGCGCGTAGCCGCTCGTGCGCACGACATAGTTACCGGCTGCCGCGTTGGTATTCTGACCCGCATCGGTCGGGTTGTAGCTGAACCACGCCGAGCCGTAGAAGTAGGTATCGGTGCGCTCCTCGTTGAGCTTGCCCGCAGCACCCCAAGTCGGCGTGCCGTCGATAAAGGTTGTCCACGCCACGCCGTCGAGCGTACCTGCGGAAGTGCGATCGTAGGAGGTCGAGTTGGCAAAGTAGTTCGGGAAGTTGTTCTGATAGCCCCACTTCGCCTTGCCGAAGGTGCTCGTGATGCCCTCGAAGCGGACGATACGACCCAAGGCCTCGTCCGTCAGGGTCGTGTAGTTCGTGCTGTTGATAACAAGCGTATCGCTCTGTTTCATCCCGATCTGCTCACCGCGTGCGATGTGCTTGCGGATCACGGCCGGCACCTCGATATTGTCGTTCGAGTAGCTGCTGTTGCTCGAGGCGGCACCGATGCTCACCATACCGCGATAGTTGCCCAGCACCAGCCCCTCAAGGCGCACGAAGAGCTCGCGGCCGGCGGGATAGAAGAGGTAGTTACCCGAGTTGAGTTTCAGCTCGATGGCCGTTTCGGTCACCTCGTCATAGATGTTCACCGTCTTGTAGATACTGCCGTAGCGGTCGGTCGAGATCACCTTGCCGCGCGTATAGAGCGGCTCATCGATCGTCCACGAGGCGACCGCACCCGTCGAGGCACCCGTTTCGCTCCAGAAGCGAGCCTTCAGCTCCTTAAGCGAGATATACCGCAGTCCCTCGGCCTTCAGATCGGCATCGGTCATCACCGGTTCGGCGGCGGGATCGTCGTAGTCGTTGTAACAGCTCGCAGCCATCAGTGCGACTGCCATCAGTAGGAGTTTGTAGATGCTTTTCATAGTCTGTTTGTTAAGCTGTTAGAATCGGAAGTAGATATTCAGGTAGTAGGTCGTGCCAAACATATAGAAGTACTTCGAGTCGAAGGGCTGATAGGTCGTCACGGCCGTCTCGTCGTTCTTTGCCAAGCGCGTCTGCTCGTAACCACCCGTCTTGATCTCCTGATCGTTCAGAATGTTGTCGATCGAGAGGCTGAAGCCGAGCGTATATTTGCGCTGGATCGACCAGTTCTTACCGATCGAAGCGTTGAGCACATAGGCCGAATCGAACTTCTCCTGATGGCGGATGTAGGCAATATCCTCGCGCGACATTCCGCTCGTGATCACCTCGTCGGTGCGGTAGATCGGACTCATCGAGAGGTACATATTGTCGTAGTAGTTGCAGTCGAGCGAGAGGAAGAGGTTCTTGTTCGAGCGGTACGACAGCCCCACGCTGGCGGCGAGTTGCGGCGTGCTCTCGACACGGAAATCCTCCCAATAGACCTTGCCCGTCGAGACCACCTCGGCACTATTATCCTGCGTTTGGATGTAGTCGGGGTTCGAGGTGTAGGTGTATTGACCGTAGCTGACCGCCGTCTTGAGCGAGAGGCCGCCGACGAGCGGGATCTGCGCCGCAGCCTCCACGCCGAAGTGGCGTTTATCGATGCCGCTCATCGCAAAGTTCGTGAAGGTGGCCGCCACATCGTCGTAGTACGACATCACCTTCGTCTGATCCTTAATCTCGGTATAGTAACCCGAGATGCGGGCACGCAGATCACCCACGCGCAGGTTATACGAGGCATCGACCGAGAGAATCTTCTCCTCCTCGAGGTTCGGCGTTACGGTGTTGCGCGTACGGGGCGACACGAAGGCCGAGCGGAACTCGGGAGCCTGCTGCATATAGAGCCCGTTCAGCTCGACGGTGTGCGCTGCCGAGAAGCGGTACGCGAGGTTCAGTTTGCCCTTGTAGTTCACAAAGTCGAGCTTCTCGGAGTCGCCCTTCGAGTTGTCCATAAACAGACCCTTCTGCCACAGACCCTCGCGCCAGAGGTTCGTCATACCGACCTCACCGCCGACGAGCAGGTTCAGACCACCCCACTGCTTCGTAAAGGTCGCCCAAGCCGAGCCCTTTACGACATGTGCATAGTAGTCGTAGCTGTACTTGTCGCCCACCTTGGCTGCGTGGGCGTGGCCGTGCTTGTTGTAGTAATCGACATTGTTTTGGTAGGCCAGCGGATTCGAGGCGAAGTCGCGCTCAGCGAACTTGTCGATATCGGCCCAGTAGTCACCACCCAGCAGATCCTTTACCTCCGAGTAGTACTCCGTACGGTTGCGGCGCAGGGCCACACCGCCGTTGATCTTCGCGTTGTTGCGGAACAGGTGCGAAAAGTTGAGCACAAGGTTCCAGTCGCGCTGATCGGTGTGACGCTCCTCGACCATGTAGTTCGAGCGGCGACCGGCACCGTACAGTTCGGCATCGACAGGATCGTTTTGCAGGTAGTTCGTCTGGTACATATTGTCCCAGTTGATGTGGCGGATGTTGTCGTAGTTGGCCATCCAATACTCCGCCTGCCAAGCTGCACCCGTGAGGTTGTTGTCGCGCACGAAGTAGCTCGGGAGGTAGCGATAGTAGTCAGGACGCGGATCGGGGCCATTCTGCCATGTAAGGGCCGAGTAGCCGTTGCGACCGAAGCGGTACGAGGCGGCCAGATCGAGGCGCGTGCGCTCGGTGGGATGGAAGGTGTAGTTCAGCATGGCGATCGGCTCGTGGTTGTCGCGCACGCGGGCGTTGCGCATCTCACCGTTCTGCCAACCCCAGTTCGGGTTATAGTAGTTGTTGCCGACCAGATCATACACCTCCTGCACCGAGGCCTGCTGTGCGCCGCGCTCGGTCGGTGCACCCATCACCGTCAAGGCCAAGCGGTGGCGCGAGCCGAACTGCTTCTCGACAGCGGCGAAGTAGCCGAAGGCGTTGTAATAGACCCCATCGACATAGTCGTTGCCGCCCTGACGGGTCGAGAGCGAGAAGGCGTAGGCCCAGCCGTTGTCCTGCGCACCCGACGCGTAGGTCACCATCGCACGGAAACGGTAGCTTTGGTTAGCATTGACCAAACTGGCACGCAACCCCTTGCGCATCTGCGAGGGCATCGTGTTGATGTTGGTCACGCCGCCAATACCGCCCACACCCACCTCCGAGGCGCTGAGGCCGGTCGTCACCTCCTGATTGCGCGTAGCATCGTTCAGACCGCTCCACAGCGACCACGGCGAGTAGCCCGTCAGTGCATCATTGAGGCGGATGCCGTTCAGATAGACATCCTGATACTGCGAGTCGTAACCGCGCACATTGAAGCGCATCTCGCTGAAGTTGTACGAAGCGATGCTGTTGAAGACATCCTTCGAGGCCGAGAGCGAGGTCGGGAGCGAATTGGCATCCGAAGCGGTCTCGACATCGAACTCGGCAAAGATCGAGTCATCGAGCACCTCCTGCTGCACGGCAGGTACGAGGACGATCGCCTGCAGGTCGCGCACCAGCTTCCCAACGCGCACGGCGAGGGTCAGCGGCTCGAACTCGTTGGCCTCGAGTTGCAGCGTATAGCTGCCGGCCGGCACCTCTCCGATGAAGAAGTGACCGTCGGAGGCCGTCTGAACGCTCTTGTTGATCGGTAGCAGCGTAACCGTTGCGTCGGCCACCGCCTGACGATCCGCGCGCGAGAGAACGCGCCCCTCAACTCCACCCGACTGCGCTGCGGCAATCGTGGTGACGAAGGCAAGGATCAGCGTGAGTAAACTTTTGATTTTCATATTGGTTTAGTGTTATTTGGCAATGTAGATATAGACCGGAAAGTGGTCGCTGAAACCACCTTGAAAGTTGTTTCCGACATAGGTACGGAGCGGGTAGCCCTTGTACTGCCCCTCCTTTTGGAAGAGGTAGTGCGCACGGAAGATGTGGCCGTAGAACTTCGACCCCTCGGCGCGTTGCAGCCGGAGCTGCCCCGTCGAGCCGCGTGCCAGATTCTCCGTCACGACGATATTATCGAAGATATTCCACGCATCGCCGTAGGCTAGTGTACCCATCCCCGCCTTGAGCATCGCGTAGTAGGGGTTGAAGAAGTCGCCCGTTTGGAGCTCCTTCATCTTGCCCTTCGCGCCGAGTGCCTCGACCATACTCGGGTCGATCGGGTCGTCGTTGAAGTCGCCCATCGCCACGATCTTCGTCGCAGGGTTGCGCTGCAGCACCGAGTCGGCCAAGCGGCGCATCTGCTCGCCGAGTGCCACGCGACGGAACTCCGAGGCATCCTTACCGCCCAAGCGCGAGGGCCAGTGGATCACCATAAAGTAGAAGGGTTCGCCCTCGATCGTGCCCCACATCGTCAGGATGTCGCGCGTGCGCAGGTTCGGCAGCGAGGGGATCTGTGCCCGCACGGGGTGGCTCCCCTCGTATTTGAATTGGTCGGGACGGTAGAGGAACGCCACATCGACACCACGCGCCTCGGGCGAGTCGTAGTGGACGATGCGGTAGGAGGCCGGCGCGAGTTTTTTGGTCGCCACGATATCCTCCAGCACCGTGCGGTTCTCGACCTCCGAGAAGCCCACCACAGCGGGATAGATGCGGTCGAGAGCGGCAATATCGAATACGACGCGCTCGACATTCGAGAGCTTCTTGGCGTACTTGGCCGCATTCCACGCCTTCGGCCCCTCGGGCGTAAACTCATCGTCGCGCACCTCGGGATCGTTGATCGTATCGAAGAAGTTCTCGATGTTCCAGAACATCACCTTGTAGGGTTTCTGCGCAAAGCCCGCCACCATAAAGGCGGCCAAGAGCAGCGTAAAGAGCATTCTTTTCTTCATCATACTCCGTTTTTCGTTTGTTTACAAGCCCCACTGTGCGGGGTTATTCTGTTGTTTGGCCTTCGCGGGCAGGGTCGGAAAGAATGCGAAGCCCGTCGCGGTCTCGATCTCTTCGACCGTCTTCACCCAACTCTTCGCCTCGCCCTGATCGCTCTTGTTCTCGACCCAAAAGCCGATGGTCATCAGCTCCGAGGCGGTGTAATCGCCCAATCGGTCACCCTTCGTGCGGGCATTGCCCTTCACCGTTCGCGCCAAGACCTTAAAGTAGTGGGTCGGGGTGGGACAGGCGTTCCCCGCGTTGTCCTTTGTCGTGGTGGTCGTGTTGGCCCAGTAGGCACCCGTCACGACATAGAGCGTATCGCTGCATCGCCATCCGCGCACCTGACTCTCCAGTCGCGCCCACGCCTGCTGGTTGAGCGTACCGTTCTGCGGGGTCATATTCGAGAAGTAGAAGGTCTGATCCTGCATCTCGGAGGTGGCGTTGCGGTCGGCATTGGGGATTTGGTGCCCGCGATTCCATGTCGTGCCGTTCTGATACCCTTTGAAGAGTACCGGCTGATCAGCCTCGGCGATCTTGGGGTCGTAGGCCCAATTTTCGACACGCCCCGAACCGAGGTAGATGCTGTGCATCGGATAGGCCACCCAGTGCGCCGCGCGTTTCGTCGCATCGTAGCAGAGCGTGTAGTTGCGACGGCGTTCGCCCTGCAGCGTGCAGTAGTGGGTCACATATTGGTAGCCCTTGCCGTCGATGCGGGTCGGCACCTCGGGATAGGACCACCCTACCCGCCCGGGCTGCTCCAAGAGCAGTTCGATGGGCGACTGCCCCTCAAAGCTGAAGCGAATCAAGGCCGTGCGCGGTTCGTCGGCGGCGTTCTCCGTATAGTAGAGGCGCACCAAGCGATCCGAGAGGCTTGCGGAGGTGACACCCTCGGCCGTATGCACCACCGCAGGGTGCAGCTCGAACGAGAGCCATCGCGCCGAGCGATCGACCACCTCGGCCGTCCAGCGCGTGCCGGCAGGTGTGCTTTTGGCGATCTCGAGCGTAGCCGTTCCGGCCGTGAAGAGCACCGTCTGATGCTCGATCCACGCCACCTCGCCACGCACGCCCTCGCCCGCAGCCGTATCGCCACCGCAGGCTGTCATCAGCCACATCGTGGCCGTGACAACCGGCAGCAGCAACAGATGCCGCATCAGATAGAGTACGAAGGAGGTCATACGCATCGTTTATCAGCGAATCGCATTAGTTCTTGCCCGTCCACTTGATATTGAAGATCGTGTAGCGGTCCTTATTGCCCGAGTTCTGCGAAGGCGAGTTGTTCGTAATGACGATCTGGAAATCGCCCGTTACGCCCACCTCCTGCGAGAAGCTGTACTTCTGGAACTTCACGGCATCGGCCTTGGCCACCACCACATCGAAGCTCTTCACTACGGCACCGGCCTGCATAATCTCGACCTTGAAGTTGATACCGTTCGACTCCGAGAATGCGAAGCCGTAGTCGAACGAGAGCGTACCGCAACCGCCCGTGAGGGTCGGCGAGGTGATCACACCGACGGCCGTCGTCTTGCCGTTGATCACAAGACCCTTCACCTGATCGCTTTCGCCCAAGAGCGACTTAAAGACGGGGTTCGAGTCCTTATCGCCACCGCTCTGTACGGCGCAGTTCACGCCCTTCCAGCCGGCCGTTGTGGTCTGCTCGCCGTAGCTCGTCGCAGTGGCCAGCGTAGCGAAGTCGTCCGTACCGCCGCCCGTACCCGGGTCGGGGGTCGGCGTGGGATCGGGATCGGGCGTAGGATCGGGCTCGGGCGTAGGATCGGGCTCGGGGGTCGTGCCGCTCTGACCGAAGGCCTCGATATCGGCCTTCGAGGTCGGAACAAGCTGCGGCGAGGTGCCGTAAACCGAAACCACACCGCGCACGGCGGCCGTCACCCTATTGACCGTCACCTCGGCACCGGCTGCCCACTTCGAGCGGTTATAGACCGTGAAGTCCGTGCCGTCGTTGAAGGTGAGCGAGGTCGAGAAGGTCTTGCCTACCGAGGCATCGGTCGGCGTAGCGTTGGCAATCTCGACCGGTACCGAAAGGTACTTCGCGTAGTCGGCGTTGAGCTGCGCACCGGTCAGCGTCTTGTAGCTGATCGTCGCACCGCTCGAAACGACCGTCACATCCTCGTTGGCGACCGTAACCAGCTGGCGCAGACCGCTGTAGTCACCCGTCGTGGCATTCGTCAGTTTGATCTGAATCTTATCGCCCACCTTCAGGTCGAGCGTACTCAAATCGTACTTATATACCGTAAGGCCGCTGTACTCCGCGCCGTCGTTGTCCGTCAGGATGATCGTACCCTGCGACACATTCTCCGTGCCCGAGTTACCAAAGGCAGCCACATAGCCCTCGACCGTCTTATCCGTATAGTTCGTACCGGCGATCATCAACTGCACCAACTCCTTAACCGTCAGCGGGGTCGTCGGCGTGGGCGTAGGATCGGGCTCGGGGGTCGTGGCCGAGAGGTCGATCTCCGTACCGCCCTGACCGGCCGTCAATTTCGGGTCATCCATACGCACACCGGCCGTCGTTGCCGAGGCGAAGCGGATATAGAGCTGCTCAACGGCACTCTTCAGCGTTACCGAAGTCGTCGCCTTCACCCAGTCGGTCGTCGCCTCCGTCAAGGCAGCCGTCGTGAAGGCCACCTCGATCCAATTCGTACCGTCGGCCGAGAGCGAGAGGATCACATCCCCCGCCTGATAGGCCTTGCTGTTGCCGTAGAGGTAGAAACTGATGTCGAGCTTCGTTTCGCCATTCAGTGCGAGCTTCTCGACCGTAAAGTAGTTCTCGTCGATGGTCTTGTTCGAGGGGAACCACACATGACCGCTACCCGAGCAGGGCGGATTCGGTGCATCCTGCGAAGCGACCGTGCGAGCCGTCACATTCGAGCTGGCGTAGGTGGTCGTCCCCTTCACCACACCCGAACCGAGCATCTCGTTCACGGTGCTCTCGGCGACATAGGGCCAGTAGCTGCCCTCCTTGACGGGCGTACCGAATGTTTCGTACCAGATAGCATCGGTCGGCGTGGGGGTCGGCGTAGGATCGGGTGTTACCGAACCACCGGCCACATCCACATAGGCCGTGCCGGCCTCGTTGAGTTTATAGAGTCTCGGCAGCGCACCATCCTTCGTGCTGGCCGACACATTGCTGTACTGGGCATCCCACTGTATCCACTTCTGTTTCTCGTAGTTGAGCACCTTGAAGCTACCGTCCTCGTTCTTCGTGAAGGCCCAGTTGTAGGCATAGTCGGTCTGACCGAGCGCATCAACCTTGTTGAACGAGTTGTAGTCGCCCTTCATCGTGTAGTAGTTATTGTCGCTACCCTTGATCGTGAAGAGGTTGGCCGTCGCGGAGGCCTCGATCGTCCAAACAGCCGTCTCGTTGCCTGCGGCGGCGATCTCGTTGTTCGCAACGGTCACCTCCTTCGGCAGCAGATAGTAGGTCTCGGCGGGCGTAGCGGCCATCGTCTTGCCGTCGATCGTCCAGACGAACATATACTTGCCTGCGGCGGGCAGGTCGGTCGTAGCGGGGCCGTCGGGCGTAGGCGTGGGATCGCCGCCCGTCGTGCCGTTGTCGAGATCAACCGACTGACCGCCCTCGCCCACGGCGAGCTGCACATCGTCGATCGCATAGACCGAAGCCTCGTCGGCCGCGAACTTCACATAGAGCTTCGCCGGCGCCTGCGTCAGCGTGACATTGGCCGTAGCATAGACCCAATACTCGTCGGCCTTGGCCGTCGTATAGCTGATCTCGGTCCACTTCTCGTTGTCGCCGCTCAGATAGACATGGAATTTGTCGGCGTAGAAGGTATTGTCGTAGGTACCGCTGTTATTCTTCGAGTAGGCACCGCCGAAGTTGAGCGTGAGCTTGGTCTGCTCGTTCGTCAGGGCAATATCGCCGGCCACAAAGGCGGGATTGTTCGTGCCGAAGAAGAGCTTGGCTGCACCCGAGGCGTCGCCGTAGCCGGCACTCAACTTACCCGACTCGCGCACCGACACCTTACCCGAAACAGCCGTGTAGGTGACATTCGCACCCACCGAGCCGCCCTTTTCCCAAGCGGTGTAGGCACTCACCTCGGGCTTATCCTCACCGGCATCGCCGAAGTGCTCGTGCCACAGCGCGTTGCTCGGCGTGGGCGTAGGCGTAGGATCGACACCGCCGCCGGTCGTCCCCTGCGAGAGGTCGATCGACTGGCTCGTCGAGGCGTTGCTCGTCGCCAACACAATATCATCCAAACGGAACGCCGACGAGAAGCCCGCCGTGAAGCGCACATAGAGGTACGAGGGCACCTCCGTCAGCTCGAAGTCGGCCTCGGCCTTCACCCAATAGGGATGCGCCGTATCGCCGTCGTTCTTCGTCAGATCCAATTTCGACCACTTCTCGCCGTCGCCGCTGATCGCCACCTCGAAGAGCGAGAGGTCGAAGGTGTTGTTGTACTCCGATGCCTCCTCGGGCTTGTACGAGAAGCTGCCGAGGAACGAGAGGTTCAACGCCGCCTGCGCGGGCTGCAGCGCGATTTTATTCACTTGGAAGGTGGCGGGAGCCGCGCCGAAGAAGATCACATTCGGCCCCGAGCCCTCGTTGGCCAAGCCCGAAGCTCGCACCGAGGCGTTCGTGCCCGTGTAGCTCACCTCCGCAGCACCCGATCCGTCGGTTGCCCACCCTGTATAGGCACCCACCAACGGGTAGGGGCTCGATACGGAGGTCGTGCCGACCGTCTCGGTGTAGATCGTCTCGATGGCGGCCACCTCACCCTGCCGTACCGTGACCGTCTCGGTCATAAAGACATCGTAGGTGTTGGCCACATGGAAGTTGATCGTGCCCACGCGGCCGCGGTTGGTTGCGGGGATCGAGATCTCGACATCGGCCGCGCCGACGCCCTCCATCGGATCGACCACGATCCAGTCGCTCTCCTCGCCGAGGGTCACCGTCCACGGACGGTTCGAGTTCACCTTGAAGATGGCATCGCCACCCTCGTTCGTGAAGGCAAGTTCTGCCGCCCCGAGCTCGAGGTACGGCATCCCCTTGTCGTCGTTGTCATCGACACAGGCCGCCAACGACATCGCCGCGACGAACAACATCGTGCCGAACAACCACTTTCCAAAGATTGTGTTTCTCATAGTGTGTAGATTAAAAAATTATTGTATCTTTTTCGTTTTCAAATCGTTCCCCCTCTTCACCGCTCGGATCGGGGGATTTCGCTCTCAAAAATAGCAATAATCTGCAAAAAACACAAAAAAATTTTGCGCACATGCGCAAAATTCAACGGTCGGCCTTTGGCGAACGCGACGAAAAAGGGAATTTAGGGAGTTTAGTGCATGTAGCGAGGCCACTCCCTAAAATCACTAACCTCCCTAAATTCCCTAAAAGAGGAAGATTCCTCCGCTTGCCGCGTTCGGAATGACATCGTTTTTTAGGTCGCGCAGCCCCTTAAACGCTGCTTTTTAAGTGGCCGTCACCGCGAGAGCCGTTAGGCTCGTGGCGGTCTAAAAAAGCACCACGACTGTCCCTGTGCTCGTTCAGATTGCCACGCGCCCCTCAGGGTCGCTCGCAATGACGGCTCGGATTATCCTCCCCGTCGCGCAGCCCATCTCTTTGCTCTTTGACCCTGCTTCGCAGGCTCGACCTTGCTTCGGCTCGGCAAAGTCCGCAAGCGGCCTCTGCCCTCGCCTTAATCGCAAGGTTATCTCTTTGCTCTTTCCTCTTTGCTCTTTCCTCTCAAAGAGCTGATCGCTGAAAGCCCATTTTGAATTCTGCATTTTGCATTTTTTTGTGCCTGCCGACAAGCAGGCACAAAAAAGAACCCTCCTCGGTGCTTGGCAATACCCATCTTGTCTAACTTGCACCTCGGAGAGTTCCCTGAAAATAGATTGACCCAACGCTAATGGAATCGGCAACCGATCGAAAGGTAGAATGTAAAGTAGTTATTCATCGGCCCTTTCAGATGGTCGTAGTATTTGACACCGATGCCGAGGAAGGAGCTATGACCTCCGCGTTTCAGCCCCTTACCGTAACGCAGGCCGAAATCATAGGCCATATAGTCCCAATCATCTGGTCCGAACATTGTATTTGAACATCTTGCTGTCAATTCCAGTCGATCTTTTTCGGTGTGGATGGCGTTGAAACCGGCACCTAAACCCAAAGTTGCCGAAGGCTTAACCAACCGATTGTGCTGTTCGGCTTTCCAACTCGCGTATGTCGCCGTAAGCGGAACCAAAACAGACCACCGTTTATTGAATGCATAGCCATATTCATATTGCAAGGAGGCCAAGTCGGTATCGCTGTGTCCGTTGAGCACCCAATCTCCGTGGAACGAGAATATGTGAATGCTCTCCGACCAATCTTTCTCCTGCCCTTGGGCGTTTGCCGTCCAAATAAACGACAACAGAACGAGTGTAAATAATAAAACTCTTTTCATAGTAATCCTTTTACGGCTCGATAGGCTCGTCATCAAGCAATTCCCCTTTCTTGGGAGTCCACAATCCAGAACTATATATGCCTACATTTGTACCGATCTTAACCAACTCTTTAGAGTACTCACTAAGCTCCGAGTCTAATACAATATTATTGTGTGCCTTTGTGTATAGGATAAGCTCTTCATCCGACTCAAAAGTTATCAGCGTTCTACAGTAGTTCTCCACCACTTGCAGCTCTTCTACACAGTTAGGCAGCAACTGACCAATCGCTTCAAAAGAGGCATCCATATTCTCTTCATCCATATCGAGAACAATTTGGTTCAGCGTATTTAACTCTTCCAACTCCGGTAATTTTGTGATAGATTCACTGAAGTCAAGGTATTTTCGAGCGTATTGAACGACCAATCCCTCTCGCATTGCTTCATCCATCGTGTACAAGTCATCCCCATATGTATCATACAAATCACAAATGATATGATTGTGGTAAAAACCAACGCTGTCTAATTGAGTTGGTACCACCCCCTCTTCAAACAAATCCTCAAAGTTATTGAGGGTTCGTTCGGGTACATATTTTTTCTCTCCCTCCGTCGTTTGAGCCACTTCATCTGCTGCTTTAATAGAAGACTCCACTCCGTTACATACGGCAACGACTATTCCCCATCCGGCATCGAGGTTTACTTTGGATGCTACCGCATCACCAACTACAGCACCGACAGCATCGGCCTTCACTACCTTCCATATTTTCTTCAGTGTGCTCCAAAAACCACGGGAGTTCCCATCGCCGACACCAAACTCGGCATTGAGAGCATCGATTCTCAACTGAAGCTCCTCAAAGGCCATTTGTTTCTCGGTCTTTACCAATTTGACCTGTTTCTCTTCCTGCGTGCAGGCAAAACCTGCTACCAATGCAATGGCTACTGCCACCAACATACAAATTTTCTTCATAGTTTTTTAATTTTTTAGTTGTTAGTAAAGTTGGGTTCAATAAACTAATGTTAGGCCAAGCAGGAGGGTCGAACGCCTTTGGGGTTCGACCCCCTGCCGCCTTGCTCGACTTTTAATAAAATTTACATCACAGAGTGTCGAGCAAGAATGCTCCATGATATGCTTCACCGCCGATCTCGATATAGATCGTGTTCTCTCCCGCGCAGTCGGTACCGATCTCGATTTGGCAGTAACCACCGACCGGCGTTACTTCACCCGACCAAACGACCCCCTGCATCGCATTGACCACCTCAACAGCGGCTTCGGTCGGTTGGGGTGCAAAGATCAGTTCGATCACGCCCGTACCGTAGTAATAGGTGCCGGTAATCTCCATCATCGGCGTACGCGGGATACTCGGCCCGAAAGGATTCGGTTTCCCAATAATAATCGGAATCGGATCACTGGGCGGTTCGGGATTCTCCGGATTATCCGCCCATCCGATTGTTGCTCCCATAAGAGCAAGCAAGCACAAAAAGATTTTTTTCATAAATGTGATGTAAATTTAGTTTTGTGGAATTATTTCCGAGTGCAAAATTAGAGCTGCTACCCAGCCAAAACAAGAAAAACGGCCAAAAACCATCTTGCAAGCTTACATCGTAAATAACTGATATTCAGCAAAATAAACAGCGCGTAAGATTCCAAAATCTTACACGCTGCTCTTAATTCATCCCAACCGACTGTAAACCAGCTATTTATGCTATTTCTTCATTTTTTCCAACATCAGCTGCATCGACGGGGGTTTTTGCTCCGTAATTTTCGTACGCAGGCGGTGACGGCGGGTATCGATCGTGCTGACCGTCGTCCCGAGGAAGATGCTGATCGCCTTGGTCGAGAAGCCGGCGTAGCTGTAGCAGAGGATTTGGTAGTCCAACTCCGAGAAGTCGGGCATCTCCTCGCGCACCCGCGCCATCACCCCCTCCTTGTAGCGATCGACGATCTGCTCCAGTTCGCGGGCATTCTTTTTCTGATTCGACCAGTGGGCGATCTCCTTCTGTACCTTATTATATATAGCCTCCTTGTCCCTCTTCAGGCTGTGCGTTTCGTAGTAGATCGTGCTCAACTGATCGATCAGCGAGAACTGTTCGCTGAAGAGCCGGACGATCTGCTGCTGCATCTCGATCGCGGTGGAGTCGGCGCGGTGCTTGATCAGCTGCATCTCCTCGACATAGTGGCCGATCTCGGCATCGTGTCGGGCCGCCACGCGGCGGCGCCACCAGACAAAGAGCCGCCACACAACCCAAGCCGCCACCACGAACGAGAGCGCGTAGTAGATACGATGAATGCGCGACCGTCGGACGACCACCTTCACCTCTTTTTGGTAGTAATCGCGCTGACCGATGGCCAAGGGCTGATGGAAAAGGCGAAGAGAGAGGGTATCTTGAATGCCATAGATTATTCTATACTGCTCCAACGCCTCTTTATATTCGCCAAACAGATAATGCATCCGATACTTGGCATAATACACATGAGCATGATCGGCTGCCGAATGTGCCATCTGTTCGGCCTCGTCAATCAATTGTTCTGCTCTTATTCGATCGCCCGATGCTGCGGCAAGCGTGGCAAGCGTTTCCAGCGTATAAACCGAGGTGGGTAGCATCGCTATATACCCCTCATCTACCAACTTCTGTAATTGTTCGTACTTGTTCCAATTTCTGTAAGTTTGGATCAATGTATTGACGCACTCCTGCAACAAAAGGGGTTCACCCGCTTCGCGCAGCTCTGCCATAATCGGGAGTAACATTGCTTCAGCCTCCGCTGCGCGATTCAAACTGCTATACACCGAGGCGATATGCAGCTGCATACGCCACATCTGCTGTTGGTGGCCGGCGGCGGTGAAGTAGCGCAACGACTCCTCGTAGGCGTGGAGGGCATTCGGAAAGTCGAAATAGTCGCAGTGGAGAATGCCCTGAAAGGCGTAGAAGAGGCCGGCGGCATAGGGATTCTCCGCCGAGGCTGCCTCGACTTCGGGTGCGCCCGCCATCAGACGCTCCATCGCCTGCAATTTATCGCCGGCGTTGTAGCGGATGCGGGCAAGGTAGTAGTTGGTCTGCATCCGTTCGAGGGGCGTGCCGTGGCCGCGGCTGTAGTAATCGACCGCGATCCGCAGCAGCGAGTCGGAGGCGATGTCGATGTAGTTCTTATCCTGCGCGGCGGTGTAGATCAGCGCGTAGCGGGCGCGGTAGTCGCGGTAGAAGAGGCGACCGAAATACCAGCGGAAGCGGATCGAATCGAGCGCGGCGAGGGCCTCGGCGGGCATCGAGTCGATCATCGTGACCGCACGGTCGATGCGGGCGCGGTTCTTGGGCGACACGCAGCCGACAAGCAGCAGCACGGCAAACAGCAGCAGGCGGGAGAGGATCGTGCGGGCGTTCATACTTCTGTTGGACAATTTATCTGCAAATGTAGCGATTTTTGACGAAAATCCGAAACGGAACGGCAAAAAACGGGGGCTGTCTGCTTTGCCCGCAGACAGCCCCCTATAACTTACTACTCGGAAGTTGTATAACTATCGGATTCGGTCAGCCGCTCGTACCAACATCTCGTCGCGGAAAACAGCCCGCATCGCCAAATAGGAGAAGAGCAGCGCAACAAGCGGGCAGAGCATCGGCCAACGGATCTCCAACGCGAAGGCCTCGTAAGTCTCGCTAAAGAGGGTGAAGAGGCGGTAGATATAGAGCGCGGCAACCAGCAGCACGCCTACCAGCAAGATCATCTCCACGACACAGAAGCGAATCTGATGGAGGCGGTTCTTGAAGCGGAAGATGATGTAGAGCGGCAGCACAAGCGCGAGGATCGAGAGGAACATCAGGTACGAGGGGATCTTCATCGCCACGCCGTCGGCGCCGGTCAGTTCGTAGAAGCGAAAAACAGCCGTGCCGGCCTCGGTCGTGAAGTAGGCCGTCGGCAGAAAGAAGGCAAGCGCCATCAAGAGGGCGACAAGCAGCAAATAAACGGTTTGAATGCGTTGAATCATATTAGTCTATCGTTTTATCAATTAAATACTTGTTTCGGTCGGTGGCGTTGCGGTTGATCATCTCGCCCAAGAAGCCCGCCAAGAAGAGCTGCACACCCAAGATGACGGCCAAGATCGCCAAATAGAACAACGGTTGCTCCGTAACGGGGCGCAGGGGCAGTTCGTGCATCTGTTTCCACAGCTTCTCGGCGATGACCCAGACGGTCGTACCGCCGCCAAGCAAGAACATCAGCGTACCGAGCGAACCGAACAGATACATCGGCGAACGGCCGAAGTGCGACATAAAGAGAATCGAGATCAGATCGAGATAGCCTTTAACCATCCGTTCCAGCCCGAATTTTGAATAACCGTACTTGCGGGCACGGTGCTCTACCACCTTTTCGCCGATGCGCTTAAATCCCGCCTTTTTGGCCAAAATCGGGATGAAACGGTGCATCTCGCCATAGACCTCGATCGCCTTCACCACCCGACGGCGGTAGGCCTTCAGTCCGCAGTTGAAGTCGTGGAGTTTGATGCCCGAGGCAAGGCGTGCCGTGAAGTTGAAGAATTTGCTCGGCCAACGCTTGCCGATCGGGTCGTAGCGGCGTCTCTTCCACCCCGACACCAAATCGTAGCCCTCCTCGAGGATCATACGGCGCATCGCGGGGATCTCGTCGGGCGAATCCTGCAGGTCGGCATCCATCGTGAAGACCACCTCCCCCTCGGCGGCGGCAAAACCGCAGTAGAGGGCGGCCGACTTGCCGTAGTTGCGGCTGAACGAGATGCCGCGCAGCGCAGGATAGCTCGTTTTGAGCCGTTCGACCACCGCCCACGAGCCGTCGGTCGAGCCGTCGTCGATCATAATCACCTCGTAGGAGAGGTGGTTCTCGGTCGCTACACGGTCGATCCACGCCACCAGTTCGGGCAGCGACTCCTCCTCATTATAGAGGGGGACGACAACCGATATATCCAATTTTGCCATCGCAGCTACTCTTCGTTGGTGTCCTTGTCAAACAGTTTCGGTGCACGCGCAAGCACTCCCGCAATGATCAGACCGAAGACAGCGGCGAAGAGGAGCGTATTGCTCAACCCGCCCCACACGGTCGAGAGCACCGACGGGATCGGCTGGTTCTGCAACTGGGCGAAGCTCTGCGCCATCAGCGACTGCATCGAAGCGGAGGTTTGTCCGCCCATCGCCAGCAGCTGCTGCGTCGAGGCGATCACGCGCTCGATATAGGCGGGATAGCCGATGATCAGGTGCAGATAGACGGCCTGTACCACCCCGACGATCGCACCGGCAAAGGCCGAGACGATCATCAGATAGCCGTAGCCCTTACCAAAAGAGAAGCCCTCCTCGGCCGAGAAGGTGCGGCTGAACTGCTTCGTATAGCGGTGCAGCAGGTAGTAGTGCAGCACCACAACCGCGATCCACTCGGCGACCATCAGCGACATCAGTCCCAGCTTGCCCGAGAGGGTCGTATAGCTCTCGAAGAGCATCGAAAATGCCAACAGCACGCCCAACACGGCACCCTGCTTGGCGGCTCCATACCAAAGTTGATTATTCATTGTTGCAAATGTTTAAGTTCGTTCCGAAAAGACAAAGATAGCGATTTTTACCGGATTTCGTACGGTCGCTTATGAAAATGGATGGCGATAACGGCTCCGGCGACCACGCCGAAGAGGAGCGTGACGACCATACTGCTCCACATCGACTCGAACCATTGCGGTTGCGGCAGCTCGTACATCCGCGGCAGCGACTTCTCCAACTCGGCGACCTCCGGAGCCAGTTCGGGTGCTTCGGCGAGGCAGCGTTGTGCCCACGCACGCATCATCCCGACCACGCGATCCATATAGCGGTCGTAGCCCATCACAAGGTAGAGATAGCCCACCTTCACCGCCCCGACAATCACGCCGGCGACGGCCGACATCGTCAGCACAAAGCCGTAGCCCAAGAGGTAGGAGAATCCATCCTCGGGAAAGAGTCCCGAACGGAATCGTTTCGTATAGCGGAAGAGCAGCCAGTAGTGCACAACGGCCATCGCCAACCACTCGGCCGCCAAGACGATGAGCAGCTCCAAGCTGCCCGAGAGGAGCAGTTCGCGCTCCACGATCATCGAGAGCGTCAGCACCAAGCCGAGGATGGCTCCCGATCGCAAGGCCTCTTCCAAAAAGTATCGTTTCATAGTGTTTGCTGTTTTTTACTTGATTTTTCGGCGGTTCAGCTCGGCCGCATAGGCGCGTGCGTTGCGTTTGTGCTCGGCGAAGGTGCGGGCGAAGTTGTGGTAGCCGTCGAAGGTGGGACGGGCGCAGAAGAAGAGGTAGTCGTGCTCCTCGAAGTTGAGCACCGCCTCGATCGCATTCTTGCCGGGCATACAGATCGGCGAGGGGGGCAGCCCCTTATTGACATAGGTGTTGTAGGGCGAGTCGTACTTCAGGTGGCGGTGCAGGATGCGGCGCAGTTTGAAGTCCTGCATCGCATACTTCACCGTCGGGTCGGCCTGCAGCTTGATCCCCTTGCGCAGGCGGTTGATATAGACCCCCGCTACGCGCGGCATCTCGTCCGTTTGGCGCGTCTCCTCATAGACGATCGAGGCGAGGGTCATCACCTCCAAGCGCGAAAGCCCCGAACGCTTGCGTTTGGCATCGCGCTCCGGTGTCCAGAAGCGGTCGTATTCGCGTTTGAGGCGATCGACCAGCTCGTCGGGGGTCGTTGTCCACCAACACTCGTAGGTGTCGGGCAGGAACATTGAGAAGAGCGTCAGGCTGTCGAATCCCACGCGCTTGGCCGTCGCAGGATCGGTCAGCACGCGATACAGCTCGACCGAATCGGCGTCGATCTGCCCCGCCAGCTTACCCGCCATAAAGGCCGGCGTGCGAACATTGTTGAGCGTGACACGCACCGGCTCCTGCTCGCCGAGTTTGAGCATACGGACCACGCGGATCACATCCATCTCGGGCGTGAAGCGGTAGTGCCCCGCCTTGAAGGTGCGCTCCAGATCGAGGTGGTTGGCGTAGAAGCGGAAGGCTGCCCGATGTTTCAGGTGCGGCATCAGCGAGTCGGTCAGGGCCCGATAGTCGGCCTTGCGGCTCAAATAGAGCTCATACTCACCGTGTAACGCACCGCCGCGAAACTGCACCAACGCCACCACCGCCACGATGGCACCCACCACAACGCCGAAAGTAAAGATCATCCCCCACGGCCGCCAAAAGGATTTTTTCTGCATCTTTTTCAATTTTTTTTGCAAAGATAGGGATTTTTTTCTAC
>CAZVNR010000012.1:0-34249 GCA_964628945.1 uncultured Alistipes sp. | reverse complement strand
ACGCAGTCGCTGACGACCGTAACGCTCGGTACGAAGCTCGACGAGAAGGTGAAGGACGAGGTACTCGTACAGGGTACCGAGCAGTTCGTGCTGCACTACAACTTCCCGCCCTTCTCGACCGGTGAGGCCAAGGCCGCACGCGGTCTGTCGCGCCGCGAGATCGGCCACGGCCACCTCGCTTGGCGTGCCCTGAAGCCGATGATTCCGCTGGGTGAGGAGAACCCCTACGCCGTGCGCGTGGTGTCGGATATCTTGGAGTCGAACGGTTCGTCGTCGATGGCTACGGTCTGCGCCGGTACGCTGGCACTGATGGATGCCGGTGTGAAGCTCAAGAAGCCCGTTTCGGGTATCGCAATGGGTCTGATCTCGGATTCGGCATCGGGCAAGTGGGCCGTGCTCTCGGATATCTTGGGTGACGAGGACCACCTCGGCGATATGGACTTCAAGGTGACGGGTACGGCCGACGGTATCACCGCTACGCAGATGGACATCAAGGTCGATGGTCTGTCGTATGAGGTGCTGGCTACCGCACTGGAGCAGGCTCGCAAGGGTCGTCTGCACATCTTGGGCAAGATCACCGAGACGATCGCCGAGCCGCGTGAGGACTACCGTCCCTTCGTACCGCGCATCGTACAGATCACCATCCCGCAGGATATGATCGGTGCCGTGATCGGCCCGGGCGGTAAGGTAATTCAGGATATTCAGAAGACCACGAACACGACGATCACCATCACGGAGGATAACGAGAAGGGTTATGTGGATATCTTCGGCGTAGATAAGGAGGCGTTGGATGGTGCTTTGGCACGCATCAAGGCGATTGTGGCCGTTCCCGAGATGGGCGAGACCTATCACGGTAAGGTGCGCTCGATCGTAGCCTTCGGTGCCTTCGTCGAGATCATGCCCGGCAAGGATGCCCTGCTGCACATCTCGGAGATCGACTACAAGCGATTCGAGACGATGGACGAGACGGGTATCAAGGAGGGCGACGAGATCGATGTGAAGCTGATCGGCTTGGACGACAAGACCGGCAAGCTCCGTCTGTCGCGCAAGGCCCTGCTGCCGAAGCCCGAGGGGTATGTCGAGCGTGAGCGTCGTCCCCGCCCCGAGCGCGGTGAGCGCGGCGATCGTCGTCCGCGTGGCGAGCGCAAGGAGCACCACAACGAGTAATTCAAGCGAACACAAGCGAAAAAAACCTGACAAATGAAAAATTTTCTGAAACTGAGCCTCGTGCTCGCAACCGCAGTCGTTCTGACGGGTTGCAACTGCTTCAAGCAGATGTCGCAGAATCCCGACGCGGTAAAGGTGACGGCTACGCCTGAGATTCTGGCACTCAACAATGGTGTTGTAGCTGCCGACATCCTCGTAACCTTCCCTGCGGAGTATTTCAACGCGAAGGCGATCTTGAAGGTAACCCCCGTACTGGTGTACACGGGTGGCGAGGTTGCCGGTACGACGAAATATTTTCAGGGTGAGAAGGTCGTCGATAACTACACGGTTGTCGGCGCCGAGAGCGGCGGCAGCTTCACGCTGCCGGCCAAGTTCACCTACAAAGAGGGGATGGAGCGCTGCGAGCTGCAGCTCCGCGCCGAGATCAAATGCCCGAAGGGTGCCTGCAAGGCGTTCACGCTCGTGAACCTCAATACGGGTGCCCTGCCCACCTCGGCCCAGCAGAACACGCTGGACGAGGGCGGCAAGCAGGCGATGGCCTTGCGCAAGCAGTTCGGTCTGACGGTAGCCTACGGTCTGAACACGCTTCAGAAGGATCTGAAGTATGGCGACCTGATGGAGCCGATGGCCAACAACTACAAGAAGGTGACCACGACCGTCACGAAGACCGATATGCGCTACGCGATCAACTCGTCGAAGATCACCGACGAGAACCGCCGCGATGCCAACCTCGACATCTTCCGTGCCGATGTGGACAACAAGCGCGAGAACAGCCGTGCCACGCAGAACATCTCGGTAAAGGGCTACGCTTCGCCCGATGGTCCCGAGAAGTACAACGATAAGCTCTCGAAGGCTCGCAGCGAGTCGTCGAAGGAGATCGTTGAGATTCTGCTCGAGGATACGGGTCTGACGATCGATGCCGCCGCCTATGGTGAGGACTGGGATGGTTTCCGCGAGCTGATTCAGCAGTCGGATATCAAAGATAAGAATCTGATTCTTCAGGTGTTGAGCCTCTACAACTCGCCCGCCGAGCGCGAGAACGAGATCAAGAACCTCTCGTCGGTGTACGAGGAGTTGAAGAACGAGATCCTGCCCGAGCTTCGCCGTTCGCAGATCATCAACAGCACCGATGTCGAGGGGAACAGCGACGAGCACATTCTCCGCGAGGCGAAGGCCGGCGGTGAGCTGACCGTCGAGGAGTACCTCTACGCCGCCGAGATGCTCACGGAGCTGCCCGAGGAGCAGGTGAAGCTGCTCACCTCGGCTGCCCGCCACTACGACGATGCCCGCGTCTATAACAACTTGGGCGTAGCATTGGCGAAGATGGGCGCAAACGAGCTGGCTCTCAAATCGTTCGAGAAGGCTGCAAAGTTCGACTCGTCGGTGGAGCTGAACAAGAACCTGATGCTGGCCAACCTCGCCAACGGCAACACGGAGGAGGCCAAGAAGTATCAGGCCGCCGTCGATCAGAAGGGCAAGGCCGCTTTGGCACTGGCCGAGGGTAACTACGCCGCCGCACAGAAGCAGCTGACGGGCTACAACGCCGCCATCGCTTCGGTGATGACCAACGACCTCGCGGCCGCCAAGAAGGCGATCGCCGAGGATAAGTCGGCCGATGCGGACTACCTACGTGCCGTGATCGCCGCCAAGCAGGGTGACATCGTCGAGGCAAAGGCACAGCTTGCCCTCGCCATCTCGAAGAACCCCGATCTGGAGGCCAAGGCTGCGAACGACATCTTGTTGAAAGAGGTGGTAAAGTAACGATCCCTATTACATAATAGGTATAAAACGGAAGGGGCTGTCCAACAGATTGTGTTGCGACAGCCCCTTGTTTTCGGAAATTGTATAACAAGTGGGATTTTAAGGCTTGCGAAGGGTGAAAAAGCGGAGCATACTGGGCGTATGTGAGCATTTTGAGCACGAGCATAACGCAAAAATCACTTTGTTATACAACTTCCCTTCGGGTTTGCAAAGATCCGCTTCTCCTACAACGAACTGTATTTGAAGTTCTTGAAAGTGGCGTAACCGTCGCCGGCGACAAAGAGGCCGGGCAGCACACTCAGGAACTCGTAGAGGGTGTTGTGGTCGTAGCCGTCGATCATCATACCCCATGTTTCGCGCTCCCAATTGACACCGTCGAAGCTGTACTCGCCCGTGACGATGTGGTGGTCGTTGCGCAGGCGCAGCCACATCCGCTCGGCCGACTTCCCGCGACCCGACTCACCGCCCTTGCGGTAGCGGATGCGGCGCTCCTTATTGAAGCCCGTACCTTGGAAGAAGTCGCTGTTATAGACCAGCAGCAGACCGGCCGTCACCTCACCGTGCAGCTCGATCTCCGCCTCGAACTCGTAGGCATGCTCGCCCGCCACGAACATCATCGGCGACGACTCGGCGGCGCGGGTGCCCTTGCCCTTCATCGTCAGCACGCCGTTCTCGACCTTCACGCGGTCGGGATCGAAGGCTTTGTAGAACTTCCAGTCAAGCCCCACGCGGAACTCGTCGAGGTGTGCCTTGCGGTTGATGGTGGGGTTGAGCGGCAGGGGTGCAGCGATCGGCTCGGCCACATCCAGCCCCTCAACGGGGTGGAACCATCCATCCTCACGCAACTCGACCGGCTCCATCAGGGTCTGACGGCCGAGGTTCGTGTAGCTGTTCTCATAGGCGTGATAGACCACCCACCAACGGCCGTCGGGGGTGTCGATGAGCGAACCGTGCCCCTTCGACCACCAACGATCGGCAGCATCGTAGGTGTGCACCAACGGATTGAAGGGCGAATTCTCCCACGGGCCGTTGATCGACTTCGAGCGGGCAACGACGACCATGTGGCTCGTCGGGGGACCGGCCGTGCCGCCCTCGGCATTCAGATAGTAGTAGTAGTCGCCAATCTTGCGCAGCTTCGGCCCCTCGAGGCAAAGACCCTCCGTAAGCCACTCCTCGGGATACTGCCACCCCTCATAGACCACCTCCATCGTTTCGGGCAGGATCGCCAAGCCGTCGTCGGTGAGGCGCACGCGCTTACCGGCCGACATAAAGAGCCAACGCGACCCATCCTCGCCCACGGCGTGACAGGGGTCGATGTTGCCCACCTTCAGGTCGATCGGGTCGCTCCACGGGCCGTAGGGCGAGTCGGCGTAGGTGACGAAGTTCATTCGCCCTTTGGGACGGGCGACCGTGAAGTAGATGTAGTATTTGTCGCCGTGTTTGCAGATGTCGGGTGCCCACACCGAGCCGAGGTAGGTTTTGAGTGCGTAGCTGATCGGCTCCCAGTTTACAAGATCGGTCGAGTGGAAGACCACCAAACCGGGCTGATAGTCGAATGCCGAGTGGGTCATATAGTAGTCGTTCCCCTCGCGCAGAATGGTCGGATCGGGGTAATCGCCCCCCAAGATGGGGTTCGTGTAGGTTACCGTTGCGGTCGGCTCCGTCGTGCAGCCGATCAGCATCGCAAGGGCTGCAAACAGGGGAAAGAGTCGTTTCATTGGTGTAGTTTTGATTGGTTTTGGACAAATTTAGGCAAAAATTTGGAATATCCCAAACGAGGAGAGAGGAGAGAGGAGAGAGGAGAGAGCAAAGAGATAACCTTGCGATTGAGGCGAGGGTAGAGGCTGCTTGCAGACTTTGCCGAGCCGGAGCAAGGTCGAGCCTGCGAAGCAGGGTCAAAGAGAGATTCTTAAATTCAAAATTTAGAATTTAGAATTCAAAATTATTTTTTTGATCGATCTCGCAGAACTCCCAGTATTCCCAGTCCTCCCCAAAAAAAGCTGACCGTTGAAAGCTAAATCTTCAATTTTGAATCCCCGTTACCGGTTGCGTTCGGCAACATAGGTGCAGAGGTGGACGAGTGCCGTGCGGCAGGGCGTGTCGTCGTACTCGGAGAGCATCCCGACGGCGCGGGCGATGTAGCTCTGCATCAAGGTTGCCGCCTCCGCCAAGCCCCCTTCGTCGAGGACGATCTGTTGCAGTCGCTCGACCGCCGCCTCATCCGTACGGCACTGTTGCAGCAAGTCGAGCAGCACCTTGCGGCGTTTGGCATCGGCGCGATCGAGGATATTGAGCAGCGGCAGCGTAATCTTCCCTTCACGCAAGTCGTTACCGGCCGGTTTTCCGGTCTGTGCCGTCGGCGTGTAGTCCAAAATATCGTCCTGAATCTGGAACGCCACACCCAGCGCCTCACCAAAGCGGCGCATCGTGGTCACCTTATCGCGCGTAGCACCTACGGCCAGTGCGCCTGCCGAGGCACTGACACCGAGCAGCGTGGCGGTCTTTTTGTGGACGATGTCGAGGTAGGTACGGCGCGTCATATTCTGTTTCGTTACGCAGTCATCCTGCAACACCTCCCCCTCGCAGAGCGCGACCATGCTGCCGCAGATGTGCGACACGAGGTCGAACTGCCCGCTCTGCAGGCCGATCGCCACATTGCGTGCCAAGATGAAGTCGCCGAGCAGAACCGCCTTGTGCGACTGCCAACGGGCGTTGATCGAGGGGCGACCGCGCCGCGTATCGCTCTCGTCGATCACATCGTCGTGGATGAGCGAGGCGAGGTGGATCATCTCGACCAACATCGCTGCCAACGAGACGCGCTGTCCGCCGGCTGCACCCGCCGTGCGGGCGTTAAGTGCCGCCGCAAGGGTCACCAACAGGGGGCGTACCCCCTTACCGCGCGAAGCGAGCGCATCGCGCAACATATCGTTCAACAGATCGCCTTCGGCCGTAAATTGACGCTCCACGAAGGCTTCATAGGCCTCCAGCTCGCGAAGAACGGGTTTTCGGATGGATTCGAGTGTAATCATAAAGCAGATGAACTACACTGCAAAGATAGGCAAAAAGTTTGGCTCGTGGTGCACTCTTCCGTTTTTTTCGTATCTTTACCCCGTTATTGAGGATCAAAATGGAGCAAATGAAAAACACTTTGCAGCGTTGGGTACCGACGGTGGTGGCCGTGCTGCTCTTCTTTGTGGCGAGCGCAATCTACTTTGCGCCGCAACTCAGCGGCGATAAGCTGTCGCAACACGACACCATCCAATACGAGGGTATGGCGCAGGAGATCAAACAGATGCGTGCAGCTACGGGCGAAGACCCCCAGTGGACGGGCGCGATGTTTGGCGGTATGCCGGCCTACCTGATCGATGTGAGCTACCCGACGCAGCTCGTCGTGCAGACGGTGGGGCGCATCAAGTACCTCATCGACACGCCGCTCTCGTTCCTCTTCTTCGCAATGATCGCTATGTGGCTGATGCTGCGCATCTGTCGTGTCGATCGCTGGTTGGCGATCGCTCCGGCGCTTGCATACGGTTTTTCGACCTATTTTCTGCTCATTATCGGCGCGGGGCATGTGACCAAGATGTGGGCGATGGTGTGGGCTCCGCTGATGATGGGCGGTGCCTTTATGACCCTGCGCGGGCGGATGTGGCAGGGGGCGGCTCTCACGACCGTCGCCGCCTCGCTCGAGATCGGTGCGAACCACCCGCAGATCACCTACTACTTCCTGATGGCGATGGCCGCCTACTGGTTGAGCGAGGGGATTCTCGCTTGGCGCGGTCGGCAGATCAAGGATTTTATGCGCCGCACGGCTGTCTTGGCGGCGGCGGGCGTGCTGGCCGTCGGGTCGAACTTCGCCCCACTGTGGTACACGCTGCAACACACCAAAGATACGATTCGCGGCGGTTCGGAGCTGACCGTCGCCTCCTCGACCGCGCAACCCTCGTCGGGGCTCGATTTGGAGTATGCGACGGCGTGGAGCTACGGCAAGGCGGAGAGCTGGAACCTGCTGATCCCCGACTTCGCAGGGCGCGACTCGGGCACCACCTTCTCGCGCACGGGCGAGGTGGCGGCCGTAGTCAACGAGTTGGGACTGACGGGATTGGCCGAGCAGCTGCCCGCCTACTGGGGCGGTCAGCCCTACACGGCCGGCCCGACCTATCTGGGTGCGGCGGCGATCTTCTTGGCACTGCTCGGGCTGCTGCTCACGCGCGGCCGCAACCGTTGGTGGATCGCGGCGGTGATGGTGCTGATGCTGCTCTTGGCGTGGGGGCGCAACCTGATGGGATTCACCGAGTTCTTCTTCCAATACCTCCCGGGCTACAATAAATTCCGCACCGTCTCGATGACCCTCGTCGTGGTGCAGTGGGCCGTTCCCTTCTTGGGAGCATTGGCACTGAAGGAGCTGCTCCGCAGCGACCTGCCGCAACGCCTGCAACTGAAAAAGGTGGCGTGGGCAGCCGGTGTGACGGGGGGCATCTGTCTGCTCTTTATCGTGCTGGGGCGTTCGCTCTGTTCGTTTGGCGAAGAGGAGGCGGTCGAGCTGATGAGCGGCTATATGCGTGAGATCTTCGCCGCCAACAGTCTCCAACAGTATATTGATCGCGGAATGGATCTCGAGTGGGGCGAGATGATCGGCGCAGCGATGGCCTCGGAGCGCGTGGCGATGATGCAGGCCGATGCGTGGCGTTCGCTCGTGATGATCGTCTTGGCGGCGGCGGCCGTGTCGCTCTTCGTCTGGAAACGAATGGGTAAGATCGCCCTTGCCCTCACGCTTGCCGCCGTGATGCTGATCGACCTCGTGCCGGTCGATCTGCGCTTCCTCTCGCACGATGATTTTGTAACGGCATCGCGCCGCCGCATCACGGCGACAGCTGCCGATAAGGAGATTATGCAGGACAAGTCGTTGGGCTACCGCGTGCTGAACCTTACCGTGAGCCCCTTCAACGATGCCACGACCTCCTACTTCCACCGCTCGGTGGGTGGTTATCACGGCGCCAAGCTGGCCCGCTACCAAGACCTCATCGACCGCTATCTGAACCGCGCCGATGGGGCGGTACTCGATATGCTCAACACGCGCTACCTGATCCGCCCCGACGAGGCGGGTCGCCCCGTCGTCGAGCGGCGCGGTACGGAGTTCGGCGCGGCGTGGATGGTCGATCGGGTGGTCTTTGCCACCGGTGCCGAGGAGGAGATCACGCTCTTGGGCGAGGTCGATCTGCGCACGACGGCCGTGGTGGCCGAGCGCGATCTGGATCGCATCCCCGCGACACTCGAAGCGGCAACGACCGGCACGGTCGCGCTGACGGACTACCAACCCAACCACCTCGTTTACAGCTACTCGTCGCCTACGGAGCAGATGGTCGTCTTCTCCGAGATCTTCTACGACAAGGGGTGGCGCGTGACGATCGACGGCGAGGAGGTCACACCGTTCCGTGCCGACTATGTGCTGCGTGCACTGCTGGTTCCGGCTGGTGAGCACCGCATCGAGTGGCACTTCCGCGCTCCGGCGTGGGGCGTAGTGAGCGGCATTACGCTCGTCGCCTCGCTCGTGATCCTCTTGGGCGCGGTTGTTGCGGTAGCAGCAGCCATCAAACAAGCCTCATCATCAAACAAACAATAGCAATGACAAAACTACGCGACAAATGCGTGCTGATCACCGGTGGCGTGTCGGGGATCGGCAAACTAATGGGACGGATGGCACTCGAACGCGGCGCCCGTAAACTGATCGTTTGGGACATCAACGAGGAGCAGATCGCCCGTACGATCGAAGAGTTCACGCCGCTCGGCACGGTGGTCGGCTATCGGGTCGATCTCGCGGATACGGATGCCGTCGAGGCGACCTACGCCCGTATGAAGGCGGAGCACGGCGCCGTCGATGTGCTGATCAACAACGCCGGTATCGTCACCGGCAACCGCACCTTCGACGAGCAGTCGCGCTCGGAGATCGAGCGCACGATGGCGATCAACACGGTTGCCCCGATGCAGCTCACCCGCTTGGTGCTGCCCGATATGTTGACCCGCGACGAGGGGCATATCTGCAACATCGCCTCGGCCGGCGGTATGCTCTCGAATCCCCGTATGTCGGTCTATGCCGCCAGCAAATGGGCCGTGATCGGCTGGTCGGACTCGGTGCGCATCGAGCTGAAGGAGCGCAAGAGCCGCGTGCGCTGCACGACGATCGCCCCCTACTACATCAATACGGGGATGTTCGACGGGGTCAGCTCGCCAATCCTCCCAATCCTGAAGCCGGAGCCGACCGCTCGCAAGATTCTGCGTGCCATCGAACGCAACCGCAACTTCCGAGGCATCCCCTTCGGTTTCCACTTCATCCGTTTTTGGCAGGCGATCCTGCCGACGGCGCTGTTCGACTGCATCTTCGGCCACTGGGCGGGCATCTACCACGCAATGGATCACTTTACGGGACGCAAATAGATTATGGAGCTTACAAACACCTCGGCCGAGCGCATTCGCGCCCTCGTGGCCGCACAAAAGGCCTACTTTCGTTCGGAGGCGACGCTCGACCGCCGCTTCCGCCTTGCAATGCTGAAACGGCTGGAGGAGGCCCTTCGCAAATGGGAGCAACCGCTCTGCGAGGCACTCTACACCGACCTGCGCAAATCCTGCGAGGAGGCCTACATGACCGAGTTGAGCATCGTCCTCGGCGAGATTCGCAACCACCGTCGCCATCTCGGCCGTTGGATGCGCCCCACTCGCCGCTCGACCCCGCTCAAGATGCTCCCCTCGCGGAGCCGTGTTGTCAGTGAACCGTTGGGTACGACACTCATCGTTGCTCCGTGGAACTACCCCGTGCAGCTGCTGCTGAATCCCCTCGTCGGGGTGATCTCGGCGGGGTGTACGGCGGTGCTGAAGCCCTCGCCCTATGTACCGCATGTATCGCGCGTAATCGAGGAGATGATCCGCGAAAGCTTCGACGAACGCTACATCGCCGTCGTGCAGGGCAACCGCGAGGCGAACACCGCGCTCTTGGCCGAGCGGTACGATCTGATCTTCTTCACGGGGAGCCCCTCGCTCGGGCGAATCGTGATGGAGGCCGCCGCCAAGCACCTCACGCCCGTCGTCTTGGAGCTGGGCGGCAAGAGTCCCTGCATCATCGACCGCACGGCCGATCTGCGCACCGCAGCCAAACGCTTGGCGTGGGGCAAGACGCTCAATGCGGGGCAGACCTGCATCGCCCCCGACTACCTGTTGATCCACCGCGAGGTAAAGGAGCCGTTCGTCGCGGAGTTCGCCCGTGCCCTGCGCGAGCTGCACGGCGACGATCCGCAGCAGAGCGGCCATCTGGTTCGGATGGTCAACGAGCGCGCCTTCGATCGCGTGAGCAGCTATCTGAAGGAGGGGCGCGTGCGTGTCGGCGGTCGTACCGATCGCGCCGATCGCTACATCGAACCGACCCTCTTGGACGAGGTGCCGTTCACGGCAACTGTGATGCAGGAGGAGATCTTCGGCCCCGTGCTGCCGATGGTGGAGTTCGAGGCGTTGGACGAGGCGGTACGGTTCATCCGCGAACGCGAGAAACCGTTGGCACTCTACTACTTCGGTTCGACAAAGAGCGGCCGCGAGGTGATTCGTCGCACCTCATCGGGCGGAGCCTGTATCAACGATGTGATTATGCACATCGCCAACGAGGAGCTCCCCTTCGGCGGAGTCGGCAACTCGGGGATGGGGGCCTACCACGGCCGCGAGAGCTTCCGTGTCTTCTCGCACGAACGCGCCCTCGTGACAACCCCCACGGCACTTGATCTCCCCTTCCGCTATATGCCCTACACGCTCTTCAAGTGGTTCAAAGGGCTGCTTTAAGCGAATTAAAAATGAAAAATTGGGGCTGGCGCGACTTTATACCGCGTCAGCCCCTCATTTTGAATTCTAACTCTTGAATTGTACTCAGATCGCTGCGGCGATCGTGTTGTAGTAGCGTTTGGTGACGGGGATCTCCTTTTGATTCGGGAGGTCGAGTTCGGCGAGGATCACCCCTTCGCGGTCTTTGCGGAGTGCCTTTACGCGGCGGGGATTGAGGTAGTAGGAGCGGTGGCAACGCAGCAGGCCGTATTGGGCGCACAGTCCCTCGACCGAACGCATCGAGGTACGAATCAGGTAGTTACGCACCTGATCGCCATCGACATAGAAGATATTGATGTAGTTCTCCTCGGCCGCAATATAGAGCACCGACGAGGCCGCAACGACCAGCTTCAGGTTCTTGCGCTCGTCGTAGAAGCGGATGCGTGCCCCTTCGGTTTCGGTGTTGTGCGTACGGTACTCGGCCACCAAGAAGAGCGAGAGGGTGATGATCACATAGGGGAAGATCAGCACCGCCACACACCATCCGAGCGTGCGCGAAACAACCAGCAGATAGGGATCGGCGCACCGCTCCATCAACCAAACATAGAGCGCAACGAAGAAGGCCACGACGGTCATCTCCAGCAGGCACCAGAAGAAGTAGGTGAGGCGGTCGATGCGGCGGCGCACGAAGTAGAAGAGCGTGCGCATCAGGAGCATTGAGCCAAAGAGGATGCAGCTGATCAGCGTGAGATTGACCCCAAACGAGAGAGCACCCAAGCGCATCGTCTCGACCACCCCGAAGGGGCGATAGATCAGCATAAAGGCGAAGAACGATACGGGCAGTGCGACGATATGGATCGCCTGCGAGCTTTTTTTGCGAAAATGGTCGGGCAGTTGCAACATTTTTAATCCCAATTTACCGTGTGACGAACAGACAAAGATACGATTTTTATCCCAATATTTCGGTTTTCGTGTCAAAAATCGCTCTTTGGTCACACTTTTTCCTCCCTGCACCCGAAAGTTTGACCGCCCTCCGGTTCGGCGTTAGATTTGCAGCATCAAACCTCAAAAAAGATTTCGGATGATACGACAGATTACCGCCTTTGGCGACTCGATTATGCGCGGGATTGTCTTGGACAACGGCTCCGGTACCGCCGCTCCCCGCTATACACTGCTCGACGAGAGTTTCTCGGCGCGTTGCAGCGCAACGCTCGGCTTGGATATCAAGAACCACGGCCGTTTCGGCAACACCACACGGCACGGCCTGCGCGAGCTGGAGCGCCGCCGCGAACAGATTGCCACCTCGGAGTTCTGCGTGATGGAGTTCGGGGGCAACGACTGCGACTACCGTTGGGCCGAGATTGCCGACCACCCCGAGGGCGACCACACCCCCGCCTCGACCCTCGCGCTCTTTGCCGCGCAGTACCACGAGATGATCAACTATGTACGGCGACTCGGGGCGCAGCCCGTGCTGTTGTCGCTGCCGCCGATCATCTCCGATCGCTACTTCGAGGCGATCACGCGCGGGATGGAGAGCTTCAAACGCAACAACATCCTGCGGTGGTTAGGCGGCTGTGTCGAGCGGATCGCGCAGTGGCACGAGATGTACAACCTCAAGCTCTTCAAGTTAGCAGCGATGCTCGATGTGCCGATCATTGACATCACCTCACCCTTCCTCGTACAACGCAACCTCGGCGACCACTTCTGCGACGACGGCATCCACCCCAACGCCGAAGGGCATCGTCTGATCGCCGATACGATCTGCCAAGCGGCGAAAGAGTACATTTAATTCAAAATGAGCTTGCAGCGATCAGCATTTTTTTTGGGGGGGGGCTGGGAATACTGGGAGTTCTGCGAGATCGATTAAAAAAATAATTTTGAATTTAAGAATCTCTCTTTGCTCTTTACTCTTTTACTCTTTGCTCTCGATTTTCGGTGTGCAGTTCTCGAAGCGGAGGTGGTGCACCATATCGCCCGAGATCTCGGTCTGCAGCTCCTTGCCGCAGAGGTCGATCGCGATGTTCTCGAAGGTGACATTACGCCCATCGACGATGCGCAGGTCGTTCTTCTCGCTCACCACCTCGAAGTTGCGCAGCGTAACACCGTCGGCATCGACGATGTCGATCACATAGTTCGAGGGCTTCGGTTTATAGACCCCGTAGGCCGTCTTCGAGGTGTCGCGGCGCGTGTCGGCCGTCACATTCTCGATCAGGATGTGGCGGGCGGGGCTTTCGGGGATGCCCTGCACATAGACCAGCTCACGGCAGCCATCGACCACCACCTCGCGGATCGTCACATTGCGGAACGCGGGGGTCATATGCGTCAGCGGCGGAGCGGGCAGGCGCGAAGCCAAGCCGCCCACGAAGTTCGAGGTGCCGAGCATCTCCCACGCCATCGCTCCCGCCTCGGTCTTGAGGCGGATGCGCTCGAAGTGGAGGTTCTCACCGCCACCACCGCGCGGGCGGCGTGTCTTGAGGCGGATCCCCACGCGCGTACCGTCGCACACGCAGTCGTGCGCATAGAGGTTGCGGCACCAGCCGGCCGTCTCCGATCCGACCGTCAGGCCGCCCATTCCGCGCAGCGCGAGGTTGTAGCGGAAGACGATGTTCTCCGACGGGCGACCTACGCGGTAGCCAAACTCGTTGCGACCCCCCTTGACGGCGAAGTTATCGTCGCCGCAGTCGGTCGTCACATACTCCACCAAGACATAGCGGCAGCAGGTGATATCGACACCGTCGCCGCACGGAATCCCGTAGGAGCTGATGCGGATGCCGCGAATCACCACATTTTCGCAATAGACCGGTGCGACATTCCAGAACGAGGTGTTCTCGAACGAAACGCCCTCCAGATAGACATTTCGGCAGTTGATCGGCCCGAAGAAGGTCGGCAACTGGATCTGTCGCCCCTGCTTCCCGTCGAAGATGCGCTCCTCGACAGGGGTGTCGGGGTCGATGTCGCCGTCGTTTTGCGGGCGGCCCTCACGGATCGAGCCACCTTGCGCCGGCCCGATCAGCCGTCCCTTACCCGTCAGGGCGATGTTCTCCGCGCCATTGGCGTAGATGCAGGCGCCGAGCGAGTAGAGCTCCACGCCCGCGTTGGTCGTGAAGACCACGGGCAGGAAATCCTCAACCTCGCCGCTAAAGCGCACCTCCGTCCCCTCCTCGGTGTGGAGTTCGATGTTGCTCTTCAGCACGATGCGCCCCGTGTGCCATACGCCCTTCGAGAGCACCACACGGCCGCCGCCCTCCTTCGAGAGGCGGTCGATTGCACGCTGAATCTCGCGCGTGCGCATCCGCTCCGTACCGTCGGCCTCGAGGCGCACGGTCTGATCGCGGAAGGCGGGTTTTTGGAGCTGCAGCATATAGAACGGCGCCTCGATCGGGGCGATCTCGGCCGGCAGGGCATCCTGACCCACCTCGTCGTGGGTGGGGATGTGCTCGGTGGTCTGCGCCGCAACCGAGAGGGTAAAGGCGGCGCAGAGCAGCGTCAATAGCTGTTTCATAGCGGATCGTTTAGCGGGTTACTCCTCGACGATGCGGATCGAGAGGATCTTATCCCCTACGCGGATGTCGTCGATCACATCCAGCCCCTCGATCACCTTCCCGAAGCAGGTGTGGCGACCGTCGAGGTGCTGCGTATTCTCGCGGCAGTGGCAGATGAAGAACTGCGAACCGCCCGTGTCGCGGCCGGCGTGCGCCATCGACAACACGCCGCGGTCGTGGTATTGGCGCGGAGCCGAGGTCTCGCACTTGATGCGGTAGCCCGGGCCGCCCGTACCGTCGCCCTTCGGGCAACCGCCCTGAATCACAAAATCGGGGATCACGCGGTGGAAGGTCAGCCCGTCATAGAAGTTTTGGGTGGCCAGATCGACAAAGTTCTGTACCGTGCCGGGCGTAGCATCGGCATACAGCTCGGCCTTCATCAGCCCCTTCTCGGTGTCGATCAGGGCGTAGATTCTCTTTTCGCTCATAGTGGTTTCGTTTGATTTGTTGATTTCCGGTTCGTTGCTCGCGGGGCGCAACAAGCAGATTGCCAAGGCAATCAGCACGGCAAGGATCGCCGACCCCATCAAAAGCATCTGTTTGTTTCGTTTCATAGCTGTTGGGTTAGATCTTCACAAAGATACATATTTTTACCGCAACATAAGCCCCTATCCCGAAAAAAATGGCTATCTTGTCACCAAATTAACCGCAGATGAATGCAACCAACCGTTACACCATGTTGAAAAAACTCCTTCTGTCGGCCTGTGTGCTGACCCTTACGCTCCCCCTCGCGGCGCACCACCGCGTCGAGGCGGGCGATCTGAAATTGTGGTACAAAGCCCCCGCCGCCGATTGGAACGGCGCACTTCCCGTCGGCAACGGCCGCTTGGGCGCGATGATCTTCGGCAATGCCGACAACGAGCTGTTGCAGCTCAACGAGAACACGCTCTACAGCGGTGAGCCGGCCACGCGCTTCACCGATCTCGACATCACGCCGACCTATCCCGAGATGGTGCGCCTGTTGGAGGAGGGGAAATACACCGAGGCGGCCGAGTTGCTGAAGCAGTGGACGGGTCGTCTGCACGAGTGCTACCAACCGCTGGGCGATTGGCACATCCGCGATTTTCGCGGGGGCAAGGCGAAGGCCTACCGCCGCTACCTCGACTTGGAGCGTTCGGTGGCCACCGTACAGTATGAGCGCGACAACTACCCCTTCCGCCGTGAGATCTTCGCCTCGCACCCCGACGAGGTGATCGTGATGCGACTGACGACCGAGTGCCCCGTAGGTTGGGACATCGGCATCCGCCTCTCGTCGCCCCACCCCGTCACGACGAAGATCGACGCACGCCGCCGCCTGCTCTCGATGAGCGGTCAGGCACCCGGGCGGGTCGATCGCCGCAACTACTCCGACTTCGAGGCGTGGGGGCACGAGGCACGCCACCGCTACCTCTTCAACGAGGATGGTTCGCGCACGGGTAAGCCGCGCATTCTCTACGGCGACGACATCGACGGAATGGGGATGTTCTTCGAGAGCCGCTTGGCGGTGCGGGTCGATGACCCGAAGGCCGAGATCACCCACCTCGGTGACCAGCTCCGCATCCGCGGGGCGAAGGAGATCGTGCTGATCTTCTCGGCCGCAACGAGCTACAACGGCCCCTTCAAGAGCCCTTCGCGCGAGGGGGTCGATGCCGCAAAAAAGGCCGACAACTACCTGAAAAAGGCGCAAAAGAGGCCCTATGCGGCGATGCTCGCCGACCACGAGGCGGACTACCGATCGCTCTTCGGCCGGATGTCGCTCACACTCCCTACGGATCCCGAGGCGGAGCTGCTGCCGACCGATCAGCGCATCCTGCGCTACGCTGCGGCTACACGCCACACCGGCGCACCGAAAGATCAGGCACTCATCGCGCTGCTCTTCCAGTACGGCCGCTACCTAATGATCAGCGGTTCGCGTGAGGGCGGGCAGCCGCTCAACCTGCAAGGGATCTGGAACAAGGATATGATCCCCTCGTGGAACAGCGGCTACACGGCCAACATCAATGTCGAGATGAACTACTGGCCGGCCGAGGTGACGAACCTCTCGGAGTGCCACGAGCCGTTCCTGCGGATGATCGGCGAGTGTGCCCAAACGGGAGCCGAGACGGCACGCGATATGTACCATCGTCGCGGCTGGGTGGGGCACCACAACTGCTCGATCTGGCGCGAGACCTACCCCAACGACGGCGGTGCCGCAACGGTCTTCTGGCCGATGATGGGGGCGTGGTTCTCGTCGCATCTGTGGGAGCACTACGCCTACACGGGCGACAAGAAGTACCTCGCGGAGTACGCCTACCCAATCATGAAGGGGGCTTCGGAGTTCTACCTCGACTGGCTGATCAAGGATAAGGAGGGGTACTGGATCACCCCCGTCAGCACCTCGCCCGAGAACCTCTTTATTGTCCCGAATACGGAGCAGGCCTGCGGCGTATCGCAAGGCTCGACAGGCGATATGTCGATGATCCGCGAGCTGTTCAAGAACACCCTCGCGGCGGCCGAGTTGGCCGGCGTAGATCGGCCGCTCTGCGACACGCTGCGCGACCGCTTGGCACACCTGCTGCCCTTCCGCATCGGGGCGTTTGGTCGTCTGCAGGAGTGGAACAAAGACTTTATGGATCAGGATATTCACCACCGCCATGTGACACACCTCGTGTCGTTGCACCCCTTCGGTCAGATCACCCCCGCCAATCCCGAACTCTTCGCCGCCGCGCGTAAGGTGCTCGAGATTCGAGGTGACGAGGCGACGGGCTGGTCGAGCGGCTGGAAGATCAACCTCTGGGCACGCCTGCAGGATGGCGAGCGCGCCTTCCGCCTGATCGGTACGCTCTTGCGCCCCGTCGGCTTTGGCCCCGAGCAGCTGCAGTCGGATGGCGGCGGCCTCTATGCCAACCTCTTCGATGCCCACCCGCCCTTCCAGATCGACGGCAACTTCGGCTTCACGGCGGGCGTTTGCGAGATGCTGATGCAGAGCCACGAGGGCTTCATCCGCCTGATGCCGGCCGTACCGACGGCGTGGCGTTCGGGCAGCGTGAAGGGATTGGTGGCACGCGGCGGCTACGAGATTGATATGGCGTGGAAGGATGGCCGCATCACGGAGCTGAAGATCCACTCCCGCACGGGCGAGCGGTGCAAGGTCGTTTCGGCGTGGCCGATGCCCGAAGAAGACCCATTCGCAAATTAAAAATAAAAAAATGAAGAATTAAAAATTGGGCTGGCGCGATTTTGTACCGCGTCAGCCCCTCATTTTGAATTTCAAATCTCTCTTTGCTCTCTCCTCTTTACTCTTTGCTCTACAGCTTATGCACATGCCCTGCGGCATCCCATTCGGGTAGCGGAGCGGGTGTGAAGTCGGAGTAGCCGATCGCTACGGCGCAGAGAATGTTGAAGTGGTCGGGGATCGGGAGGAGTTTGCGGAGGTATTGGTCTGCCTTCGGGCCGTCGGGCTGATCTTTCAGGCAGAGCGAGCCATCGACATGCACCCAGCACGAACCCAGCCCCTCATCAACACAAGCCAACTGCAACATCGTCGCCGAGATCGAGGCGTTCACCAACCACTTGTCCGTCACAGTCGTATCGCCCATCACGACAATCGCCAAGGGGGCATTTTTCATAAAAGCCGAGCCGTAGTCGCGCATCGCGGCCATCTCGGCGATCACCGTCGGATCGTCGATCACCAAGAGGTGGGTCGAGTGCGAGTTGCGCGACGAGGGAGCCGTGAGCGTGGCGGCCACAAGGCGATCGACCACCTCCTGCGGAATGGGACGAGTGTCGTATTTACGAATCGAACGACGCTTCGTAATTAAAGTCTTAAAATCCATAGTCAAAAGTATTTCTTGCCTACAAAAATAGTGGATTCGCCCCCGTTTTGCAAATTTTACGCCACATATAATGGCTGTGAGGCGATGGCGACGATTTGTTTTATGCGTTAGTATGCTGAATTTTAGACGATCCGTTGACTATTTGAAAAACATTGCTTAATTTTGCTCTGCAATCTTTGTGGATTGCATACATATTTTGATGAAAGTGTATTAGCTTTTATCCTCGATTGGAAATCTGGAAAATTTCACAATTACTGCGAGGTAAGCAACACACTCGTCACTCCGTATTGATTTATCAGGGGTGTTTTTGCCCTATGCTCAATACGAGTGTGGGGTATTGTTTATTCGCAGTAAGGTATTCCAGAACCTCCAATCGTATAAACTAATCGACTCCACACTTTCTTTATTTTTATAAATCACCATTTTAGGAGTTGAGAGTGGTAACCTAAAACTTTTTGACAATGAAAAAAGTTCGTTATGAGGTGCCCGAGGTCGAGGTGCTGGATGTAGTGGTGGAGGCCGGTTTTGCCGACTCCGACGGCGATGAGAACAATCCGAACAACGGTTCGGGCGGCGGTGAGGAGATCGGCGGCGGTGTAGTTGGTGATGACTGGTAGTAGCAGGGCAAGCAGATGAAACGGATTTATTTATTCGCAGTGCTGCTGACGATGTTGGCAGGCTGCTCGCAGCCGATTGTCGAAGAGGAGCGTTTTGTAACAATGGAGGCTCCTGTCCTTTACGCCGAGATTGCCGATGAGTCAGATTCGCGAACCTATCTCGAACAAGCGAAATATATGCGTTGGCACGCCGACGACGAGATTTCGGCCTTTTTAGGTAATACGCTCAACCAACGCTATGGCTTCGACGGTAAAACGGGAGCAAACAGTGGCACCTTCTCGCAGGTGAGTTATCAGCTCGGCACGGGTAATCCGATCGAGGAGATTCGCGCCGTCTATCCCTATGCCGCCTCGACCTCGTTCGATGATATTGCGGGCAAGGTGAACTATATCTTCCCCAAGTTGCAAAAGTATGGCGAGGGCGACACCTATGGTCAAGGAGCCAATCCGATGGTGGCGACTTCGTCGAGTACTTCGGACACTTTTCTCTATTTCAGAAACATCTGTGGCTTCCTCAAACTGCAACTCTATGGCGATGATGTGACCGTTACGGCAATCTCTATCAAGGGTAACCAACAAGAGAAGCTGTCGGGTGCAGCAACGATCACGGCGGAATACAACGCCGATCCGAGCGTTGCGATGGCTGACACGGCCACCGAGGGCGTGGTACTCGATTGCGGCGAGGGGGTGGTGTTGAGCGAGGATGCGAACAATCCCACGCTCTTCTGGATCGCCATTCCGCCGACGACCTTCGAGGGCGGCTTTACGATCACGATCAAGGGCGATAATGGCAAGGGGCATATCCAATCGACCTCGAAGCAGCGCGTGATCACGCGCAACGAGTATCTGCAAATGCCTACTTTTGCCGTGGTGTGCGACCAAGCGATCGACGAGAGCGAGTTTGAGGAGAACACCCAAGCCGAGCAGCAGGTAGTGATTCCCAATAATCAGATTTGGTACACGACGATCAGCGGGTTGCCATACGATATTACGAAAAACGGCCAATATGACCCCTATGATATGTTTGGGGCAAATATTGTTTCGCATGCATCGCAAGGTGACAAAATTGTGATCTCATTTGATGGGGATGTGACAAAATACGAACCTCACTATCTTGGCAACAAGACTTTAAAAACTATTGTTCTTCCAAACACAGTGACTTCCATCGGAGTCGAGGCATTTTATGGTTGTTCTTCGCTAACCTCGGTGACTATCCCCGAGAGTGTTACAACGATTGAAGAGGATGCATTTAACGGTTGCTCTTCACTGAATTCAGTGACTATGCCTGAAAGCGTAACGACGATTGGAGATTACGCATTTGAGGATTGTTCTTCGCTAACCTCGGTGACTATCCCCGAGAGTGTTACGACGATTGAAGAGTGTGCATTCGCGGGATGTGATGCACTCAAAGAGTTTAAGGGTAAATTCGCATCAAGTGATGGGCGTTGCTTGATTGTGGATGGTGTGCTTAATTCTTTTGCACCAGCCGAATTGACCTCCTATACAATTCCCAACAGTGTTACGACGATTGGGAAAAGAGCATTCGCGAATTATTCTTCGCTGACATCGGTAACAATTCCCGAAGGTGTTGTGACGATTGGGGATTGGGCATTCGGATGGTGTTCTTCGCTAACATCACTCTATTGCAAAACAACCACACCTCCAGCATTGGGTCAAGATGTATTTGGGTCTAATGTATCTGACCGAAAGTTCTATGTGCCTGCATCGGAGGATGACAGCATTATCAATGCTTACAAAACAGCTGACGGTTGGAGCGATTACGCCGATGCGATCGTAGAGTACGACTTCCCGTTGGCCGTACCGAGCAATCAGATTTGGTACACGGCAACGGAGCAGGTGACACCCCGCGATACAGATGCTTTTGGTGCGACCTATTTGGCCAATCAATCCACCTACGACAGCGAAACACAAAAAGGTGTCTTGAAATTTGATGGGGAGGTGACAAAGGTTGGAGATAATGCATTCCTAAATGAGAGCGCTTTGGTTAGCATTTCTCTTCCTAATGGGGTGAAGACGATTCGCCGAAAATCCTTTAATTGTTGTTCAAATCTCACGAGCATCACTATACCTAATGGAGTGGAGATAATAGATGTTCATGTGTTCTATGGTTGTGTGTCGCTTACAAGCATTACGATTCCTAATAGTGTAACAGATATTGGGATGAACACATTTAACAATTGCTCCAGTCTCGCAAATTTTTATGGCAAATTTGCTTCTTCTGATAATCGATGTATTATCAAGGACAACATTCTTCTTGCCTACGCAGAGGCTTCAGGCAACACCTATGTTATTTCCAATGGTGTAACAAAGATTGAAGTTGGAGCATTCCGTAATTGTGACAATCTTACCAGTGTAACCCTGCCGAGTAGTTTGCAAACTATTGCGGCCGAATCATTTTGTGGATGTGCAGCATTAACCTCGGTAACGATACCCAACAGCGTAACGACGATTGGAGATAGTGCATTCTCAGATTGTTCCTCGCTGACCTCGGTGACGATTCCCGATAGTGTTACAACGATTGGATATTCTGCATTCGCTGATTGCACCAATCTCACAACCATCTATTGCATGCCAACTACGCCACCGGAGAGTGGTTACAGAATTTTTAGTGGGAACGCTTCACTTAGACTTTATGTGCCTGTTGGCTCGACTCGAGCATATGAGAATGCTGAATATTGGAGCAACTATACCTATCACATGGTACCTTATGACTTCGAGAAAGGAGAACATACCGCCCCAACAAATAACGAAATCTGGTACACTGCAGATGAAAAGATTACACCGAACAAATCCAATGTCTTTAGCGCTAATTTTAACGCCAACATCATATCCAACAAGTGGGATGCTAACACTGGTAAAGGTATAATTACATTTGATAATGATGTCACAAATCTAGGACATAGCGTGTTTTATTCTCTTGGGCTTCAGAGTATCACGCTACCCAAAAGTATTGGTTCAATTGGATCATATGCGTTCATGAACTGCACAAAGCTTACCAATGTTACAATCCCTGAATGTGTCACCATGATTGGAATCGGCGCATTTTCAGAATGCAGTAGTTTGACAAGTATCTATTGCAAGCGCGATAACCCGCCTATGGGTAAAGATAATATGTTTGAAGGTAATGCCTTAGGGCGTAAAATCTATGTGCCGGCATCGGACGATGACAGCGTAATTACCGCTTACAAGAATGAGTGGAGTGATTACGCCGATGCGATTGAGGAGTACGACTTCTCGGCGGAGCAGTAACAGACTTTTCTTTTCCTTTGCAGGAACCTTTTCGGCGCGGATGTTCAAAAACAATACCCGCGCTGTTTTTTTGGGGGAGGGCTGGGAATACCGAGAAAGCTGGGAATTCTGCGAGATAGATCAAAAAAAATAATTTTGAATTCTAAATTTTGCATTTTGAATTTGAAAATCCTTATCTTTGAACGATTAATGTGTTTTGATATGGAGAACCCCCGTTTTACGATCGCGCTGATCTACGACTTTGACGGCACGCTGGCGCCCGGGAATATGCAGGAGTATGACTTTATCCCCGCCGTCGGCAAGAGCAACAAGGAGTTTTGGAGCGAAGCCAACGACTTGGCCGAGCAGCAGGATGCCGACATGGTGCTGACCTACATGGCGCGGATGATCCAAGAGGCGAAATCGAAGGGGTTGTCGCTGCGGCGCGAGGCGTTCCAAGAGTCGGGACGCAAGGTGGAGCTCTATCGCGGCGTGAAGGAGTGGTTCGGGCGCATCAACCGCTACGGCGAGGAGCGCGGCATCCGCATCCTGCACTACATCAACTCGTCGGGACTGACCGAGATCATCGAGGGGACGGAGATTGCCCACGAGTTCCGCAAGATCTACGCCTGCTCGTTCCTCTACGATGTCGATGGGATCGCCTACTGGCCGGCTGTAGCGGTGAACTACACCAATAAGACACAGTTTATCTTCAAGATCAACAAGGGTGTGGAGTCGGTCTTCGACTCGAAGTTGGTCAATCGTTACATCCCCGAGGATGACCGTCCCGTCCCCTTCAAGCATATGATCTATGTGGGTGACGGTACGACCGACATCCCCTGTATGCGCCTCGTGAAGAACTCGGGTGGCCACTCGATCGCCGTCTTCAACCCCGAACAGAAGGGCGCCCGCAAGGAGATGGCCGCGCTGATCCACGACAACCGCGTGAACCATGTCTGCCCTGCCGACTACTCCGAGGGGGGCGAGATGGATCGCTTGGTCAAGACGATCATCGACAAGATGGAGTTGGACGACCGTTTGGAGAAGATGGAAGTTGGCAGATAAACCCCAAAAAAGAGCAAAGAGCAAAGAGTAAAGAGCAAAGAGAGGGTAGCGAATTTTGTAAAATTCCCAGCATTCCCAGAACTCCCAGTATTCCCAAAAACAAAGAAATATGAAAATCATCTTTGCAACCAATAACGCCCACAAATTGAGCGAGGTACAGGCCGTATTGGGCGACGGCTTCGAGCTGGTGACACCCCGCATGTGCGGCATCGAGGAGGAGATCCCCGAAACGGCCGAAACGCTCGAAGGCAACGCCGCACAGAAGGCGCACTACCTCTACGAGCGGACGGGACTTGACTGCTTCGCCGACGATACGGGTTTGGAGGTCGAGGCGTTGGGCGGGGCCCCGGGTGTACACTCGGCGCGTTACGCCACCGACGGCCACGACTTCGCGGCCAATAATCGGCTGCTGTTGAAGAACTTGGCGGGCGAGCACAACCGCCGCGCCCGCTTCCGCACGGTGATCTGCCTGATCGAGGGGGGCAAAGAGCACCTCTTCGAGGGGATCGTCGAGGGGCGCATCATCGACCACGAGGCGGGTACGGAGGGGTTCGGCTACGATCCGCTCTTTGTCCCCGAGGGGTTCGATCGCACCTTCGCCGAGATGTCGGGCGAGGAGAAGAACGCCATCTCGCATCGTGGCCGTGCGGTACGCAAATTAGTTGATTATCTGCATCGTAAAGAGTAAAAAACCGATGGACGAACTGCAATTGAATTACCAAAAAGAGGAGCTGTACGATCCGAAAACGATCGAAGAGCTGAAAAAACACTATACGGCCGTCTTGCGCCTTTTGGGCGAGGATCCCGAGCGCGAAGGGCTCATAAAGACCCCCGAACGGATGGCCAAAGCAATGTGTTTCCTGACGAAGGGTTACGCGCAAGACCCGCTGGAGATCCTGCGCTCGGCGATGTTTAACGAGAAGTACAAGCAGATGGTCTTGGTGAAGGATATCGAGTTCTACTCGATGTGCGAACACCATGTCCTCCCCTTCTACGGCAAGGCACATGTGGCCTACATCCCCAACGGTCGCATCACGGGGCTCTCGAAAATCGCCCGCGTGGTGGAGTGTTTCGCCCGCCGTCTGCAGGTGCAGGAGCGACTGACCGTGCAGATTCGTGACTGCATCCAAGAGGCACTCGACCCGATGGGTGTGGCCGTCGTGATCGAGGCTTCGCATATGTGTATGCAGATGCGCGGCGTCGAGAAGCAGCAGTCGGCCACCACCACCTCCGCCTTCACGGGTATCTTCCTCAAGGATCACCGCACGCGCGAGGAGTTTATGAACCTCATCTCGCACCGCTACCGCTAAACCGAACCGACACGAACCATCCTAAAACATCCTAAAACCAACCTGCCTATGAAACGATTGACCCTCTTGTTGTTGGGGTTGCTGACAGCCTCGATGCTCACCGCACAGGTGCACGAATCGGTGCGCCGAAAGTGGGGCCGCTTGGCGACCCGTATGCCGGCCGAGTGGTACGCCTCGGCGGAGGCTGCCGAGGTGGCCGAGAAGGTGCTCGATGCCCAGCTGCCGAGCGGCGGTTGGTTCAAGAACATCCCGTGGCACGATATGAGCGAGCAGCAGAAGCAGCAACTCGCCCGCTACAAGGAGATCGGCTCGTCGATCTTCGACAACAACGGCACAACGACCGAGATGCGCTTCTTGGCGCGGATGCAGGCTGCCCAACCCAACAAACGCTACAAGAAGGCCTTCGACCGCGCCTTCCGCCTGATCGAGGAGGCGCAGTACGACAACGGCGGCTGGCCGATGTTCTATCCCCTCACAAAGCGTTGCTTGGAGGCCTACGGCATCCACGATCCCGTCTCGGGGCGCAACTACATCACCAACATCAACTTCAACGACGACGCGATCGTCAATATTATGACGATCCTCAAAGAGATCTATGAGGGGCATCCGCTCTGGAAACCGCTCACGGACAAAAAGCAGCAGCAGACCGCCAAACGCCTCTTCTTCAAGGGGGTGGAGTGTATTCTCAACTGTCAGATCGACGGCCGCTACGAGCAGTATGTGCTCCACGAAACGGCCTCGGGTCGTGTGCTCGGCGATCGCCGCGTGGGGGATGCGCCGCTTGCCGTGTGGTGTGCGCAGCACGACCCCGTCACGCTCGAACCTGCACAGGCTCGCGCCTATGAGTTCCCCTCGTACAGCGGTTCGGAGTCGGTCGGGATCTTGGAGCTGCTGATGCAGATCGAGCCGCAGGAGATCCCCGCCGAGTACCCTGCGATGTGGGAGCGCATCGTCCGCTCGGTGGAGGCGGGTGTAAAGTGGTTCGACACGCACCGCATCCCCGATTTGGACTATGTGCCGATCATCAAGGAGGGCGAGTGGGTCGATCGTATCACCGTCCCGAAGGAGGGCGCCCGCGACCTGTGGGCACGCTTCTATGAGCTGACCACCGACCGCCCAATCTTCGGTATGTACGACTTCGTGCGCCTCTACTCGCTCGACGGCGTCACCCCGAACCGCCGCATCGGATACGGCTGGTACACGAAGAACCCCGAAAAACTGATCGAACGCGACTACCCGCGCTGGAAACAGAAACACGGAATCGAGTAGGAGGCGTATCAATAAAATTAAAAAAATATAGACAACCCCTCCAAGCCTCCCCTTGAGAGGGGAGGCTTGGTCGCTTCGCTCCCTTGTCGGTGCTAACGACCCTCCTGTTTTGGCTTGCGCGACCTGAAACTCACAGAACTCCCAGTCCTTCCAGTATTGTTTCACGCAGGCAACCGAAATGCGATCGAAAGAGACTCGAAAAGCCGTACAACAACACGCTCGCTCTTTTGGTACAGATTTTGATTTTCGTCGGCTTGACAAAGTAAAACACCATTAAAACAGATCAAGCAAATGAAAATCAAACATCTCCTTTCTGTGGTGCCGCTACTCGGAGCCGTGCTCCTGACGGGGTGCCAAAAAGACCCCTCGACCTCGAAGCTGAGGAGCGAGTATCTGGTCTATACGGCGCACGATCGCAACGCCGATTTCACCACCCTCGACACCTACTACATCCCCGACAGCATCCTGCTGATCGGTTCGCAGGTGAGCGACAACGAAGGGAATCGCACGGCCAAATATTGGAAGGACGGCGATGCCCTCACCCTGATCGGCACGATCGTCGATGAGATGACCGGGCGCGGCTATACGCGTCTGACGGATGGCGCTTTACGCCAAACGGCCGATGCCGGTTTCCAATTGAGCTATATCGAGGAGACCACCTACTTCACGGGCTACAACAACCCCTACTGGTGGTGGGATTACCCCTACTACTGGGCACCCGACTACTGGGGTTACTGGTCGGGGTGGTACTATCCGTTTGCAATCTATTACGGCTACACGACCGGTTCGCTGCTGATCGAGATGATCGACCTGAAGCGCGGCGACACGACCACGCGCAAGCTCCCGATCCTCTGGAACGGCTACATCAGCGGCCTTGTGCGCGGCGCGAACCAACTCGATATTGCCAAGGCGGTCAATGCCATTGATCAGGCCTTCGAGCAGTCGCCCTATCTGAAAAAGTAACACCGAAAAACCTTGCACACTATGAAACACTTGACTACGATCTATAAGTCGGCAGCCGTCGTGCTGCTGCTCCTTGTCGCCGCCCCGAAGAGCTCGGCACAGGTGCTCCCCGATGCCTATTTCAATGTCGATTGGCAGGTCGGCATCCCCCTCTCGAACGACTTTGCCGGCGACAGCTCGGGATGGGGTATGAACCTCGAGGGCGGTTACTTCCTCACCGAGGCCATCACCATCGGCGGCTTCCTGAACTACCAGACCAACTTCGAGTCGGTCAGCCGTCGCACGCTGCAACTCGCCGACGGCAGTGCCCTCACGACGAGCCAAAAACACGCCGTCTTCCAACTGCCGTTCGGCGTAGCGGGTCGCTACAACTGGCTGACGGACGATGTGTTCCAACCCTATGTCGGAATGAAATTGGGTGCCGCGTGGACACAGTTCTCCTCTTACTATTACATCTATAAGCAATACGACGAGGCGTGGGGTTTCTACCTCTCCCCCGAGGTGGGCGTTTCGATCTTCCCGCGCCCCGATATGCGCTTCGGTTTCCACGCAGCGCTCTACTTCAGCTACGCCACCAACAGCGGCAGCGTCTTAAGCTACAAGGTCGATGGCCTGACGAACCTCGGCTTTCGGGTAGGTATCTCGTTCTGACGAATAAAGCGAGGGCATCAGACCGGTTGGTTCGATGCCCTCACTCGTTAATTAATAATCGCCGTAGATCCCCTCCCACTCGGCGTGATCGCTTTTAAGCAGATCGAGCATCCGATCACCGGCAATCAGCTGCCGGAGGCGCGGATCGGAGGCGGCGCAGCGTTCGATCTTGTCGAGCAGCTCGACCGACCGAAGGTAGAGCCGATAGGCGGGGAGCTGCGTGCGATCCCAATCGTAGTACTCGCCGTCAAGTGCCCAAACGGCGGCATCGAGGTAGGCACGCAGTGCTGCCGCAGCCTTGCCCGTCTGCAACAGGAAATCCCCCTTGCGTTCGCACTCCAACGCGAGACGGTGGGCGCGGCGGTTGCGATCGCGTTCACGGCGTGCGATCTGCGCGATACGGCGGTCGTAGTGGCGAGCCAACTCGTCACGAAGGGCTGCATTGAGCAGCAGGCGGCTACCCTGCATACGGGCAACCAGTTGGTAGTTTTGCTTGTTGTTGTTCATAACACACCAAAAATTAAAGTGAAACAATGGCTCCCGCGGCTGCCGAAATGTCAAAGAACGAAGCGGACACAATCCGCCCTGCACAGGCTTCGGCAGCCCGTCGGAAATAGGTGTGTTACTATTTTTTTCTGATTATCGCCGTCTATGTCGCTCGACGGCGTGGTGCGGTTTCACGCTACAAAGATAGGAAAAGTTTTTTCAGAAATTCAAAATTATTTTTTGAACTATCTCGCAGTATTCACCCTTTTCCGTCGCGCCAACCCAAAGCCGACCATTAGATGTCATTCCGACGGAGCCGGAGGCGACGAGGAATCTACCTTATTGAATGTGGTAGATTCCTCACCTTGCGACGGATTGTTTCTGTGCTACTCTACCCAATCGGTTCGCAAGGGTTCGGAATGACATTTTTCCTATCGCGCCGGCCAAGCTGACAGTAAAATGCTAATTTTTCTTCAAAATCCCGCTTTATTATTTGCATTTTTGCTATTCAATCGCTAATTTTGCAAAAAGTGCAAAAATAATCAAGGAATCGACGCAGTATTTTCTGTTTTTCACCGTTTATAAGGGTGAAAAGCAAACAATAAATCTTTAGCTTTATGAAAAAACTTTTGATTTTATTCGCCGCCGCGATTGGTTTTGCGGCGTGTAGCGAGGAGAGTGGCACTTTGGATCCGGATTTTAGTAAAATGTCAACCGACGAGGTGCTGAATGTTGAGGGTGGAATGGAGTATCTCCTCTCGGCCTATGGCAATGTGAATGTTGCGGCGATTCATGAGCAGATGCAGAATGGCGTGTTGCAGATAGATGGCTATGAATGTACCTATTATCGTAAGGAAGATGGAGTGTGGAAACCGTTTAATTGGTTTGGTACGCCCTACACATCCGATCTATTCATAGCGGCGATGGACGGAGGTCGATTGCGCATGTGCTACGCCAATATATTCGGTGAAGAGGGAACAGAGGAGCCTCGCTATTTCGAGTGGCAAAACAAACAGGCGAACGCTTGGGAGGGTGCCCTTATGGCTTTTGTGGTAGGTGAAAAGAGGTTGAATCTTCGGGCTGTAGCACATCTTGAAAATAAAATTGTTGTGAGCTACACCTCAGCAACCGGTGAGGAACAATTGCAGGTTTGGGTTTTGCGTGCGATTCGACAAGAGGTGTTTGCCGCGTGCACGCGGAATGCCTCGGAACAGTTTAAGTCTTTGATTGAGGAACTGGAAACAGAGTAATGCTATGAAAAAACTATTCATTCTATTCGCTGCCGTGATCGGTTTTGCGGCGTGTGAGAGTAGCGACGAGCAGCCCAATCCGTTTGAGGGGATGCCGACCGAAGAAATTGCCACACAAGAGGGTGGTATTGAGTATCTGATCAGCATATCGAAGCCGTGCGATACAAACGATGTAGCCGATTTGCTGAAATCGGGTAAAGTACTATTCCGTGATACGAACGAATTCTATATCGAAGATGGTTGCTGGAAGTCGGGTTTACTCATTGGAGCTTCGCCTTGTTATCTTCTTTGGATCAACGAAAACACCCTGCGCACCCATTGGCAGTACTATATTTCGGGTGTATTGTTGAAGGACGGGGAACCCGTAGATAAGGTTTATAAGAACTACACCTATGAGGGTGATTTAAGCAAAGCTGTTTGGGAGTGGGCGTTCTATGATCCTACCAATATAGAAGTGAGAGCTTATGTGGATGATCTGATCTTTATTACCTGTACGAATCACTATGGTAAATTGGATGGCTGTTTGCTGCGTGTTTGTGATGATTGTGAGCAGACCCTCTCTGAGTATGTAAATATTGACGAGTGCACAAGTCGATTCGAAGAAGAGAATCCTTTATGAAAAAACATTTGATTCTATTCGCCGCCGTGATCGGTTTTGCGGCGTGCAACGAGGAGGCCTCGAATGAGGTGAATTTCGCCGAAATGCCGGTAGCGGAGGTGCTCACTGTTGACGGGGGCATTGATTGGCTGATACAACAAACGAATGCGGTGAATTGGGCAGCCTTCAAAGAGGATACCAAAAACAAGGGCTTCATACAGCACCTCTCCGTATCGCGCATTAAATATGTCGGCGAGTCGGAGTGGTCGAGCATGGATGGCTGGAGAGGTGGATCACCACTGCCAAATTATCTCTTTTTGGATGACCAAACTGTACGCACCTGTTTTAGCGATTCGACCGGTAACTATGGTGGTGTATTGCTCTATTTGGACTATCCGTATGTTATGAACGAAATAGATAAAACGCTCACATACGACAATGAGGTGATCACCGTGTTGTACTATCAGGCTGGAACGCTGATTTTAGAGCGTGCAAACAGCTCTTCTACGGTGCAGATTGTTTATAGTGCCGGCAAAAGCCGTCAAGAGATGTTGGAGCTTTTCACAACAGAGGCCATACCGGAAAATATGCTGAAACCATACTAACAAAGCGACCTAATACCCCGACCGCAGCAAATGAGTTGCGGTCGGTTCTTTTGGGGGGGGGGAATTTAGGGAAGTTAAAGAGATTAGGGAGTGACCTCGCTACATTCACTAAACTCACTAAATTCCCTTTCCCGTCGCGCCAGCCCATCTCTTTGCTCTTTGCTCTCTAAAAGCTGATGCTGACCGCTGAGTACTAAATGCTCCGTCCTACAACCACTTTTTATAGCGGAAGAGCCAGATCGTAAAGGCCGAGCAGAGGATCATCAGGCCGAGGGCGAAGAGGTAGCCGACGGGGAGTGTCCAGCCGTTGGCGAGGGTGAGTTTCCAGCTCAATTCGGGCATCACTTGGAAGTTCATACCGTAGATTGAGGCGATCAGCGTCGCGGGCATAAAGATCACCGAGGCCACCGAGAAGATCTTGACGATACCGTTCTGCTCGATGTTGATCAGACCCAACGCTGCATCCTGAATATAGTCCAAACGCTGGAAGCTGAAGTCGGCGTGGTTGATCAGCGAATTGACATCCTTGATCATCAGCTGCAGGCGCGGATAGATATCGTTCGGGAATCGCTCCGAGCGCAAGATGCCCGAGAGGACACGCTGGCGGTCGAAGATATTCTCGCGCAGCAACATCGTATTCTCCTGCAGGGCACTGATGCGGTGCAATACCTCCTTGTCGATCGAGTCCTCGGTGTTGATGTCCTTCGAGAGCGAGGCGACCTGCTTGGCCACAAACTCCACGAGGTCGGCATCGAAGTCGATGCGTACCTCCAACAGCGAGATGAAGATGTGGTAGCCGGTCGAGTAGCTGCGGTAGTTCATTTGGAGGCGTTTCTCGGTCTCGCGGAAGGTGCGCGACTCGGTGTTGCGCACCGAGACCAGCACGCCCTCGTTCGAGATGATGAACGACATCGGCTCGACGAGGAACGAGTCGCCCGTCGGGATGAAGAAGTTGGAGTTCGAGATGATCGCATTCTCGTTCTCGGAGTATTTCGAGGTGGACTCAATCTCCTCGACCTGCTGACGGGTCTGGAGGCTGATCTCGATGAAGCTCTCGACGGCGCGTTGCTCCTTGATCGTGGGCTGCATCATATCGATCCAGAGAATATCGTCGTAGCCCAACTCATCGAAGAGGCGGACATCGGCGTTGCGGATAATCTTGTTGTATTGCTTGAGGTAGATCGTAATCATTGCATAGGTCGCTTAATCGTGGCTGATTCTGTTTCTTGTGTTGCTTCACCTATGGCGAACCCCGCACGGGTTCGCTAACCTCTTCAGCCGGGATTGGGAGCGGGTTCGCACTTGAGCCCGTCGTCCCAACAGTGATTAAGTGCTCTGTTGAGCTGATTACGGTAGAGCGACGACGATCGGGCACGAAGCACCTCGGCTCCGCGCAACCCATAGCACATGGGCATCGTATTGCGATACGACGCTGCTACTATGCGTGCAACTATGACCATCGTCCATTTTACAAAAAGTCTATAATAAGGTTTAATCGTACAAAAATACACAAAAATCGTAAAAATCTTCTAAAAAAAATAGAAAAAATGCCTCTGCCTCTTGACAAGGGGGGTTGCGCAGTTGTATCTTTGTCGAGCCAATCAACAAGAAACCATCCGTCGCACCGAGTTATCAACAAATCACATCTCGCTGAACATCAGCTAATAACGGGCGACTATCAACGCGCTATCAACAGCTATTAACACACTTTTCGACAGTTTGTTCACAGCAACTGCCGCAGAACCTTTCACCTCTAAATTTTATTGTTATGATCTACTTTTCCTCCCTTCCCGATCCGCTTTTGTCGATCGGCGGGCCGTTGCCGGTCACCCTCGCAGGGATGACGGCCTCACCGGCCGAGCTGCGCATCCTCACCGATGACGGCACGCTGCTCGCCACGAAACGGATCGTCGATCAGACCGAAGCGACGATCGACATCGCGCCCCTCGTTCGTCGTGTCGTGCACTACACACCGACGGGTGGTGCAACGGGGCTCTTCGCGGCCACCGACCGCTTGGTGCGCATGCGTCTTGAGGCATCGTGCGACGGTCAGCTCATCACCACCACGACCCGCGCCTACTTCGCCTCCGACGAGGCGGTGACCGCCCCTGCCCGCTGCACGACCCGTCCCGAAAAGCGGTTCTTGGCCTCCGACGAGTGGGACGAGCTGACCCTCCTCACCGATGCTCCGACAACGATCACCGTCACGGCCGAGGGGCGCAACGGCACCACCACCGAGCGGTACGACAGCTACTTGAGCGGTGTCGTGCTCTTCCGTCTGGCGGCGGCCGACTTCCCCGAGGCGGCCTACATCAAGGTCGATTGCGGCGACTACGGCCGCTTCACCTACACGATCCTTCAATCATACGGAACGGAGGCGGTGCGTTTGGCGTGGCGCAACCCGATGGGCGGTATCGACCACTACACCTTTCCGACCCTTGCCCGCAAGGAGTGGATCGTGCGCAAGGAGCGGGCTGCCGACGGCGAGGGGGTGCAGTTGGCCTCGATCGAACGCGAGGAGCGGTGGCAACTGCGTTCGGCCCACGAGCTGCCGGAGCACTGCGCAACATTCGCCGAGCTGCTCGCCGCCGAGGAGGTGTGGCGTGTAACCGGCACCGACTACACGCCGGTCGATCTACTGACAGAATCGGCCTCGATCGAGCAGCAGAGCGGCCAACAGCAGCTCACCGTCACGATTCGTCCCACGATTAAAACCACGCGCTTATGAGGCTCCTGATTGACGGTCTTACGGCCGATCTGCCCGCCGAGCAGATCACCCTGCCGAGCGACGAAGGGGATCGTTTGGCCGACCTCTCGGCCGTGCGACAGGGGCGCACGCTGCAGCTTAAGCTCCCCGCCACGCCGACCAACAATCGCCTCTTGGGTCGGCCGCGCGACCCCGAGACGGCCACTCGGTTCAACGCCACGACCCACCGCGCCGCCCTCGAGGCGGAGGGTGCCACGCTCTTCGAGGGGGTGATCCGCCTCCTCGCCTCTGACGACGAAGCCTTCACGGTCGATCTGCGCGAAGGGGGTGCTGCGTGGGCCTCGCGTGCCGCCCTGCAGCCGCTCGATGCGCTCGGCATCGACTATACGGTTCGGCTCGACGAGGCGACCATCCGCGCCAGTTGGCGCGACGAGCAGCCCGTGAAGTTCTTTCCGATCCACCGCGACAGCTACGAGGAGCAGAGCAACTCGACCGATCTGCTGACGGCACAGCGCGTACTTTCGCTCGACGACTACCACCCCTTCCTCCACGCCGAGACGCTCGTGCGCCGCATCTTCGCCGAGGCGGGCTACACGATCGACAGCCGCTTCTTCGAGAGCGAGTTGTTCCGTTCGCTCTACATCAGCGGCGCCTACGCCACGAAGCAACGCGCGACATTGGCCGCACACATCGGCTTCTTGGCCGGTCGCCTGACCACCGCCTCGGCAACGGCCGATGCCTTCGGGCGGGTCTATCTGAACCCCTACTCCGAGGCTCACTCGGTCGGTAATCTGGTCGAGACGGCCACCCCCTACCAGACCGACGAAACGGGCACGGTACGCTACGAGTTCTTCAACAACGGCAACTGTTTCTATCGGGATGCAGACGGGGCGATCTGCTACCGCCCCACCTCGGCCGCCGCCATCGGATTCGACCACCGCATCCGCTACACGACCGAACACCGCATCGCCTCGCGTACCCGCCTCACGGGGTTCGACAGCCTCTACCTCGGCCCGAACAACGAGCTGCGCTTCGAGCTGCTGAATCGCTACGAGGATCGCCGCAACGCGCTGAACAACAACCAGCGTTACCGCCTGATCATCTTCGACCACACCGAAGGGGCGCAGTACCGCCTGCGCTACACGATCGACGGCGTGGTGACGACTTGGGCGATCCTCGAGAATCGAGCCAACGAGGTGGTGAGTGCCGAGCTGGGGCTGCTCGAATCGCCCACCTTGGATTGCCTGATCGACAGCCGTTGGCAGCCCTACGAGGGGGACTGGGCGATCTACGACGGCTACATCGAGGAGCGGGGCGAGACGACCGTCGAGCTGCGCATCTGCACCGCCCCCGAGCAGTTAGAGGCCAACACGGCCAAGCGGTTCGACACGGCCTACCTCTTCGGTGCCGAGGAGGGG
>CAZVNR010000011.1:0-34700 GCA_964628945.1 uncultured Alistipes sp. | reverse complement strand
TTAATAACCCTTCTCGCCACCCCGACCGAGCGTCGTCTGCTCTTTGGCATACATCTTGCAAAAAGTTCGACCGAACAGCCCTGCGGGGCGAACAAGTATGATGAAAACAAACAGCATTAAAAACCAAATTCTTTAGAGCGTATGAAACGATTTAGACTTTTGATGGGTTTCCTCCTCGTGGCCGCTACGGCCTCGGCACAGCGTGTCACACAACAGCAGAGCGAGCCCTACTCGCCGACGGTCTATCTGATTGCCGTCGAGGAGCAGATCGACAACTCGTGTTGCGATCAGTTGCAGACGATGGCGATGACGACCGATGCCTACCACACCACCCACCGCTACGGTTTCCAACAGCCGCAGAAACCGCAGTTTATCTTCTCGACCCCCAACCACAAATACTCGCTGGCATTGGGCGGTTTTGTGGCGTTGCGCGCTTCGTATGACTTCGACGGCATCTCCGACAACCGCGACTTCATCCCCTACGACATCCCCCTGACGGCCAACTACAACAACCGCCAGCAACTGATGATGGATGCCTCGACCTCACGCCTCTACCTCAAAGCGATGGCGCATACCGAGACGCTCGGACCCGTTATCATCTATATCGACGGCGATTTCCGTGGCGGCACGGGCGAGAACAGCTATACGCCCCGTCTGCGATCGGCCTACCTCGCCTTCTGCGGCTTTACCTTCGGTCGGGATTTGACCACCTTCTGCGACCTGACGGCCGCCCCCACGACGATCGACTTTCAAGGGCCCAACGCCTACAACTTTAACTTCGCCACACTGATCCGCTACGAGTTCGACTTCGCCAACGACCACCTGACGATGGGCGTAGCAGCCGAGATGCCGGCCGTGTCGGGTACCTACAACGACACCTATCTCAAGATGCGCCAACGCATCCCCGACATCCCCCTCTATCTGCAGTATGCGTGGGGTGCCGACCGTGACAGCCACATCCGCGCCTCGGCCGTCTTCCGCAATATGTATGTGCGCAACACGGTCGATGCACGCAACAAGAGCCTCTTCGGCTGGGGCGTGCAGGCGAGCGGTACGATCAAGCTCTTCCCCGTGCTGCGTCTCTTTATGAACGGCGTCTATGGTAAGGGCATCACCCCCTACATCCAAGACCTCACCGACTCGGGACTGGACTTCCTGCCGAGCGCGACGGGCGATGCAATCGAGGTGATGCCGATGTGGGGCTGGCAGGCCGCCGCACAGCTCAACCTCTCGCAACGGCTCTTTATTTCGGGCGGATTCTCGATGGTCAATGTCGATCGTGAGAAGGGCTACTCCTTCGCCGACGAATATATGCAGGGTCGCTATGTCTTTGGCAATGTCTTCTACTCGCTCACGCCGCGCTGCACGATCGCTGCCGAGTACCTCTACGGTTCGCGCAAGAATATGAGCCACGATAAGAACCACGCCAACCGCGTCAGCCTGCAGTTGCAGTACCACTTCTAAAAAGAGGAAAGAGAACAGAGGAAAGAGAAAAGTGATATTTAGAGCAATTAGAGAATTTAGGGAATTAAAGATTTTTCCCTAAATTCTTTATTTTCACGAACTCCCCTAAAATCCCTAAAAAAAAGCTGAGAGCTGACTGCTGATCGCTGATCGCTATTCGAATTTCTTTTTCTATCTTTGCGCTCGTTATGATGGAATTTCTTGCAACTTACAACCTGACGGGCATCGTGGTCGGCGTTGCCACTTTTCTCATTATCGGGCTCTTTCATCCGTTGGTGATCAAGGGCGAATACTATTTTGGCGTTGGCTGTTGGTGGGCCTTTGCCCTGATGGGGGTACTCTCGACCATCGGGTCAATCCTAATCGATCAGTTCTTTTGGTCGGTGCTGCTGGCCGTATGGGGCGCCTCGTCGTTCTGGTCGATCGGCGAGCTGTTTCACCAACGCGAGCGTGTCCGCAAGGGGTGGTTCCCGAAGCGACCCGAGCGCAAATAGTCCCACACACAGGCCTATAAATCGCGCTGATAGCCCTATCAAAACTCTCGATCGCCGGTTTGCTTGACAAACCAAAAAATTTGCTTACCTTTGTCGAAACAAACCGAAAACACACACTAAAAACAATAACACAATGGAGAAGAGTTTGAAAGGTACCCGTACCGAGCAGAACCTGCTGAAAGCGTTTGCAGGCGAGAGCCAAGCACGCACCCGTTACACATTTTTTGCAAGCGTAGCCAAGAAGGAGGGTTACGAGCAGATCGCCGGTGTCTTTATGGAGACTGCCGAGCAGGAGAAAGAGCATGCCAAGCGTTTCTTCAAGTTCCTCGAGGGGGGGGATTTGGAGATTACGGCTACCTACCCTGCCGGTAAGATCGGCACGACGCCCGAGAACCTCTTGGCCGCCGCCATGGGCGAGAAGGAGGAGTGGGATGTCCTCTACAAGGAGTTCGCCGAGGTAGCCGCCGAGGAGGGCTTCCCCGCTGTGGCAGCCGCCTTCAAGAACATCGCCAAGGTTGAGGCCGAGCACGAGCGCCGCTATCTGAAACTGTTGAGCCGCATCACCGATGGCGACTTCTTCCACCGCGACGGCAAGATCTGGTGGCAGTGCCGCAACTGTGGCTTTATCATCGAGGCCGAGGATGCCCCGAAGGCTTGCCCCGCTTGTCTCCACCCGCAGGCCTACTTCGAGCCGATGAAGCAAAACTATTAGAAATTCAAAATGTAGAATTTAGAATTCAAAATTGGGGGTTGCATCGTGAATGCAACCCCCAATTTGTGTGGTTCGGTCAATGCGCAGTGAGAACAGGGAGAATCGAGAATTCTGCGAGTTCTGCGAAGTCAAAAAAATAATTTTGAATTCTACATTCTAAATTCTAAATTTCGCATTGCTACTTGCAACCAAGCACGGCCTTTGCACGCGCTTCATCCTCGGTGCGCACCACCAAGCAGACGGCGCCCGCGATGGGATTGAGTGCCGACATAAATTCGTTGCGCAGATCGACCCAGATCTCGGCGTCCTGCAAGCGGGTCTTTGCCAGCTCGGCTTCGGCTACACTGCCGAACTGAGCCACGACCGTAAAGCTCTTTTTCTCGTTCATAACAGACTTCATTTTAAGGTTGTTGCACGATTGCCTCGTAAATTTAAGCATTTTGTTGATAAAATACAACTCCCCTGCCACTTTTATTTACGGGAATTATTGTATCTTTGACCGAAAGAAAACGAACGAAACGCTATGTCCCGATTTGTCCATCTGCATGTGCACTCACAATACTCGATTCTCGACGGTCAAGCCTCGATCCAACGGTTGGTCGATAAGGCGATGGACGACGGGCAGCCCGGCATTGCGCTGACCGATCACGGCAACATGTTTGGCGTGAAGGAGTTCTTCAACTACACGAAGAAGGCCAAGGGGAAGTGCAAGGAGAAGGTCAAGGTGTTGCAGGAACGGATCGCAGGGCTGCGTGACGGTTCGATCGAGGCCGAGGAACCGGTACGCGAGATCGCCCTTGCCGAGCAGGAGCTGGCCGTATGGCTCGATAAGGCGGCCTTCAAGCCGATCATCGGCTGCGAGGTCTATGTGGCGCGGCGCGGCGACCTCTCGCTAAAGGACAAGACCCACAAGGAGGATCAGGGCGGTTGGCACCTCATCCTCTTGGCCAAGAACGAACGGGGCTACCACAACCTCGTCAAGATCGTATCGAAGGCGTGGACCGAAGGGTTCTATATGCGCCCGCGTACCGACCGCAAGGAGTTGGAGCGATACCACGAGGGGCTGATCTGCTGTTCGGCCTGCTTGGGTGGCGAGGTGCCGAAACGGATCACGGAGGGGAATATCGAGGCCGCCGAGGAGGCCGTACAGTGGTATAAGCGGGTCTTTGGCGACGACTACTACCTCGAGTTGCAGCTCCACAAAGCGACCGTCGAGCGTGCCAACCACGAAGCCTATCCGTTGCAGTTGGAGGTGAACCGCCACCTACGCGAACTGGCCGCGAAATACGATGTCAAGACCGTCTGCACGAACGATGTGCACTTTGTCGAGGAGGCCAATGCCGAGGCGCACGACCGCCTGATCTGCCTCTCGACGGGCAAGGATCTCGACGACCCGAAGCGTATGCTCTACTCGAAACAGGAGTGGATGAAGACAACGGCCGAGATGGAGTCGCTGTTCGGGATGACCGACCCCGAGGCGATCGAAAATACGGTGGAGGTGTGCAACAAGGTCGAGCTCTACTCGATCGACCACGCCCCGATTATGCCCGAGTTTGCCATCCCCGAGGAGTTCGGCACCGAGGCCGAATATCGCGCCCGCCTAACCGAGGAGGATCTCTTCAACGAGTTCACGCGCGACGAGAACGGCAACGAGGTAATGAGCCGCGAGGAGGGGGAGAAGAAGATCAAAAATCTCGGTGGCTACGACAAGCTCTACCGCATCAAATTCGAGGCGGACTATCTGGCGCACCTGACGATGATCGGTGCCAAAAAGCTCTACGGCGACCCGCTCTCGGAGGAGGTCGTGGAGCGACTTCGATTCGAGCTGCACATTATGAAGACGATGGGTTTCCCGGGCTACTTCCTCATCGTGCAGGACTTTATCCGTGCCGCCCGCGAGGAGCTGGATGTTTCGGTCGGCCCGGGTCGTGGATCGGCTGCCGGTTCGGCCGTCGCCTACTGCTTGGGGATCACGCAGATCGACCCGATCCGCTACGACCTGCTGTTCGAGCGATTCCTCAATCCCGACCGTATCTCGCTGCCCGATATTGATGTCGATTTCGATGACGACGGGCGCGGCCGCGTGCTGAACTGGGTGACGCAGAAGTACGGCAAGGAGAAGGTAGCGCACATCATCACCTACGGTACGATGGCCACGAAGTTGGCGATCAAAGATGTGGCACGCGTGCAGAAGCTGCCGCTCTCGGAGTCGGATCGACTGTGCAAGCTCGTACCGGACAAGACCCCCGAGGGGAAGCGCGTGAAGGATTTGGGTCACGCCATCTCGCTCGTGCCCGATCTGAAGGCGGCCGAGGAGTCCGACGACCCGATCATGCACGACACGATCCGCTACGCCAAGATGCTCGAAGGCAATGTCCGCAATACGGGTGTCCACGCCTGCGGCACAATCATCTGCCGCGACGACATCACGGATTGGGTACCGGTATCGACGGCAGACGACAAGGAGACGGGCGAGAAGATGCTCGTCACGCAGTACGAGGGTTCGGTGATCGAGGATACGGGGTTGATCAAGATGGACTTCTTGGGGCTGAAGACCCTCTCGATTCTGAAGGATGCGGTGGCCAATGTGCGCCAAACGAAGGGGATCGAGGTCGATATCGACGACTTCTCGATCATCGAGGATCGTCCCACCTACAAGCTCTACTGCGAGGGGCGTACGGTCGGCACCTTCCAGTTCGAGTCGCCGGGTATGCAGAAGTACCTGCGCGAATTGCAGCCCTCGACCTTCGAGGATCTGATCGCGATGAACGCCCTCTACCGCCCGGGCCCGATGGACAACATCCCCGACTTCATCGCCCGCAAGCACGGTCGCTCGCCGATCGTCTATGATATCCCCGTGATGGAGCGTTATCTGAAAGACACCTACGGCATCACGGTCTATCAGGAGCAGGTGATGTTGCTCTCGCGCCTGTTGGCCAACTTCACGCGCGGCGAGTCGGATACGCTCCGTAAGGCGATGGGTAAGAAGCTCAAGGACAAGCTCGATGCGCTGAAACCGAAGTTCATCGCCGGAGGTCAGAGCAACGGCCACGATCCCGAGGTGCTCGAAAAGATCTGGGGCGAATGGGAGAAGTTTGCCTCCTACGCCTTCAACAAGTCGCACGCGACCTGCTACTCGTGGGTGGCGTTCCAGACGGCCTACCTCAAAGCCCACTATCCGTCGGAGTTTATGGCGGCGGTGTTGAGCCGAAATCTTGCGAATGTCGGGCAGTTGACGATCTATATGAACGAGTGCAAGCGCATGGGAATCAATGTGCTGTGCTCGGATGTGAACGAGTCGATGAAGACCTTCTCGGCCACGAAGAAGGGCGATATTCGCTTCGGTTTGGCGGCGATCAAGGGGGTCGGCGAGGCGGCCGCCGAGAGCATCATCCTCGAGCGCGAGAAGAACGGGCCCTACAAGGATATCTACGACCTCTTCGAGCGACTGAACTACAGCGTGGTAAACCGCAAGTGCGTGGAGAATATGGCCTATGCCGGTTCGTTCTCGTCGCTGGTCGATTTCCACCGCAGCAAGTTCTTCGCATCGGAGGCACGCGACAGCGCGGGGGTCACCTTCCTCGAGCAGTTGATGCGCTACGGACAGCGTTTCCAAGCCGAGAAGAGCAACGCACAGCAGAGCCTCTTCGGCGGTGGCAGTGCGGTCGATATTCAACGCCCGACCATCCCCTCGTGCCTCGACTGGAACCAGCTCGAGACGCTCAACAAGGAGCGCGAGATGATGGGGCTCTACCTCTCGGCACACCCGCTCGACGAGTACAAGATCATCATCGACAACATGTGCAAGACGCAGCTCTCGGAGCTGGAGGATCTCGAAGCACTGCGCGGTCAGGAGGTGGCCGTGGCGGGCTTGGTGGTCGATGTGCAGAACCTAATGACCAAGACGGGCAAGAATTTTGGTCGTTTCAAGCTCGAGGACTACAACTCAACCCACGAGTTTGTCCTCTTCGGCAAGGATTATGAGAACTTCCGTAAGTACCTCTTCAAGGATTACTACTTGATGGTGCGCGGCAAGATCCAACCCCGTCCCTACCAGAAGGAGGGGACACCCGAGCAGTTGGAGTTCAAGATCGTCGGGATGATGCAGCTCGAGGAGGTGCGTGACACGATGATCAAGGAGCTGCATCTGCAACTCCCGATTGCGGAGCTGACCGAGCGGCTGATCGCCGACCTGACGACTGCGCTGAAGCGGTCGAAGGGTTCGACTTTGGTGCGTATGCGCCTCTACGACCCCGAGATGGGGGTACAGCTGCGCCTCTTCTCGAAGAGCCACCGCGTGGAGCTGACGACCGAGTTGGTCGATTTTTTGGAGCAGAACGAGATACAATACACAATTTCATAAACAACTTAAAAACACATTACAACTATGGCAATGGAGATTAACAAGAACAACATCGCGGAGCTGTTGGCCGGCGAGAAACCCGTCGTAATCGACTTTTGGGCAGAGTGGTGCGGCCCCTGCCGCACGATCGCACCGATCGTAGAGGAGTTGGCCGAGGAGTACGCCGACAAGGTCGTAATCGGCAAGTGTGATGTCGAGGAGAACGACGAGATCACGATGAAGTACGGCGTGCGCAACATCCCGACGATCATCTTCCTCAAAGGGGGCGAGCTGGTCGATAAGCAGGTGGGTGCCTGCCAGAAGGGCGCATTGGTTGAGAAGATCGAGAAACTGCTCTAACGCTTAATACCTAAAACTATGATCCGCTGTATCGAATGGAACGGCCTGCAGGCCGTCGAGTTCTCGAAGGGGGACTACACCGCCCTTCTGATCCCCTCGGTGGGTGCCAATTTGGTGCGTTTGGCCAACACGAAACTGGGCGTAGAGATTCTGCGCACGCCGACGGCCGACGAGGTCGAAACCTTCAAGTCGCGCCCGCAGATCTTCGGTCTGCCGCTTCTCTTCCCGCCCAACCGTATCGAAGGTGGTCGCTACACCTTCGAGGGGCGCACCTACCAGTACCCAATCACGATCGAGAAGGAGCAGAACTACCACCACGGTATCATCAAGGGTGAGCCGTTCGTCGTATCGAAGGCCAAGGAGGACGACGAGGAGGTGAAGATCGAGTGCCGCTACTACTCGAACGCCGCCAACGATGCCATCTTCCGCGACTTCCCGCACGAGTTCAAGTGCAAGATCGTCTATAAGCTCTCGAACAAAGGGCTGGAGCAGGAGGTGATCTTCGGCAACAAGAGTAAGACGAAGATGCCCGTCGGCGTGGGTTTCCATACCCCGATGCTGATCCCCTTTGCGGGCGGCGAGGGCAAGGATTATCGGATGCGCGTGGCCGTTGGCGAGCAGGTCGAGTTGAGCGACCGCAACCTCCCGACGGGCAAGAAGTTGCCCCTCACGGAGCAGTACGCCAAGCTGCGCGAGGAGGGTCTTCAGGTGACCGACTGCGAGCCGGTCGAGGCGGGCTTCACGCTTCGTGAGATCGAGGTGGACGGCAAGCCCTACCGCGGTGCCGTGGTCGAGCATACGAAGACGGGCGTGCGCACCTTCTACGAGGTGGACGACAAGACGACCTACTGGACGATTTGGAACAACGGCGGTCAGGTGAACTACTGCTGCCCCGAGCCGCAGTCGTGGACGACCAACGCCCCGAATGCAGCCGATCCCGAGGCCGCAGGGTTTGTGGCGATCGAGCCGGACGAGAAGTGGCGGGCAGTCTATAAGCTCTACGCAAAATAATATGGACAAGAGGGGGAGGATGCAGATTCTCCCCTTCATTTTATACCGAAACAGATGATTGCAATTCCTACTTTGATCCTATTTTTGACGACGGCCGTCGTTGCGCTGATCCGTCGCGGCAGCCGGTGGTTGCCGCTCGCGCTGCTCTGCTCGGCGGCGGGCGACTATGCCGGTTCAGTGGGGCAGTTCTATCCCCAAATGGGGCTCTTTGCGGCTGCACTCGGCTGCTACATCCGCAGCTTTGTCCCCTATGTGCGCCTGACGGCCGGACGGTTGCGCCCGCTCGTTGTCGTGCTGATCGTGCTGGTGGTCGGCTTTGGGTATGTGGCGAGCCACATCCACGCACTCGCGGAGTTGGCCGCCGTCAGCCTCTACGCCACGCTGCTCCTCTCGCTCTTGGCCGCCGCACTCGTCCAGCACCGCCCGCTTTGGGGGTGGTATGTGGTCGCCGCCGCGTTCTTTGTCCTCTCGGATGCCCTGCTCGGCTACACGCGCTTCGTCGCCCCGCTACCCGCCGCCGATTGGTGGATCCTCTCCCCCTACTACGCCGCACAAACCCTCTTTGCGGTGCTCTACCTGTTCGATCGGGCAAAGTCAAAATAAAAAAATCACTGATCAGGCGAACTTTTCGAGATTTATTTCTAACTTTGTGGAAGAATGTTCACTAAATAAACGATCAACAACCATGAAACGACTCTTTCTACTGCTTTTTGCCGCACTTGTGAGCGGAACAGCTTCCGCGCAAGGTTTCCTAATCGATCAGACCTCGATTAATATTCCTACATTCCGGAACGAAACCACCGATTTTTCAACGCGCTTTAACAACGGTTGCACCTTTGTCGGCCAGCGTATGGCCTTCTATACCAATTCGCAACTCACTTCACTCACCTATGCTGGAACGCTGACCTATCCCGATGGGACGAAGGTCATTTCGGCGGGCGGCTCTTTTGATCAGAATTTTGCTGCGAATGGTAGTTTTGGCGTAGAAAAGGATGGGCAGATGTATTTCTACAACTTCCGCAACGGCCACATGCAGGATCAGTTCACGCCCACCAATCGGTATATCATGGTAAACAATCACATCGAGTTTATCAGCGACACATCCACCAGCGTGCCCTATGTTCCTGCACCCACCTATAACAGCGGGAGCAGCAGTTCGGGCAGTTCGAGCGGCACAACAAGCCAGAATTGGTTGGATAAGCATCGTGCGACCTGCTCGGGCTGCCGTGGCACGGGTCGTTGTACTTTTTGCGCCGGAACCGGTATCAACTCTCGCGGTCACAGTTGCGGCCATTGTCGCGGAGTAGGCAATTGTTTAGCCTGCAGAGGTGCCGGACACCTTCATTTATGATGAATAAATCAACACAGCAGGACGACAAAACGATGTCGTCCTGCTGTGTTATAATGCCATGATCGGCAGTCTTATGTCATCCCGATCGCTTTAGCGGAGGGATCTTCCTCTTTTCTAAAAGCTGATCGCTGAATGCTGAATGCTACATAAGGTAGATCCCTCGTTGCCCCTTTGGCTCCGTCGGGATGACATTGTTAAACGCTCAATTTTGAATCGCTAAAAGTGCTCCACGACGACCGTCTCTTCGATCGGTTTGCGCAGTTGGTCGTGCCGATCGGGGGAGGCGGGTTCGCCCTCGCCGTAGCCGACAAGCAGGATGTTCACCGGCTCGATGTGGGGCGGCAGACCGAACTCCTCGCGCACCGCCTCGGGCTTGAACATACAGATCCAAAGCGTATCCAACCCCAGTGCCGTAGCGGCCAGCATCATATGGTCGGTGACGATCGAGGTGTCGATGTCGCCGATCTTTTTGCCGTCGTACTTACGGGTCCAAACGGCCGTCGTATCGGCGCAGACGATGATCGCAAGCGGCGCACCGAAGTCGCGCGTGCAACGCGTAAGGCGAGCCAAGCCCTCCTCCGACTCGACCACCACGAGGCGTTGGGGTTGGTTGTTGCACCCCGTAGGGGCTACGCGCCCCGCCTCCAAAATCTGCTCCAACTTCTCGCGCTCGACCTTTCGCGCAGTGTATTTACGGCAGGCATACCGTCTTTTTGCCAAACTCAAAAAATCCATCGGTTCTGTTTTTTGTGATTCATTACTCAACTCAAGAGCAAAGATAGTGCTTTTTTGCGAGTTTGTCATATCGAATCGGACAGAATGGCAGAAAAGAGCGTGTGGCACACGGTTTGATGCCCCCTTCTGCAAAGCAGAAAACAACAACAAAAAACAGATAACCACTATGAGAAACGGAAAAATTGGCGTTACGACGGAGAACATCTTTCCCGTCATCAAAAAGTTTTTGTACTCGGATCACGAGATCTTCCTCCGCGAGCTGATCTCGAATGCGGTCGATGCCTCGCAGAAGTTGCGCACGCTCTCGGCCAAAGGGGAGTTCAAGGGCGAGTTGGGCGAGCTGAAGGTCGAGGTGTCGGTCGATCCCGACAAGCGACTGCTCTTCGTGAAGGATCACGGCATAGGTATGACCGCCGACGAGGTCGATCGCTACATCAACCAGATCGCCTTCTCGGGTGCCGAGGAGTTTATGGCCAAATACAAGGATCAAGCCATCATCGGCCACTTCGGTTTGGGTTTCTACTCGTCGTTTATGGTTTCGGACGAGGTGGAGATCTTCACCCGCTCGTGGCAGGAGGGTGCCAAGACGGTACACTGGAGCTGCACGGGTTCGCCCGAGTTCGAGATAGAGGAGATGGACGACAGCCGCGAGCGCGGTACGACGATCGTGCTGCACCTCTCGGAGGAGATGAAGGAGTACGCCGAGCCGTCGAAGGTCGAGGAGCTGCTGAAGAAGTACTGCCGCTTCCTGCCCGTGCCCATCGTCTTTGGCAAGGTTAAGGAGTGGAAGGAGGGCAAGTATGTCGATACGGACAGAGATAATGTGATCAACAACATCGAGCCGCTCTGGACCCGCAAGCCGAACGAGATCACCGAGGCGCAGTACAAGGAGTTCTACAGCGAACTCTACCCGATGAGCGACGAGCCGCTCTTCTCGATCCATCTGAACATCGACTACCCCTTCAATTTGACGGGTATTCTCTACTTCCCGAAGATTCACAACAACTTCGAGATTCAGAAGAACAAGATCCAGCTCTACTCGAATCAGGTCTATGTGACGGATCAGGTCGAGGGGATCGTGCCCGAGTACCTCACGCTGCTGCACGGCGTAATCGACTCGCCCGATATCCCGCTCAATGTGTCGCGCAGCTACCTACAGAGCGATCCGAATGTAAAGAAGATCTCGAGCTACATCACGCGCAAGGTAGCAGATCGGTTGGCAGAGTTGTTCAAGACGATGCGCCCCGATTACGAGCAGAAGTGGGACGATCTGAAGGTCTTTATCCAGTACGGCATCCTCACCGACGAGAAGTTCTCGGAGAAGGCGGGCGACTTTATGTTGTGGAAGAGCATCTCAGGCAAATACTACACGCCGCAGGAGTACACCGAGCTGGTCAAGGAGCAGCAGACCGACAAGAACAAGAACCTCATCTTCCTCTACGCCGACGATCTCGAGACGAAGCACACCTTCATCGAGGCAGCCAAGCAGAAGGGCTACGATGTGCTGGAGATGAACGGTCAGCTCGACAACCACTATGTCAATTGGTACGAGCAGAAGAACGAGCATACGCGCTTTGTGCGTGTCGATAGCGATGTGATCGAGAAGCTGATTCAGAAGGAGGAGCCGCTCACGATGACCCTCACGACGGCGCAGCAGGAGCTCCTGAGCCCCGTCTTCGAGAGTCAGATGCCGCAGGACGAGAAGATCAACTACCAGATCTCGTTCGAGGCGATGGCGGCCGACGAGGCACCCGTTGTGATCACGCAGAACGAGTTTATGCGCCGTATGAAGGAGATGGCCGCGATGGGTGGCGGCGGGATGAGCCAGTTCTACGGTCAGATGCCCGACAACTTCACGATCGCCGTCAACGGCAACCACCCAATCGTGATCAACATCCTCGCGGAGGTGGAGAAGTCGTACGGCGACAAGCTCAAGACGATGACCAAGAAGATCGACGCCGCCGTTGCCGAGGAGCACCGCTTCGAGGAGGTCGTGAAGGGCAAGAAGGAGGAGGAGCTGACCTCGGAGGAGAAACAGACGCGCGAGGAGCTCTCGAAGAAGATCGTCACGCTGCGCGACGAGCGCAACGAGCGACTGAAGGAGATCGGCTCGGAGAACCGCCTCGTAAAGCAGATCATCGACCTCGCGCTGTTGTCGAACGGCCTGCTGAAGGGCAAATCGCTGACCGACTTCATTCAGCGTTCGATCTCGCTGATCGAGAAATAGGCGACGAATGGAGCTGAATGTTGAGAATTGAGAATTATTTTCAGCAAACGCGATAAAAAAAGCAGGATTGCTCGCTTGGGGTATGTCCTATTTCGGCGGTGAATATTATTTCACCGCCGAAATTTTGATATATAGTTTATTAAGCCGATGCGTCATGAAACGATCTTTCGCGCCAAGTCATCCGAACTTTAATTTTACTCATTGTATGTAGCTTTCTATGTAATCTGAACTAAATGTAATTGAATAGACCTCAATAATTTCACCTCTCGTTGCCCAGTGGGAGGCGAAATTTTGTATTATATCCGAACAAGACCCCAGAAGAGTGTTGTTATTTGCGAAACTTTTTCTAACTTTGTAGTGTCGTGGGTATTATCCCCTCGGCATTACATATTTGATGAAAGTGTTTCGCTTTTATCCTTAACGAGAAATCTGACAGTTTCAAACAAGACGAGGATACGACAACACTCATTTCTTGTATAGCTATGTGGCTGTGCACTCTTTGTGCGTACACCTCATACTATCCAAGTGTGGGGTCTTGTAATCGTTTATTCGTCTTGGGTTTTGTCAGAACCTCTCGTTAGATAAATAGAGAACTGCTCCACGCTTTCTTTTTTTTATATTAATCCACCATAGAGGAGCGTATGGTTTTGAGCGACAATTTTTTAACTCAAAACATAATTGCGTATGAAAAAATCTGAACAGAGGGGCTACCTCGCTCCCGAAATCGAGGTGATTGAAATGGCCGTTGAACAGGGTTTTGCGGCTTCGCAGTTGGGCGGTGTGGATGCCAACCCGAACAACCCGAGCGAAACACCGAGCGTGCCGGGTGATGATACCGATTGGTAAACCGTAAAACAGAGAACAACATGAAACGAATCTTGACACTTTTTGCGGTTGCGTCGGCCTTTGTCGGCTGTTCGCACGATGAGGTGGTGACCCCGAATATTCCGACCGAGAAGCCGACCTACTACGCCACCTTTGCCGATGCCGAGGGCGAAAGCCGCACCTATCTCGACAAGCATCTGAAACTTTTGTGGCACAACGACGACCGTATTTCGCTCTTCCAAACGACCTACAACGAAGAGTACGCCTTTGCCGATCCTACGGGAAGCAACTCGGGCGCGTTCAATGCGGTTGAGTCGGATAACTGGGTGACGGGCAACCAAACCTCGACCACCTATGCCGTCTATCCCTATAACGCAGCCAATGCCCTCTCGAACAGCGAGGTGCTGACGATCCATTTTGCCGCCGAGCAGACCTACGCCGAGGATTCGTTTGGTCGCGGAGCCAACACGATGGTGGCAGCAACCGAAACAGCCACAAGCAAGCTGCTCCCGTTCCGTAATGCGGGCGGTTATCTGATGCTGAAGCTCTACGGCGAGAACAAGACGGTGAAGAGCATCGAACTGAAGGGCAATAACGACGAGGTGATCTCGGGTGCGGCGACGGCCGAGGCGAAGTATGGCTATCTGCCCTCGATTACGATGGGCGCAACGGGCGGCAAGACGATCACGCTGACCTGCGAGGAGGCCGTTACGCTTGGTGCGACCGAGGAGGAGGCCACGGTTTTTTGGTTGGTTGTTCCACCGGTCACCTTTGAGAAGGGCTTTACGATCAGGGTGACGGATGCCAACGGCGCCACCTACACGAAATCAACAAGCAAATCGACCACCATCGAGCGCAACACCGTCAAGCCGATGGCCGCCCTCAATCCGACCTTCGAGGGTGATGCGGAGGATCCGGAGATACCCGAGGTGACCAAACCTGCAAATAATGAGATTTGGTACACGACCACAGATGATCAGCCGATTGATTTGGATGCCCAAGAGGATGGGATGAGTCTGTTTAATCGAAATGCTTTTGAGGGAAGTGTTCAGTCGCATTCGTATGCAGATGGTAAGGGCGTTATTACATTTGATACCCCGATAACAAAAATTGGCGAAGGGAATCAATACAGTTATGGCAGTCCCGCATTTACGATGTATGCGACATTGGAAAGTTTAATTCTCCCCGAAGGCCTTGTTGATATGGCTGATAGATCGCTTGTGAACCTACCGGCATTAGAAATACTGACACTGCCATCAACATTGGATTTAACGCAATCAACTTTTAGAGAGATGGCATCAGGTCTGCTTTTTAGATGTCCGTCACTTAAACAGATTAAGGGTGAATACGCCACAGAGGATGGTCGTGCGTGGATCAAAAACAATGTAATGTATGTTTTCGCCCCCGCCGAACTTACATCCTACACCGTTCCGAGTAATGTAACAGAACTTGGAGATGAGTTATTTCATGAGTGTAAGTCGCTGACTAATCTTACGCTACCGGAAGGGTTGCTTACGATTGGGGATTCTGCGATTCGATATTGCAGTGGATTAAAGACACTTGATATCCCTCAAACCGTTCAAACAATTGGACAATGCGCAATCTCTTTTTGCGAGTCACTATTAGCGTTGGTTATTCCTATCGGAGTAACTCGATTGGAACATGATGCATTGTCGGGTAATAGCGCCCTTACATCGTTAACTTTGCCGGAAGGACTCTTATTTATTGACAGTTATGTTTTTGATCGCTTACCTCAATTAAAGAGAATCATCATTCCCTCTACGGTTGAACAGATTGGGCAATGTTTTGATAATAGCGCCAAAGAGATTCATTTCTTGTCGGTAACGCCACCTAAAGGAAGCACTATCTTCTTAAACGGTAATAGCTATCATCACGCGGACACACGAATCTATGTGCCGTTTGGCTGTAGTGAATCATATAAATCTGCTTGGTCGGATTTGGTGGATATTATTGTTGAGGAGGAAGGTCCGAGCAATAATGAAATTTGGTACACTACCAGTGATGGGCAACCACTTAATATCGATACGGATGCTTTTAGCACATCCATTACTTCGCATAGCTATAATAATGGGAAAGGTTTAATTACTTTCAGTGCGACTGTCACGGGCATCGAAGAATATGCATTTTACGGTAAGAAAACACTGACATCAATCACATTGCCTAATAGCATTACGAGTATTGGAACAGGGGCTTTTTCCGGTTCGGGTTTGACATACTTCGTTTTCCCGACTTCCCTTACCTCCATTGGTTACAATGCATTAGGCGATTGCCCCATAGAAACTCTGGTTTGCAATGTAACAGGGAATGTGGAGATGGGTCAAGATTGGGATTTCTATCGTCTTGAAGGTATCGGTCGCTTACCCAATTTAACAAAGGTAGAAGGTACGCACGCAACAAGCGATAAGATGGGGCTGATTATAAACGGGCATCTTGCCGCCTTTGCAGGTAAAAATCTATCCTCTTATACAATACCAAGCAGTGTTCGCTACATTGACAGTTATGTGTTCGCCGGGTGCAAAATGCAATCTTTAACGCTACATTCCAATTTAAGTGTATATGCAAATGCATTCTTTGTTGCGAATATCAAAAGTATCACAATTCCTAATGGCGTGTTTGTGTACGATAACGGATTCTATATGTGTTATAGCGATAATGCATACATCGATACGCAAACCATCGATGGAACAAGTGAGGATACCTATGGTCCTTATGAGTATGCCCGCTTTTCAGAGGTTACGATTGGCCCAAATGTAAAGTATATAGGAGAGTCCGCATTAAATGCCTCAATCATATACTGCAAGCCTACAACACCGCCAACATGCTGGGCTCGACCATTTAGCGATGTAGCCACTATTTATGTTCCAAAGGGATACCTAAACACCTACAAGTCGGCAAGTTACTGGTCTGAATATGCAAGTAAGATGGTTGAATATTAATAAAACCTTAATTGAATAGAGGAGAAATGAATGCAACTCAGCAAAAAATCTCGGAATTAATCCAATCCTACTCTTCGTGCGGAATGAAAATGGAGTATGAGGGTACGCTCTCTTTCCGAATGGCGGCTTCATGCCATTACCAAAACCGTAGGGGAAAAGAGGTGAAACGGAACCATCAACGAAAGCATGTGTCAAATGCTCTGCTAAATGAATTTGCTCGTCGTTTAGAGGATCGCAAGGCTGATTTAGAGGTGTGTACCAACTTTGAATCATTGATGAAAATTCTCGATGAAGAGAAGATAAAGGGGATAGGGCCACTTACGCTTTACGATGCAGGATCAGCCATTGGGTATATATTACAACCACGCGTATTACCCGAACGCTTGGTTTATCTGCACGCCGGCGCAAAGACAGGGTATCAAGCCTTGGTGAAGATGGGTTTAGTACCGCCCCATAAGGAGAGTGCTCCTATTGATGCATTTGGTTGTTTGGAAGAGTTGAAAACGCTTGATCCCGAAAAGCACGCCTTTCCCGATGGAGCGTCTTTTGCGATGTTGGTGGAGGATTTCCTTTGTGTCAAACACGAAGAGCTGACAGCCTGCGTTGAACAATTCAAGTAGGATATCAATATTTGCAAGATAGACAATTCGGCGCGGGTATTAAAAACACTACCCGCGCTGTTCTTTTTTTTTCGGGGGGGGCTGGGAGAACCGAGAAGGGCTATTAAGGGCTATTAAGGGATTTTTCGGCATTCGTTAATCGCCGTTAATAACCCTTAATCGCCCTTATTTTTTAGTCGCGCAAGCTGAAACTGATCGCTGGCCGCTTTTTATCGGTCGGGGCGGATGGATTTTTGTCTTTCAACTTTATTTAGTATCTTTAATTCCCCCCAAGCAGCTCCTTCGCCTCCTCCGTTTTGCCCTCGGCCAAGAGGTTGCGGATCGCCGTGGAGCTGACCTTGCGGCCCAGCCACTCGACCGCCTCAACGCGTTCGATGCGGAGGCCGTCGATACGGAGCGACGCGGCCTCGATGCGGTCGTGGCCGAAGCGGTGGTTGTAGCCCGCCACAAGCACGCGAGCCTGCAGTTTTCCCATCAGGAACTCCCGCGCAAACGCCTCGCCGCGTTGTTGTGCAAAGTGTTGATCGAAAGGGACGGTCACCAGATAATCGACCCCTGCGGCCGCGAGCAACGCCTCCTTTTCGGCCGATGTTGTCAGCAGTTGCAACCCTTCGGCACGACCAAGCGTGATGCGCGGATGGGGATCAAAGGTCACCACCACACTCCGCAGCCCCTCGCTGCGTGCAATCGTCGTCAGCCGTTGCAGCAGGGCGCGATGACCGCGATGCACACCGTCAAATGAGCCTACCGTCACGACGGTAGGCTCCTCCAAACTTGGCAGTTGAACGGCGCATAGTGTTCGCATGGTGTTTAAGCGTTATTTTCCGTCTCCTTGACGAAGTAGGCCACCTTTTCCAAGAGGGTCGTGATGTCGTAGTTCTCGACCACGATCCCCTGCGGGAAGTTGAGCGGTGTGGAGGTGAAGTTCAGCACGCCGCGAATACCGGCGTTGATGATCGGCAGCACCAATTGCGGGGCGACCTTCGTGGGACACGACAGCACGACAATCGAGAGATCCAGTTCCTCGGCCAACTGCTCGAACTGCGCCATATCGTAGCACGGGATGCCGTCGATGATGCTCCCCACCTTTGCCGGATCGATGTCGAAGGCGGCCGTGATCTTCAATTTCAGCCGTCGGCCGTTGAAGTATTTGGTGATCGCCTGCCCCAAATGTCCCATCCCCAAGACGGCGATATTGAGTGTTTCGTCGCTGTCGAGGATCGACGAGATGTAGCCGATCAACACCTCGACATCGTACCCCTTCTTCGTGTCGCTCGAAAAACCGATGAGCATCAGATCGCGGCGCACCTGTACTGCCGTAATGCCGTGCATACCGGCCAAGACATGCGAGAAGATGTGGGTGATCCCCTGTTTCTTGCAGGAGAGCAGCGTACGGCGGTACTCGCTCAAGCGTTCGATCGTCTTTTCGGGGATTGCATTCTGAAGCGTTGCCATCTCGTTCGTGCGTTTTTGGGCGGTTATTCGATCGTGATCGTGAAGTCGGGATGGTAGTTTACACGCACCCAAGCCGTATTGATATGGTTGTGGGTCGGCTCCTCCTGCTCGAAACGATAGGAGGTCACGAGCGGTGCATAGCGACGATCCTCCAAATCGTACTCGATATCGTTGAACATCGCCGTCACGAAAATCATCGCCGCATCGTAGCCGCGATAGGAGTAGAGCGACGGCAACGACCCGAAGGCGCGGATGTAGGCGCGGTCGAAGTCGAGGATCAGCTGCTGATCGCGCTTGGCGTGGTAGGTCGAGAAGAAGATCACGCGATTCTTGAAGAAGATCGTGCGGTCGATGTTCTGATAGCGGTTCCAGCGCGAGTTACCCAGCACGCGATAGTCGGGCTGTGCCAACGAGCGGGCACGCAGGTTCGTATCGGCCGAAGCCAACGCCGCCAAGATGCGATCGACCTCGATCTCGTTGTCGGCCATCACGATAAAGAGGTTCTCCTCGTCGTTCTGCAACAGGGGGCTTAAATCTGAGGGGTTCACCTCCCCCTCCTTCAGCTTCACCGAGGGGTGCACATAGCGATACTCGTACTTCTCGTAGGGACGATCGCCCAAGAGTTGCAGCATTTCCGCCTCGAACTCCTTATCGGTGCGTTCGGTGTAGATCAGTGTCACGCGCTTTCCCTCGGCCACCAGATCGGTCGCCTTGGCGTACTTTTGCATCGGGTCGGGTGCCATCTGAAACAGCACATCGCTCTGCGTGCGGGTGATGTGCGCCAACGGCGAGATGACCGGTACGGGCCCCACCTTCTGCTCCGAGAAGGCCACCACGGGGCGCACCTCCTCCTCATAGACGGGGCCGACGATCAGCTGCGCCCGCGCAAAATCCTCGTCCGAGGCGATCAGCGCGTGCAGGTAGCCCGTATCGCGCTTCGTATCGTAGAGGTGCAGATCGACCGAGTGGCCGTAGCGGGTGCGTACGCTGTCCAGTCCGAGGAGGAAGCCCTCGTAGAAGTCGATGTAGTTGGCATTCGGTTCGCCCGCCGTGCTCATTGGCAGCAGCAACGCCACGCGCAGCGGATCGCAATCGCAGTGGGCGCGGAAATCGACCTCGACCTTTTCCAAGCGGCGACGGTCGGCCTCACGCTGTGCGGCGGCAGCCTGCTCTTCGGCCATGTGCTCCGGTTCGGGGAGCTTGATGATCGCCCCCGCCTTCAGATCGGCCGCCTGCAGCCCGCCGTTCAGCTCGCTCAACTGCTCCTGCGTGATCCCCAGTCGGCGGGCAAGCGAGTAGAAGGTGTCGCCTCGCTGCACGACATAGTAATCCTCGCCCTGCGTGGCGACGCTGTTCAGCTGTTCGTTGTAGGCCTCCCACTCGGCAAGGCTCTCCTCCTCGCTGCTCTTGCCGATCTGCTTCTTGCGGATCAGGATCTGCTGATCGACGGCGAGGTGCGCAGGGTCGATCTCGGGGTTATCCTCGATGATCGTCTGCACCGAGATTTCATACATACGGGCGATGGCAAAGAGCGTTTCACCCGCCGAGACATAGTGGATGGCGAAGGTCTTTTTCAGCCGTTTGGTCGCCTTCGCATCCCTCGCCGGTGCCGTCGTCTTGGTCACCGGCGCGGCCGGTTCAAGGTCGGGAATACGCAACCGATCACCCGCCTTCAACCCCTCTTTAAGCGCGGGGTTGTGCTCGAGGATCACCGCCTCGCTCACGGCATAGGTCGCAGCAAGGGCGTAGAGCGTTTCGCCGTCGGCGACGGTGTGGATGTAGTATCGGGTACCGTTGATAAAGACCTTGGTGGTCGAGCGTTCAATCGTAAACGCCGCAACCACCCAAAGGATCATCATCAAGGCTAAACCAACTCGTTTTATCATCATCTGTTTACTTACTCTTATTCTTGGCACGCAGGCGGATCTCGGTCATCAGCTTTTTCGTGTAGAGCGGGAAGTTTCCGTTCAGAATCCACGCATAGTACCCGGGATCGGTGCCGAAGACCTCGCTCACCGAGCGACCCTTGTACTTACCAAAAGCGAAGACCTCGTCGCCCTTCTCGTTGTAGAGGATCATCCCCGCATAGTCGGCGAAGTTGCCGCGCGACGAATAGTCGGCCAAGAAGTCGATATCGTTCTCCAGATCGTCGTACCGATCGAGCTGCGCCTGCAACACCTCGTAGGTCGCCCGCGTATCGGCCTCGGCCGAGTGGGCATCCTCCAGTTCGCGGTTGCAGTAGAAACGGTAGGCGGCGACCAGCGTGCGCTGCTCCTTCTTGTGGAAGATGTTCTGCACATCGATAAAGCGATGCCGTTTCAGATCGACCTCCACGCCGGCACGCAGAAACTCCTCGGCCAAGACCGGCAGGTCGAAGCGGTTGGAGTTAAAGCCGCCGAAGTCGCACCCCTCGACAAACTGGGCCAACGACTTGGCCACCTGTGCAAAGGTGGGCTGATCCTTCACATCCTCGTCCGTGATGCCGTGTACGGCCGTAGCCTCGGCCGGAATCGGAATCGTCGGGTTCAGACGGCGCGTGCGGGTGATCTCCTCGCCATCGGGCATAATCTTGATCATCGAGATCTCGACAATGCGATCGCGCGACACATCCACACCCGTCGTCTCCAGATCGAAGAAGATGATCGGGCGTTTCAGTTTGAGTTTCATCGTAGCGGCGCGTTATGCGTTGATCATCATCGGCATCAACAGCATCAGCGTCGTCGAGCTCTGCTTGTCGTCATAGACGGGCTTGAAGACACCGGCGCGGGTCGAATCGGCCAGCTCGATCAGCACGGTCGGCGTAGCCACATTCGAGAGGATCTCGACGAGGAAGGTCGATTTGAAGCCGATCGAGATGGGCTGCCCGTCGTAGCTGCAGGCGATCGTCTCGTTGGCCGACATCGAGAAGTCGATATCCTGTGCCGTGAGCGTGATCTTGTTGTCGGCAATATCCATACGGATCAGGTTGGTCGTCGGGTTCGAGCAGACGGCCACACGCTTGATACCGTTCATCAGTTCGATGCGATCCACCAGCAGTTTGTTGGGGTTGGCCTGCGGGATCACGGCGTTGTAGTTCGGGTAGGTACCCTCGATCAGGCGGCAGACGAGCGTATGGTTCTTCAGCTCGAAGCGTGCATTCTTCGAGTCAAACGAGAGGCGAATATCGTCCTCCTCCTTCAGCAGGACGCTCTTCAGCAGGTTGGCGGGTTTCTTCGGCAGGATGAAGGCAGCCGACACCTCGCTCTGCTGCTCGGCCTCGTACTTCACTAACTTATGGGCATCGGTACCCACGAAGGTCACCGCCTCGGGCTGCAGATTGACATAGACACCGTTCATCACGGGGCGCAACTCATCGTCGGCCGTGGCGAAGATCGTCTTGTTGATGCCGTTCACCAGCAGATCGACATCGACGGTCAGCTCCTTGCGCTCGGCGTTGAGCTGCTGCAGCGCGGGATAGCTCACGGCACTTGCACCCGGGATCGAGAGCGAACCGCTCTTCCAGCTGATCTTGATCTCCCAGTTCTTATCGTTCACCTCGATCGTGAGCGGAAGTTCGGGGAACTCCTTGAGCGAGTCGAGCATCTGCTTTACGGGGGCGGCCACCGTGCCCTCGCTCTCGACGCTCTCGACCGTGAGCTGACCCACGAGGGTCGTCTCGAGGTCCGAAGCGGTCACCTTCAACTCCGAGCCATTGAGCTCCATCAGGAAGTAGTCGAGGATCGGGAGGGTGTTCTTGTTGCTGATTACCTTACCGGTGGTTGCCAGCATCGAAAGCAATGCCGAGCTTGATACAGTAAATTTCATAGGGTTGTTCTGTTTATTCGTTATTTATTTTTGTCTATTGCTTATCGTGTGTAGTTTACAATACGGCCAACTTATCGAGCGCGGTTTGGATCATCTGCCGCACGAAGGGTTTGTAGTCGGTGCAGGCATCGAGGGCGATGCGTTGCGCGATGATCGTACAGATCGTGGCGGCGCGGTGCCCCATCAGGGCGGCCAAACCGGCCAGTGCCGAGCCCTCCATCTCGAAGTTCGTGATGCGGCGACCGGCATACGCGAACGACTCGATCTTCTCGTTGAGCGCGGGGTCTTGCGGCTCGAGGCGCACCCAACGACCCTGCGGGGCGTAGAAGCCCGGGGCTGCGATCGTAATGCCCTCGCGCGTGACATCCTTAAAGTGGTCGAACAACTCGCGGTCGGCATCGATAAAGTAGGGGGCGGGAAGTTGCGGGTTCCACCCCGTATGCTTCACAAAGGCACGCTCGATCTCGAGATCGCACACCTCGTTACGACCGGCGTAGTAGTTCAGCAGGCCGTCGAAGCCGACCGAAGTGCGCGAGAAGACCGCCTCGCCTACCTTGATGTCGGGCTGGATCGCCCCCGAGGTACCCAAGCGAACGAGGGTCAGGCGGCGATGCTCGGCCTTCACTTGGCGCGTGGCGAAGTCGATATTGGCCAGTGCATCCAGCTCGGTCACCGAGATGTCAATGTTGCCGATGCCGATGCCGGTCGAGAGAACAGTCATTCGACGCCCCTTGTAGGAGCCGGTCACGGTGTTGAACTCGCGGTTCTGCACGCGGCACTCCACCTCGTCGAAAAACGCCGCCACCATCGCCACACGCGCCGGATCACCGACCAAAATGACAATGTCGGCCAGTTGTTCGGGCTTCAGGTGGAGGTGAAAAATCGAACCGTCATCATTGATAATCAGCTCGGAAGCGGGAATCGTTCTCATATTTTCTCACTTTTTGTTTTCATATTTGGGATAAAAGTAATAAATTTACATCGAATAACAAAACATTACTCGAATTATTTTTATTTTACATAGGTATCAACCTACAAAAACGGTACAAAATGACGCTTATCAAATCAATTTCGGGCATTCGCGGCACGATCGGCGGCCCGACGGGGGAGAATCTGACCCCGATCGACATCGTGAAGTTCACCACCGCCTACGCGCGACTGATCGCCTCGCGTAACCCCGAGAAGGAGCACCCGACGATCGTCGTGGGGCGCGATGCACGACTCTCGGGCGAGCTGGTAAACGATCTGGTCGAGGGTGCACTGCTCGCGGCCGGTGCCAATGTAATCAATGTCGGGATGTGTACCACGCCGGGTACTGAGATGGCCGTCATCACGAAAAAGGCCGACGGCGGCATCATCATCACCGCCTCGCACAACCCGCGCCAGTGGAACGCGCTGAAGCTGCTCAACGCCTCGGGCGAGTTCCTCTCGGACAGCGAGGGCAAGCAGGTCTTGGCGATGGCCGAGGAGGCCGACTACCACTTCCCGACCATCGACCGCATCGGTCGGGTGATCGCCCGCGAAGATTTCAATGACGAGCATATCCGTCAGGTACTGGCACTGCCGTTGGTCGATCAAGAGGCCGTCAAGGCACGCCGTTTCCGTGTCGTGGTCGATGCCGTCAATTCGATCGGCGGCGTGGTGATCCCCAAGCTCTTACGCGCATTGGGCTGCGAGGTGATCGAGCTGAATTGCGACCCGACGGGCGAGTTTGCACACAACCCCGAGCCGCTGCCCGAGAACCTCACGGAGATCGCCGAGGTGATCGTACGCGAAAAGGCCGATTTGGGCATCGTCGTCGATCCCGATGTCGATCGTTTGGCCTTCGTCAGCGAGGATGGTTCGATGTTTGTCGAGGAGTACACTTTGGTCGCCGTGGCCGACTACATCCTCTCGCGCAAGGTGGGTAACACGGTATCGAATCTCTCCTCGTCGCGTGCGCTGCGCGATGTGACGGAGCGTCACGGCGGGCAGTATGCCGCAGCGGCCGTCGGCGAGGTGAATGTGGTGGCCAAGATGAAGGAGGTCGGCGCCGTGATCGGTGGCGAGGGCAACGGCGGTGTGATCTACCCCGAGCTGCACTACGGCCGCGATGCGTTGGTCGGCACGGCACTCTTTTTGACCTACCTCGCCGAGAAGGGGATGACGATGACCGCGTTGCGCAAGACCTACCCCGCCTACTTCGCCTCGAAGAACAAGATCGAGCTGACGCCCGCGATTGATGTCGATAAGGTACTCTTCGAGATGAAGAGCCGCTATGCCCACGAGCAGGTGACCGACATCGACGGCGTGAAGATCGACTTTGCCGAGAACTGGGTACACCTGCGCAAGTCGAACACCGAGCCGATCATCCGCGTCTATACCGAGGCTAAGACGATGGCCGAGGCCGATGCGTTGGCGCAGCGTTTCATCGCCGAGATCAAGACGATTTGCAACCTCTAAAACGAGCACAATATGGAGCAGGTAAAACAGTACATCGAAGCGAATAAAGATCGCTTCCTGAGTGAGTTATTCGAGTTGCTGCGCATCCCCTCGATCAGCGCACAATCGGCTCACAAACCCGATATGGTTCGCACGGCCGAGTGGTTGGCCGCCGCCCTCGTAAAGGCGGGTGCCGACCGCGCCGATGTGATGCCAACCGAGGGCAATCCGGTAGTCTATGCCGAGAAGATCATCGACCCGAAGGCGAAGACCGTCTTGGTCTATGGTCACTACGATGTGATGCCGGTCGATCCGCGCGAGGAGTGGCTCACCGAGCCCTTCGAGCCGGTCATCAAGGAGGGTCGCATCTGGGGGCGCGGTGCCGACGACGACAAGGGGCAGCTCTTTATGCATGTGGCCGCCTTCGAGGCGATGTGTGCAACGGGCACGCTGCCGTGTAACGTGAAGTTTATGTTGGAGGGCGAGGAGGAGATCGGTTCGCCGAGCCTCTACGGCTTCTGCGCCAAGAACAAGAAGCTGCTGAAGGCCGATATCATCTTGGTTTCGGATACCTCGATGTTGTCGATGGAGCAGCCCTCGATCACCTGCGGTCTGCGCGGCTTGGCCTATATGGAGGTCGAGGTGGTCGGGCCGAACAAGGATCTGCACTCGGGGCTCTTCGGCGGTGCAGTGGCCAATCCGGCCAATGTGCTGACGCGCCTCGTTGCACAGCTCGTCGATCAGGAGGGCCGCATCACGATCCCCCACTTCTACGACAAGGTGCGCGAGCTGACCCCTGCCGAGCGCAAAGCCTTCAACAAGGCCCCCTTCTGCCTGCGTCGATACAAGCAGGCGTTGGAGATCGGCGCTGTCGAGGGCGAAGAGGGCTATACGACCCTCGAGCGGACGGGTGTTCGTCCGTCGCTCGATGTGAACGGCATCTGGGGCGGCTACATCGAGGAGGGCACCAAGACGGTGATCCCGTCGCGTGCCTCGGCCAAGATCTCGATGCGCTTGGTACCCGATCAGGACCACAAGGAGATCGCCAAGCTCTTCGAGAAGCACTTTAAGGCGATCGCTCCGAAGAGCGTGAAGGTGACCGTGAAGTCGCTGCACGGCGGTCAGCCCTATGTCGCACCGACCGATATGCCCGCCTACAAGGCCGCCGAGAAGGCGATCGTCAAGACCTTCGGCAAGAAGCCGCTTCCGTTCTATTCGGGCGGTTCGATTCCGATTATCAGCGGTTTTGAGTCGATCTTGGGGATCAAATCGCTCTTGATTGGCTTTGGTCTGTCGCAGGATGCAATCCACTCGCCGAACGAGAGCTACGGCCTCGATCAGTTCTACAAGGGCATCGACACGATTCCGTGGTTCTACAAATATTTCGCGGAGTAGAGTAAACAGAGTAAGGAATTTAGAGAATTTAGGGAATTTAGAGAGCATCAACCACTCACTAAATTCCCTAAATTCTCTAATCTCTCTATCTTATCTCTTTCCTCTTCACAAGAAATCGTACGATCTTGCGCGGGTTGTCGAGCGAGTGGGGATGGTGGCCGCAGTCGGGCTTCTCGATCAAGCGGAGATGGCGGCGATAGCGGGCGGCAATTCGACCAAAATTCTCCTCATAGGGGACGATCTCGTCCGCGCCGCCGTAGCAGATAATGACGGGGATTCGAGCCTCGACAATTCGGTCGAAGTTGCGAATCGGAAAGTCGTGATTTTCAACGAGTGAACTACCCGCCTCCGCCCATCGGCGGACGGCATCGGCGTAGAGTCTCTCTTCGCGTTTCGAGGGCCAGCTCTCCAAGTCGCAGACCGGCGCATCGACATAGATCTTTTCGATCTGCTCGGGGTGTTGCGCGGCGTAGGTCAGGGCGAAGAATCCGCCACGACTGAAGCCCTCGATAATAAACTTCTCCGCAAGGTCGTAGCGTTCGCGCGTCAGGCGATAGAAGGCCGCAAAATCGGCCACCGCACGCGGGTTGGCGTAGTCGTGCGTCACATCGCAATAGGCCACCGTAAAGCCCCGCTTGAGCAGTGCATCATCGACCGACGGGAAAGCCCCCAAAAAGGCGGGACGAACGATCCAACGGCCATTTTTTTCGCCCGTCGGATGGACGACAATACAGGTGCGCCCCTCGACCTCGAAACAGTCGTGACGGTACTGATCCTGCCACTTCGGTTTAGCCGTCGCGTTGCACGCAAAAATCAACGCAAACGCAACAAAAAGCAATCTCTTCAACATCTTCTTATTTTGGGTTCGGTTAGTCAATCTCCACGCCACAGCGTGCCAACACCTCACGATCCTCCTCGCGGAGTCCCGTGCGGCTGAAAGGTACCGCCTCGTTGTGGTCGTTTAGGTAGCGGCGCGGTATCGAGCGATCAAAGGTTGGCGAAGCCACCGAGGCCGTCGGGTCGCAAAAACGCCCCTCGATCGAGGCCAGATCGGCAATCGTATGGTACATAAAGTAGGTCGTCACGGGGGCATCCGTATTCGCCTCGGCCGCAGCCACCTTATCGGGAAAAGCGGCGCGATAGCGCTCCGAGAACCACCCCACCGCCGCGACATAGAGCTGATAGGCCGTCGTCGTAGGCGAGGCGTGGAGGAAGCGACCGCGGCGATCGTCGTAGAGATCCTCACCGTGATCCGAGCAGTAGAGCATCGCCGTCGAGAGCACCTCTTGGCCGCGCAGGTAGTCGATCGTGGCCGCCAAGAAGGCATCCGTATAGCGCACCGAGTTGTCGTAGGCGTTGCGCAGCTCGTCGGCGTGGCGGCTGCGGATCGCCACATCGTTGTCGGGCGTAAAGTGGGCAAACTCGCGCGGATAGCGTTGATGGTAGCTGAAGTGCGACCCGTAGCAGTGGAGGATGACGAGCATCTTCTCGGCCTTGCTCTCCTCGACGATCCGCTTCAGCGCATCCAAGAGCTGCATATCGTAGCGTGGCGCACCGACATAGTGCAGGTGATCGACATCGTCGGCCAAGTGGTCGATCATCGCCCCCTGCGGAGCCTGATTCGAGATGAACCAAGTCTCAAAACCCGCCTCGCGGAAGAGCGTAGGAAGCCCCTTGCGGCGATAGATGGCATCGTGCTCGTCGGTGGCGACCGACGAGAGGAAGAGCGGCACGCTCTTATGGGTTGTATTGCTCTGTGTCAGCACATTGCGATAGACCGTAAGGTCGTCGATCGCAGCCAGTCGCGGGGTCGTTTCGCGCTCGTAGCCGTAGAGCGACCAGTTCATCGCACGCGACGCCTCGCCGATGATGTAGAGGTAGAGTTCGCGCCCCTCGGTCTGTGCCGTGCGGCGGGCATCGAAACAGAAGTCGGCCGTCGTCTGCTCGTAGCGGATCGTCTTGCGCAGTTCGACCGCACTCAAATAGATGTTGTAGGTGACATTGACGGGGAAGATCTCGTCGCGCAGGATGTGTTTCTCGTCGCTCGTGCGGTAGGCCGGCCACAACGCCAAGCACCCCACGGCGAAGAGCACCGCACCCGTCGCACCAATTGCCCGACGCGCCTTCGAGGAGAGGTAGCGCCGCTTGGCGATCTCGCGCCACGCTAACCACAGCATGGGCAGGTAGAGTACCGCCACCAAGATCACCGAGGGGTAGATATTCCCCAGCAGCTCCCCCGCCTCGTTGGGATTGGTCGTCACGACATTCGTGAACATATCGGTAGCGATGATCGAGTTGCCGAAGAGGTAGAGCAGCACGATCTGAAAGGCGGCAAAGAAGATGAACGGGAAGCCAAGCCAGATCATCACCCCCGAGCGGCGCAGGGCCACGCTCCACATCATATAGAAGCCGAGCGGCAGGAGGATCAACGCCTCCTTCGACCACCACGAATAGGACTCGGTGACGGCCAAGATGCAGTTCGGGATGATCAAGGTCAGAATGAACCACAACGCCAAGAGGATCGAGAAGCGGCTGCGGGTCGATCGACGGCGAAGGGCGCGTAGGTATTGTTCTCTGTTCAGCATAGCGAGTCAGCAGTTAGAAGGCCTCGTTGATCGAGAGCAGGAATCCGCTCGTCGCGCGACCGAAGCCGTAGTCCATACGGACATTGATGCGTTTTTTCAGCTCCCAACGCAAGCCCAAGCCGTAGTTGGGGAGCGTTTCGTCCCAACGAAAGCGTTTCATCTCCGGAAAGACATTGCCGGCACCACCCCACACGACACATCCCCAGCGTCGCCACAGGTGTTGGCGCAGCTCCAACTGAAAGGTGATGAGGTTGTTGTCGGTATAGCGACCGAAGTAGTAGCCGCGCATCCGCTCCCCACCGCCCAAGCGGGCAAGCATCGTCCACGGCGTACCGTCGGAGTTAAATTCGGCGTAGAGATCGGCCGCCAAGAGGCCGCTCGGCCAGAGGCGTTGATAGCCGTCGAGCGTAACCTGCGTGCGCCACAACGAGCGGTCGCAACTACCCAAATCGCGGGCATAGAAGAGCTCCTGCACGCTCACATAGAGGCCGTGCGAGGGGTTGGGAATAAAATCGCGCGAATCGTACTCCAGCAGCAGACCGAAGCCCGTCACCGTGTAGTCGCGCCGTTCGCCGTTGATGTAGGCAAGGCTCTCCTCTGTAAAGTCACGCCCGCGCGTGTGATTGAAATCGAAGATCACACCCGCATAGGTGTTGCGCCACATCTGCTGCAGGAAGCGGAGATTGATCGCATAGCACTGCTCGACGATCTCCAACCCCCGATTGTTGCGCCCCGACTCGAAACCGATGCCCCAAATATCGCGCGGCGAGGAGGAGAACGAGAGGTCGTAATTCAACCGTCGGCGGTTTTGGTGGAAGATCATATTACCCGTCACACCAAAGGCATAGAAGCCCGAGGTGGCGACATTGGCGTAGATCGAAAGGTCGGAGGGGGCGGTCAGCGAGTCGGTGCGATCGAGGCGGTACAACCCCGAGCCGAGCAGGCCTAACCCAAATTTCGAGGTCTTCGAGTAGCTCGGGCCGCCGGCAAAGGTGATATCAAAGCCCTTTTCGTAGGTGTGATCGACGGCCGACTGATCGAAGTAATCGACCACACGCTGCAAGAATCCGCGTTTTGCCGTGGGCTGTGCCGTGTCGGCCGCAGCAACCGAATCGTCCGTCGCGGCGTAGGGGACATAGCGATACTGCACCGTATCGCCCCGTTCGGTCGTCAGCGCACCATGCAACGGCTGCGCCTCGACCGTAAGGCCGAGCCCCATCAACAACAGTGTCCAAAAAGAACGCATTTCGGAGGGTTTAGCGGTAGCGATCCAAGACGGCGTAGAACTCTTTCTTCTGCTCCTCGGTCAGTTCGCCCTTGCTCAAGAAGGCGATCTCGCCCTCCTTCGTCACGAAGATCAGCGTGAATTTATTATTGCAGTCGCCCAAGGCCCACGCGGTCGAGAGCGTGCGCTGCTCGTCGGCCAAGACCAACGCGCCGTTCTTCTCGGTGCGCTTGCGAGCCATCGTGCGGACGATACCGTTCGGCAACATCGTATCTTTGAGGTTCAACACACCGAAACCGAGGATGTTGTCGCTGTCGGCACGGTGGTTCTCCTCCAACTCGTAGGTGAAGGCCTCGTTCTGCTTGTGGCGGTCGGGATCGACATAGAAGATCATCAGGTGCTTCTCGCCAAACGAGGGAAGCGTAACCATCTCACCCGTCAAAGCCTTCAGCTCGACATTCTGCACCTTATCGGGTTGGCTCTGCGCCACCGCGCTCCCCGCAAACAACAGGGCCGCTATCCATAGGATCAACTGTTTCATATTCGTTCGATTTTTGATTGCAAAAACTTGAGGGCAAAGATACGATTTTTTCACCAATGCAGGTAACACAACCGAGAATTCTTCTGTCCCAAAAAGGCACAACGCCCCCACCCTAAACAGCCACCGGCTCCGCCGTATTGCCGTTCTCGCAAATTCTTCCTACCTTTGTCGAATGAAACAACGCATTCTGTTTGTCTGCCTCGGAAACATCTGCCGCTCGCCGGCGGCCGAGGAGCTCTTCCGCCAACAGGTCAAGGCGGCGGGATTGGAGAATCGAATCGAGGTCGATTCGGCCGGCACCTATTCGGGGCACGCGGGCGAGCTGGCCGATCCGCGTATGCGCCGCGCCGCCGAGCGTCGCGGTTATCGCCTCACACACCGCTCACGACCGATCCGCACGGCCGATTTTGAGCAATTCGACCGCATTATCGTGATGGATGACTATAACTACGAAACCGTACACCGCCTCGCCCCCTCGCGTGCGGACGGCGAGAAGATCTACCGTATGCGCGAGTTCTTCGGGCTGACCGACTACACCTATGTTCCCGACCCCTACTACGAGGGTCACGAAGGGTTCGAGATCGTGCTCGATCTCTTGGAGGAGGCGTGTCGAAACCTGCTCAACGAATTGAGAGTTGAGAATGGGAAATTGAGCCGCGCAGCCCAAAGCTGAAAGCTAACTTTGAATTCTAAATTCTAAATTTCTAAAAGTCCAAGCCGAAGCTGATGCTATAGGTATTGCGCAGCAGCGTGTTCTTTTCGGCCAAGAGGTAGGCGAAATCGACGCGGATATGCAGCAACGAGATCCCCGCACCAAACGAGGCGAACGAGGGGTAATAGGCATCGCGCTCGCCGATATGGTAACCCGCACGCAGTCGGATGAGCTGCATCAGGCTGTACTCGGCACCGACGGCCGCCTGAAAACCGCGCACGGCCGAGGGGGTGAAGCAGTAGCCGGCATCCAACCCGACGGTGAGCTGATGGGCATCCGAGAAGTAGGTTTCGAGTGCCACGCCCGCCGTCACATCCATCGGCAGCGAGTAGCCCGTATCCTCGACAAATGCGCCCAAATTGGCCACCTTGGCACCGCTGCGCAGCATCGCAAACTCACCGATCCCCTCGATCGGTTTCTGCCACGCCACACTCAAATCGACCGCCACGGCATCGGCACGCTCCTCGTAGCGTTTCAGGTGCATATAGCGCGCCACCACGCCCACCGACCAGCGATCGTTCACGAGGCGCGTATAGCCCAAATCGAGTGCCGAGTCGCGGTTGCCCTTCTCGCGCAGGAATTGTCGCCATCCGGCTTGGAAGTTGTTGTTGCGATCGGGTCGCCAGTAGCCCGACACGGCATAGTAGTCGAAGTCGGCCTGCCCGTAGTAGGAGGTCGAAATCTTCGCCGGAAAGGGCGAGAAGGCCGTCGCGGCGGCGTTATTGTAGAGGGTGTGTGCCCCCGACACGGTGGTCATCGTCACACCGCCCATCGCCAACGCACGGGCGTCGATCAGGGGCAGCGAAAGCTCTTGTGCCGAGGCGGTTCCGGCCACGAGCAGCGTAAGGCAAGCAACAAGGATGCGTTTCATAAGCGTTCGATTAAAGCACTTCACGGGCAACGAGCGTTCCGTTTCGCGCCGCGAGATGTGCACTATTTGTCAATAAATTTGCTACGAAGATAACGATTTTTCTTGAAAAGATGCCGTACCTTTGTCATTAGAGATCAAATATACCACGAAATATGAAAAAAGACACCACAGTTTTCGAGTTGATCGACCGCGAGCGCAGCCGTCAGATGCACGGCATCGAGCTGATCGCGTCGGAGAATTTTGTCAGCGACCAAGTGATGGCCGCCATGGGTTCGGTGCTCACCAACAAGTACGCCGAAGGCTACCCCGCCGCCCGCTACTACGGCGGTTGCGAGGTGGTCGATGAGGTGGAGAAGCTGGCCATCGAGCGCATCTGCCGCCTCTACGGTGCCGAGTATGCCAATGTGCAGCCCCACTCGGGTGCACAGGCCAATATGGCCGTCTTCTTCGCCGTGATGAAGGCCGGCGATACCTTTATGGGGTTGGATCTGGCACACGGCGGTCACCTCTCGCACGGTTCGCCGGTGAACTTCTCGGGTCAGTACTTCAAGGCCGTCGGCTACCAGCTCGACGAGGCGACCGGTAGGATCGACTACGATCGGATGGAGCAGCTGGCCGAAGAGTGCCGTCCGAAGCTGATCGTCGGCGGTGCATCGGCCTACTCGCGCGAATGGGACTACAAGCGGATGCGTGCGATCGCCGACAAGGTGGGTGCGCTCTTTTTGGTCGATATGGCACACACGGCAGGTCTGATCGCCGCAGGGTTGCTGGAGAACCCCGTAAAGTATGCCCACATCGTCACCTCGACGACCCACAAGACCCTGCGCGGCCCGCGTGGCGGTATTATCCTGATGGGCAAGGACTTCGACAACCCGTGGGGGCTGACTACGCCGAAGGGTGTCGTGAAGAAGATGTCGCAGATTCTGAATTCGGCCGTCTTCCCGGGTATTCAGGGCGGCCCGCTCGAGCATGTGATCGCCGCCAAGGCGGTCGCCTTTGGCGAGGCGTTGGAGCCGGCCTATAAGGAGTATCAGCAGCAGGTGCAGAAGAACGCCAAGGCGATGGCCGAGGCCTTCACCAAGCGCGGCTACAAGATCGTATCGGGCGGCACGGACAACCACCTGATGCTGGTCGATCTGCGCACGAAGTTCCCCGAGCTGACGGGTAAGTTGGCCGAGAAGTGCTTGGTTGCTGCCGACATCACGACGAATAAGAATATGGTACCGTTCGACTCGCGCTCGGCGTTCCAGACCTCGGGTCTGCGCTTCGGTACGCCCGCTATCACGACGCGCGGTCTGAAGGAGAGCGAGATGGATTACATCGTCGAACTGATCGACCGCGTGCTGCACGACCCCGAGAACGAGGCGAACATCGCAGCTGTGCGCAAGGATGTGAACAAGTTGATGGAGAACTACCCGCTCTTTGCGTGGTAGGTCATCAAAACGCAACACGGTGAACAGCAGTGAGATTCGGGAGGCGTTGGCCTTCTTGGAGGAGGTGCGCCTCAACAACAACAAAGCGTGGATGGACCGCAACCGCGATCGCTACAAACTGCATCGCGGGCGGTTCGAGCGCTGGGTCGAGGCGTTGGTCGATCGCATCTCGGCCTTCGACCCCTCGGTAGCGGGGCTAACGGCGAAGGAGTGCACCTATCGGATGAACCGCGACATTCGCTTTTCGGCCGACAAGTCCCCCTACAAGACCCACTTCAGCGCCTTTATCGCTCCGCGCGGCAAAAGCTCGGGGTTGGCGGGTTACTACCTCCACATCGAGCCGCAGGGCGAGGGCACCTCGACCATCGGTCACTCGATCTTGGCGGCCGGTCAGGTCTGCCTGCCGCCCGTCATCCTGCGCAGCATCCGCGAGGAGATCATCGACAACGGCGAGGAGATGCTCCGCAACATCTGCGCCGCCGAGGGGTTCTACCTCGATGAGGGGAACAAGCTCAAACGGCTGCCCGTTGGGTTCGAGATGAGCAAAGGGAGCACCGTGGAGGAGTTGTTGAAGTTGAAAGACCACTGCTTGGTGCTCGATCTAACGGAGGAGGAGCTTTTGTCCGACGACTTCGAGGAGCAGCTGCTCGCCCGTTTCCGCTCGGCCAAGCCCTACATCGACCAGCTCAACCGCGCCATCCAATACGGATACGAGGAGATGATGTAGGGAAATTCAAAATTCAAAATTTAGAATTTAGAATTAGCTTTCAGCAGTCAGCTTTAGGGCTGCGCGACTCGACTTCCAATTCCCCGTTACCACTGGTGCGATAAAAAAATCATCGTGTCATTCCGAACGCGGCAAGCGGAGGAATCTTCCTCTGTCCACGCTTGCTTTTCAATGGAATAAGGAGGATCCCTCGTCGCCTTCGGCTCCGTCGGGATGACATTTTGATTCAAATCATAAAACCAACAAACACCTGCAATTGATTCAAGTTCAATGTCATATCGGCTGTCTTACTGAATTTATCGCACCAGTGGCAATTCTCAACTCTCAATTCCCCAAAAAAAGACTTCGCTGTTGAGCAGCGAAGTCTTTTTTGGATCTACTACGAACCGAAGTTATCGTAGAGGATATTCTCCGGCGGTACGCCCAGCGAATC
>CAZVNR010000010.1:0-34891 GCA_964628945.1 uncultured Alistipes sp. | reverse complement strand
CGCTCGAAACGGCGATCTATCCCGCCGACAGCCGCATCATCTACCCCACGCTCGGCCTGACGGGCGAAGCGGGCGAAGTTGCCGACAAGGTGAAGAAGGTGATCCGCGATGCACACAAGGAGTTTACGCCCGAGATCAAGGCGGAGTTGATGAAGGAGATCGGCGATGTGCTGTGGTACTGCGCCACCCTCTCGCACGATCTGGGCTACTCGCTCGACGAGGTGGCGCAAACCAATGTCGAGAAGTTGCGTTCGCGCATGAACCGCAACAAGCTCACCGGCAGCGGGGATAATCGTTAACGAAAATTCAAAATTCAAAATTTAGAATTCAAAATTAAAAATCCATTATGAAGGAACTGCATAGAACCGAGCTGCCCGAGAACGCCTATCGGGAGCTGAAAGCGGGCGAGCAGTATGAGCCGGTGATGCCCACCGCCTCGTCGCCCAAAGAGATTACCCCCTACTCGGTCGGGATGGGTCTTTTGATGGCCATCATCTTCTCGGCTGCCGCCGCCTACCTCGGTCTGAAGGTGGGTCAGGTCTTCGAGGCCGCCATCCCGATTGCGATCATCGCCGTCGGTGTCGGCTCGGTGATGGGCAAGAAGAATATGTTGGGGCAGAATGTGATCATCCAATCGATCGGCGCCTCGTCGGGCGTGATCGTGGCGGGTGCCATCTTCACCCTCCCTGCCCTCTACATCCTCGGGTTGGAGGCCGCCTTTTGGCAGGTCTTCCTCTCGTCGCTATTCGGCGGTCTGTTGGGTATCGTCCTCCTGATCCCCTTCCGCAAATACTTCGTCAAGGAGATGCACGGTAAATACCCCTTCCCCGAGGCTACGGCCACGACCGAGGTGCTGATCTCGGGCGAGAAGGGCGGCAATCAGGCCAAGCTGTTGGCCGTTGCCGGTTTGGTCGGCGGTCTGTACGACTTCGTGGTCGGCACTTTCGGTTTGTGGGTCGATACCGTTTCGACGCGCATCACGGAGTGGGGCACGGTCGTTGCCGACAAGTTCAAGGTGGTCTTCTCGCTCAACACCTCGGCAGCCGTCTTGGGTTTGGGTTACATCATCGGTCTGAAGTATGCGATGATCATCACCGCCGGTTCGTGTCTCGTGTGGTTTATCATCGTGCCGCTGGTCGGCTCGCTGGCCGAGGCACTCGACCCCGCCGTGATGGCACAACTGCTCGGCGTATCGAACGAGGCACTGCTCCAAAACCCCGAGCAGCTCTTTACTGCCGAGAACCTCTTCCAGTTTATCGGTAAGCCGCTCGGTATCGGCGGTATTGCGATGGCCGGTATCATCGGCATCTGCCGTCAGGCGGGCATCATCCGTCAGGCCGTCGGTTTGGCCGTCACGGAGTTAGGCGGCAAGAAGGGAACAACGGCAGTACCCGAGCGCACGCAGCACGATCTGTCGATGAAGCTGATCCTCACGGTGCTGTGCGCCACGCTGATCTGCGTGCTCTTCTTCTTCCAGTTCGGGCTGCTGAACAACTGGGTACAAACCCTCGTCGCCGTGCTGATCGTCTTCGTGATCGCCTTCCTCTTCACGACCGTTGCGGCCAACGCGATCGCCATCGTCGGCTCGAACCCCGTGTCGGGTATGACGCTGATGACCCTGATCCTCTCGTCGCTCGTACTGGTGAGTGTCGGTTTGAGCGGCACGACGGGTATGACCGCCGCACTGGTGATCGGTGGCGTGGTCTGCACGGCCCTCTCGATGGCGGGCGGCTTCATCACCGACCTGAAGATCGGCTACTGGCTCGGAACGACCCCTCGTAAGCAGGAGGCGTGGAAGTTCCTCGGTACGCTCGTATCGGCTGCTACGGTGGCCGGCGTGATGATCGTGCTGAACAAGGCCTACGGTTTCGTGGGCGAGGGGGCACTGGTTGCTCCGCAGGCCAACGCAATGGCAGCCGTGATCCAGCCGCTGATGACCGGCGGTCAGACGCCGTGGATGCTCTACTTCTGCGGTGCGGCGTTGGCGTTGGTTCTGACCTCGATCGGTGTACCGGCACTGGCCTTTGCACTCGGTATGTTTATCCCGATGGGGCTCAACGCGCCGCTCGTGGTGGGTGGTTTGGTAGCTTGGTTCGTCTCGAGCCGCTCGAAGGACGAGGCGACGAACAAGGCGCGTTTCGATCGCGGTACGCTGATCGCCTCGGGCTTTATCGCCGGCGGTGCCTTGATGGGCGTGGTAAGTGCCGTGCTGAAGTTCGCCAATGTCGATTGGTATCTCGCCGACTGGGCCGCCTCGAAGGGTGCCGAGTGGACGGGCTTGGCGATGTATGTGGCCATCATCGCCTACTTTGCTTGGCATTCGTTGAAGGCTAAAAAAGAGTAGATTGCAAATTCAGAATTTAGAATTCAAAATTTAGAATTACCATTACGATTATGGAGTTACTGGATAGATTCTTAAAATATGTCGCCTACGACACGCAGTCGAACGAGGCGAGCGAAACATTCCCCTCGACCGAGAAGCAGAAGGTGCTGCTCGAGGCGTTGAAGGAGGAGATGGAGGCCTTGGGAATGACCGAGGTCACGATGGATCAATACGGCTATGTGATGGGCACGATCCCCGCTTCGGAGGGGTGCGAGATGGCCCCCGTCATCGGCTTTATCGCCCATGTCGATACGGCCCCCGATATGAGCGGCAAGGATGTCAAGCCGCACATCATCGAGTCGTACGACGGCGAGGATATTCCGCTCAACAACGCCCTGACGATGCGCGTAGAGGACTTCCCCGAGCTCGCCTTTTTCAAGGGACACACGCTGATCCACACCGACGGTACGACCCTCTTGGGTGCCGACGACAAGGCGGGTGTGGCGGAGATTATGACCGCCGCCGAGCACCTGCTGCGCCACCCCGAGCTTAAGCACGGTAAGATCCGCATCGGCTTTACACCCGACGAGGAGATCGGGCGCGGGGTCGATTTCTTCGATGTGGCCGCCTTTGGTGCCGACTTCGCCTACACGGTCGATGGCGGTATGGAGGGCGAGTTGGAGTATGAGAACTTCAATGCCGCCGGCGCGAAGGTCGAGATTCAGGGGCGCAATGTCCACCCGGGTTACGCCAAGAACAAGATGATCAACGCGATCGAGGTGGCCGGCGAGCTGATGCAACTGCTGCCCGCTTGGGAGCGTCCCGAGCACACCGAGGGCTACGAGGGATTCTTCCACTGCGTCGGGATGAGCGGTACGGTCGAGAAGGCGCAGTTGCAGTACATCATCCGCGACCACGATGCCGACCGGTTCGAGCAGCGTAAACGCTTTATGTGGTCGGCGGTCGATTTCCTGCGTGCAAAGTATGGCGGCGATGTGGTGAACCTCACGCTGAAGGATCAATACTACAACATGCGCAAGATGGTCGAGCCGCACCCCGAGGTGATCAACCGCGCCTTGGAGGCGATGGAGCTGGCCGGTGTAAAGCCGCTCGTACGCCCGATTCGCGGCGGTACGGACGGAGCGCGGCTCTCGTTTATGGGGCTCCCCTGCCCCAACCTCTTTACGGGCGGTATGAACTTCCACGGGAAGTTCGAGTACTGCTCGCTGACAACGATGCGGAAGGCACAGCAGGTGATCTTAAACCTCGCTCAACTGTGGGCTAAATAGCAAAAAAGGATGGATGCTTTTGGATTTTTGAAGGTGGCGGCCGCCGTGCCCCATGTACAGGTCGCAGATTGCGATTTCAATGTCGAGCACATCATCGGACTGGCCGAGGAGGCGGCTCGTCGCGGGGTGGAGATTGTCGCCTTCCCCGAGTTGGCACTCACGGCCTACACCTGCGGCGATCTGATGCTGCAGCCCACGCTGCTCGATGCCGCCGAGGAGGGGTTGGCAGAGCTGATTCGCCGCACGCGCAAGCTGCCGCTCGTCGTGATCGTCGGCGCACCGCTGCGCCACGGCTCGGCGATCTACAACTGCGCCGTCGTCTTCTCGCAGGGAAAGGTGATGGGAGTCGTGCCCAAGATCTACATCCCCGACTACTCGGAGTTCTACGAAAACCGCGTTTTCACCTCGGGTAAAGGGATCACCGAGGAGCAGATCGAGGTGGCGGGTCAGGATGTCGATTTCGGCATCGACCTCACCTTCGAGGTGAACGGCGTAGAGTTCGGTATCGAGATCTGCGAGGATCTGTGGGTACCGCAGCCCCCCTCGTCGCAGTTGGCACTGGACGGTGCGCGCGTGATTTTCAACCTCTCGGCCTCACCCGAGGCGGTCGGCAAGCACAGCTACCTGCGCCAGCTCGTCACGCAGCAGTCGGCACGCACCCTCTCGGCCTATGTCTATAGCTCGGCCGGCTTTGGCGAATCCTCGACCGATCTGGTCTTCGCCGGCAAGGCCTTTATCGCCGAGAACGGACGGCTGTTGGCCGAGACGGATCGTTTCTCGATGGAGGAGAAGCTGATCGTGGCCGATGTCGATATCGAGCTGTTGGAGTTCGAGCGACAGCGCAACACCTCGTTCCGCATCAACGAGTCGGGAACGGAGAACACGGTGATCGAGATGGAGATCCCCGAGGCGATGCACACCGAGCGGCTCGACCGTTCGTTCTCGCCCCTGCCGTTCCTCCCGTCGCACAACACGAGCCACGAGGAGCTGTACCGCGAGCTGTTAGAGATTCAGTCGCACGGCTTGGCCAAGCGTCTCAAGCATACGAACTGTACGAAGGCGATCCTCGGCATCTCGGGCGGGTTGGATTCGACCCTTGCGCTGTTGGCCGTCGCGCGCACCTTCGACAAGCTCAACCTCGATCGCAAGGGGATTCTCGGTATCACGATGCCCGGGTTCGGCACGACCGACCGCACCTACCGCAACGCCCTCGAGCTGATGGAGCGTTTGGGGGTTTCGGTGCGTGAGATTCCGATCCGCGAGGCGTGCGAGCAGCACTTCCGCGACATCGGCATCGACCCCGAGGATCGTTCGGCCGCCTACGAGAACTCGCAGGCACGCGAGCGTACGCAGATCCTGATGGATGTGGCCAACAAGGAGGGCGGCTTGGTGATCGGCACGGGCGATTTGAGCGAATTAGCGTTGGGATGGGCAACCTACAACGGCGATCAGATGTCGATGTACGGGGTCAATGCCTCGATTCCGAAGACGCTCGTTCGCAAGCTGGTCGAGTGGGCAGCCGAGTCGGTGGCCGAAGATTCGCGCGTGCGCGAGATCCTGCTCGATGTGGTGGCAACACCCGTCAGCCCCGAATTGCTCCCTGCCGACAGCACGGGCGAGATCGCACAGAAGACCGAAGACCTCGTAGGCCCCTACGAGCTGCACGACTTCTTCCTCTACCACTTCATCAACTCGGGCTACGGGCCGCGTAAGTTGTTGCGCGTGGCGGAGTTGGCCTTCGAGGGGGTCTATGATCGTGCGGCGATCCTGCGCTGGTTGCGCACCTTCTTCCACCGTTTCTTCTCGCAGCAGTTCAAGCGTTCGGCGATGCCCGACGGCCCGAAGGTGGGCTTGGTATCGCTCTCGCCGCGCGGCGACTGGCGCATGCCGTCGGATGCCTCGGCGCGGATGTGGCTCAAAGAGTTGGATAAATTGTAACGAATACCGAAATACGATGAAAAAACTAATCTTTACGCTCCTGCTCTTGGCAGGGGTAACCGGATCGGCCTCGGCGCAGGCGTGGGGCGATCTGTTGAAGAAGGTGGCCACCGAGGCTGCCGACAAGGTGACGGGCGGCAAGCTGACCGAGGCAGCGATCAACGCCACTTGGAGCTACGCTGCCCCCGCCGTGAAGCTCGAGAGCGAGAACGCCCTGAGCGAGTTGGGTTCGTCGGCCGTCGAATCGACCATCACGCCGAAGCTCGAGAAGGCCTATTCGATGGTGGGCATCAAGGCCGGTGCAGCCTCGTTCACCTTCAACGAGGACAAGAGCTTTACGGCCGTCTTGGGGCGTGCCAAGAACCTCTCGGGCACCTACGAATTCGACCCCGAAACGCACGCCATCACGCTGCAATTCACGAACAGCAAATTCAAGCTCGGCAAGTTCTCGGGCAAGGCCTACATCAGCGGCAGCGAACTGCAGCTGGTCTTCCCCGTCACGAAGTTGGTCGATCTGGTGACCAAACTCGGCAGTTCGATCGCCTCGCTCAACACCATCACCACGCTCTTGGAGAACTACGAGGAGGTCTATCTCGGGTTTGGGTTTGAAAAGGCAAATTAAAAATTCAGAATTTAGAATTCAAAATTAAACGATTGGTTGTCAGCGAACAGTAATACAAAGGGAACGACACCGAAGCGACCTGTTGGACTCATAGGACTTGTAGGATCCATCGGCCCTATTTAATTATTAAAAAATTTGCATATTTCAATTCGATCGCGTAATTTTACGGCCGAAGAATTCACAAAAATCAGCGTTACCTTATGAACGAACAAGCAAAACAGTATGTCGAGGAGTTCATGGCGAAGATCATCGCCAAGAACCCGAACGAACCGGAGTTCCATCAGGCTGTACGCGAGGTGGCCGAATCGCTCGCCCCGCACATCGTCGCAAGCCCCGTGCTGCAACGGATGAAGATCTTGGAGCGCATCGCCGAGCCGGAGCGCGTCATCATCTTCCGCGTGCCGTGGCTCAACGACAAGGGCGAGGTCGAGATCAATCGCGGCTATCGTGTCCAGATGAACAGCGCCATCGGCCCCTACAAGGGCGGTATTCGTTTCCACCCCTCGGTGAACCTCTCGATCTTGAAGTTCCTCGCCTTTGAGCAGACCTTTAAGAATTCGCTCACCACCCTCCCGATGGGCGGCGGCAAGGGCGGCTCGGATTTCAACCCGAAGGGCAAATCGGACAACGAGGTGATGAAGTTCTGCCAGTCGTTTATGACCGAGTTGCAGAAGCATATCGGCCAAGATACCGATGTGCCGGCCGGCGACATCGGCGTAGGCGGCCGCGAGGTGGGCTATATGTTCGGCCAGTACAAGCGTCTGCGCGACGAGTTTACGGGTACGCTGACCGGCAAGGGACGCGACTGGGGCGGTTCGCCGCTGCGCCCCGAGGCGACGGGCTTCGGCACCTGCTACTTCGCCCAAGAGATGCTCGCCACGCGCGGCGAGTCGTTCGAGGGGAAGACGGTCTGCATCTCCGGCTCGGGCAATGTGGCGCAGTACGCCTGCAAGAAGGCGACCGAACTGGGTGCCAAGGTGGTAACGCTCTCCGACTCGTCGGGTTACATCTACGATCCCAACGGCATCGATGCAGAGAAGTGGGAGTATGTAATGGAGCTGAAGAACATCTATCGCGGCCGCATCAAGGAGTATGTCGATCAGTACCCCAATGCCGTCTATCACGCCGGCAAGCGTCCGTGGGGCGAGAAGTGCGATATTGCGATGCCCTGCGCCACGCAGAACGAGCTGAACGGCGAGGAGGCACAGATGTTGGTCGATAACGGCTGCATCTGCGTAGCCGAGGGTGCCAATATGCCCTCCACGCCCGATGCCATCCGCATCTTCCAGCAGAACAAGCTGCTCTACTCGCCGGGCAAGGCCTCGAATGCGGGCGGCGTGGCCACTTCGGGCTTGGAGATGTGCCAGAACTCGATGCGCCTGACATGGTCGCCCGAGGAGGTGGACGAGAAGCTCCACTCGATCATGAAGAACATCCACGAGGTCTGCGTGCAGTACGGCCGCGAGGAGGATGGCTATGTGAACTATGTCGTGGGTGCCAACATCGGCGGCTTTATGAAGGTCGCCAACGCGATGCTCGCACAGGGGTTGGTCTAACCGCCCAAAAAACCATACAACAGCAGGGGTGCTCGACTTTCGTGTCGGGCACCCCTGCTTGGTTAATCGGCAAAAAAATGCGACCCGAAAGCGGATCGCATTTAATTCTTAATACTCCTCCTCATTGAAGAAGAAATCATCCTTCGAGGGATAATCGGGCCAAATGTCCTCGATCGACTCGTAGATGTCGCCCTCATCCTCGATCTCCTGAAGGTTCTCCAACACCTCCAGCGGGGCACCCGAGCGGATCGCGTAGTCGATCAGCTCCTCCTTCGTGGCAGGCCACGGTGCATCTTCCAATTTGGAAGCCAATTCAAGTGTCCAATACATATTCGTGCTGTTTTAAGTTCACATTTTCAACTCCTTACACCGACCGCAGAGCGTACCCCTGCAGCATCGGCCTGCAAAAGTATAAAAAAAATGTGATAAACAAACACCTTTCCGATAAAAAGCGTATTTTCAGTTACTTTTCTGCTCGATCGACGCGCATTTCGACCAAAATCGGCTGCCGTTACCGGCTCGGCAGGGGGCGCACGAACAACCCGCACCACAAATTTTTCCGCTTTCACACACGAAAGCTGCTATTTTTTGCGTTCGTTGCTAAAAATACGGATTGTTTTTCGTAACTTTGTCCGTTATTTAGTGTAGAACTTATGCGCAGATTGCTCTTCATAGCGGCCGCCGTATTGGCGTTGGTCGCCTGCTCGAAGGAGGACGAGGATGTTCTCCAAAAGCAGCGCGAACAGATGGTGCAGTACCTCGAATCGACCCACTCGCCCCGTTTGGTGGCCGAGGCGGCGGTCGAGAGCGGCACCGAGCAGCCCTTCTACACCACCTTCGGCACTTCGACCTATCGCTACATCGACGGCTACTACAACCCCGATCGCGCCTCGCGCACGATCGTCACGGAGCAATCGACCGTCACGATCACCTTCAGCGCCTACGCCTTTAATTTTCAGAACATTCAGACCGACGGCAACCGCGTCACGATGCCCTTCTACTCGAACGATCCGCTCCTCAAGGAGCTGTTCTTCAGCGAGGAGGTCGGCCTCACACCCGGGGCGTGGGATTTCGAGCCGCTGGTGATTGACCTGAAGCACGACGAGCTGCTCAAGGGGTTGCGCCAAGCCCTCATCGGATGCCGCGAGCGCGACCGTGTCGAGGTCTATATGACCTATAACGCCGCCTACGGCAACGACTACATGAACACGATCGAAAAGGAGCAACCGATCGCCTACTTCTTCACCGTCAAGGCGGTCGAATAGCAGGCGAGTAAGACAAACACGAAAAAAAGAGAAGACGACGATATGAATTTCAAACAGACACTTTTCGCAGCAGCTGCAGCCCTGCTCACCATCGGCTGCGCCAAGGAGGTCAGCGAGCCGTATGACACCTTTGAGGATATGGCCTTGGAGGCGTGGATGACCCAACACCACCCCGAGTTGGTCGAGAACCTGCAGTCGTTCGACGGTTCGAGCTACTACCTCGACATCCACAACACGGGTGACCTCGCAAGCGAGCCGCTCAACGACACGGTGCGTTGGATCCGTTTCAACTTCACGGGGCGCGATCTGCAGGGCAATATCATCCTGACGCGCAACGCCCAAGAGGCGAAGCTGACGGGCACCTTCACGAAGTACACCCACTACGCCCCCTACTATGTCTTTGGCGGGTCGTCCTACTACACCGTCACCGAGGGTACTTGGTTGGCGATGCAGAAAGAGCAGACGCTCGGCGAGCGTTACTTCACGGCCAACAAGGGCCTGTTGGGGCTTGCCGATAAGAGCTACAAGATGCGCATCGGCGCCAATGTGACGCTCTATATGCCTTCGCGCGTGGTGGGCGGTTCGGGTATGGCCGGTGACGGTGGCTACGAGGGGCAGTTCTCGCTCGATGCGGGTAAGCCGCTGATCGTCGATATGCAGATCACCGACACGATCAAGAACCCGTTGCAGCGCGAGGCGCTCGATATGGATGCCTTCTGCGTAGCCAACGGTGGTCTGACGATCTATGTCAAGGAGGAGGAAAGCGACGACTCATCCGCCTCGACCGAAGAGGAGGAGACGATCATCACCGAGATCAACGGCGTAGAGGTTGCCGCGATCCCCACGACGATGGAGGATGAGAAGAACCCGATCCGCTCGGCGAATCGTTGGGTGAGTGCCTGCGACTCGATCGCACAGCTCTATGTGAACAACCGCTTCGACCCGATCAACAACCCGCAGGAGATGCAGTACGATCTGCACTACAACAAGCGCGTGACGACGACCGACAACAAATACCCCCGCTACGGCGAGATCACCTACGGCCCCTATCAGGTCGGTGTCGAGCCCTATGTAAACGAGGGTTCGGTCGCCTCGATCAATGCGCAGATCGCCGAGGCACTCAAGAAGCGTTTCCACAGCGACGAGGCCTATGTCGGTCTGGAGCAGCTGGTGGCCGACGGTGCCGACTCGGTGAAGCTCGCCGGTGAGGCGAAGATCTGGTACATCGGTCGCTTCATGGACGGCTTCATCTTCGACACGAACATCGACGAGGTAAAGGAGATCGTCTATGGCGAGGTATTGAGCGAGGGTTCGGCTTTGGAGTATGTCGCCGAGGATGGCGGTCTGATCAACGCCTTCTACTATGTGGTTCCCAATATGCGTTACGGCCAGTGGGGTGCGCTGATCACCTCCTCGACCCACGCCTACGGTGCCTCGGGTACAGGTGGCAGCACCAGCAGTTCGTCGTCGGGCTACTCATCGAGCTACTACGACTATTTGAACTACCTCTACGCCATGAACTACTACAACAGCTACTACGGCGGCTATGGCGGTTACTACGGCAGCTACTACGACAGCTACTATGGGAGTAGTTACTACGACTCCTATTACAGCAGCTACTACAGCAACTACTACGGCACAGAGGATACGACCACAACGACGACCTTAACAACCTCGACCGAGATCCCCTCCTACTGCCCGCTGATCTTCGAGTTCTACATCGAGCCGGAGAGCGAATAGGCGCACGCAACGCGATGGCGGCCGTAAGCACTTCAAGCGCACGGTCGCCATCGAAAACTATATAATAAATAGGTATTTCGGCCGAAAAGCGACTTTTTTGCTTTTTTTTCGAGGAAAATTTGGCAGTTCAAAAAATTTGGCTTAATTTAGTAGTGCGAATTTAACAACTAACAAATTTCTACGGATATGATTATCACTTTTAATGAACTGCGCCGTATCAAGGACAGACTTCCGAGCGGTAGCTCGCAGCGTATTGCAGATGAACTGGGTTTGGATGTAGAGACCGTCCGCAACTATTTCGGTGGCAGCCATGCCGCAAAGGAGTGTGTGGGTGTTCATTTTGAGCCCGGGCCGGATGGCGGCGTAGTGACGCTCGACGATACGACGATCTTGGATGTTGCCATGCGCATCTTGAGTGAGCAGAAGTAAATTCATTCCCGCCGTGAGGCAGTTTTAGTCAATGGTAACTATTTCCCCCTCCCCGTCCTGTGCAGGCGGGGAGTTTTTTTGTGCTTGCGCAAAAAAAACAATTCAAAATTGCCACTGGTGCGATAAATTCAGTAAGACAGCCGATACAACATTGAACTTGAATCAATTGCAGGTGTTTGTTGGTTTTATGATTTGAATCAAAATGTCATCCCGACGGAGCCGAAGGCGACGAGGGATCCTCCTTATTCCATTGAAAAGCAAGCGTGGACAGAGGAAGATTCCTCCGCTTGCCGCGTTCGGAATGACACGATGATTTTTTATCGCACCAGTAGTAATTCAAAATTAAGAATTAGAGATGAGGGGCTTGCGCGACGAGTGAGCTTGCTATGAATAGCGAGGAGATCGCTGCGTTTTGGTTCTCCCAGTCCTCCCAGTTCTCCCAGTTCTCCCAGTTCTCCCAGTTCTCCCAGTTCTCCCAGTTCTCCCAGTTCTCCCGGTCCTCCCAGTCCTCTCCGTCGCGCAGCTGACAGCTGAATGCTGAATGCTGACTTTGCATTTATTACAACAATAAAGCTCACCGGCCGAAGCGGGTGAGCTTTATTCGTAAGAAGAGGGTTGCTTATTTTGCAGCCTCAACCGAAACCTTGCGGAACTCCTTCATCAGTTTCGAGATCTCAAGAGCAGCCTTACGAGCGCGCGTACCTGCGGCCTTGTTGCCCTTCTCCACCTGAGCTGCTGCATTTACTGCGAACACCTCATACTGTGCATTGATTTGTGCTACCAGTTCTTTCATTGTCTTACATTTTTAAGGGTTGATATCACGACAAAGATAGCAAAACTTTCTAAAAATCAACACACACAAGCCGATTTTTTCACATTATTTGCGTTTTTTTTACCATTTCTACCCTTTTTGCATCGGTTGTCGGTATGTTTTTTGCCAACTCTGCCACTAAATCACAAGCGAAATGAACAGAATATGGTTGGCAGCCTGCGTGCTGTTTGCAGGCAGTTGCGCCTCAAAAAAGGGCACTACGACACCCCCTTCGCTGCAAATCCCCGTAACCGAGGTGGTTAGCGACTCGCTGCCGCGCGAGATGGAGTTTATCGGCTACTTGGCGAGCAACTTCGATGCGGTGATTCAGCCGCGCGTAAACGGATTCCTTCGCACCAAGGAGTTTGAGAACGGTATGCCCGTACAGCGCGGTGCGGTGCTCTACACGATCGACCCCGCAGAGTTCTCGAACACGATGTTGGCGGCCGAGGCAGCACTGCAGTCGGCACGCGCACAGGCGATCGAGGCACGCAACAACTACGAACGCGCCGTGCCGTTGGCGGCGATGGATGCGATCAGCCGCTCGGAGCTCGACCAATACACCGCCCGGCACGAGGCGGCCGAGGCCTCGGTACGCTCGGCTGAGCAGACCCTGCGCAATGCGCGGCTCAATGTCGGCTACACGCGCATCCTCTCGCCCATCGACGGCATTGCGGCGGGGAGTGCGGCGCACATTGGCGACTATGTGGGGCCTGCGACCCAGTTCAGCGTGCTGACCACGATCTCGAACATCGACACGCTCTCGGTCGATCTGGCGATCCCGATGGCACGCTACCTGCGCTATGCGGGTGACCGCCCTACGATCTACGACAACGAGGGGTTGCTCTCCGACATCCGCCTCACGCTGGCCGACGGTACGCACTACCCGCTCGCAGGGTTCTACAAATATACGCGCAAGGATATCTCCTCATCGACCGGAACGATCGTCTTGGTGGTCGGATTCCCCAACCCGAGCCAATCGCTCAAGCCCGGGCAGTTTGCACGGGTTACGGCGGCCGTTGGCGGCCGCACGGAGCGGCTGTTGGTACCGATCGAGGCGGTCAGTCAGGTGCAGGGGGTCAATTCGGTCTGGGTGATGCAGCCCGACAGCACCGTCGCATTTCGGCGGGTCGAGTTGGGTGACACCTACGGCTCGTTGTGGGCGATCGAAAGCGGTCTTGAGCGCGACGAGTGGGTCGTTCTGCAGGGTCGCCAGAAGCTCCATAACGGGGCGAAAATCATCCCTCAAAAGCGTTAGCCTATGAACTTCAGCTACTTCATCTCGCGCCCGATCTTTGCCATTGCGTTGGCGATCGGGATCGTGGCCGTCGGCATCGTATCGCTCGCCGAGCTCCCCATCGAGCAGTACCCCGACATCACGCCGCCCGTCGTCGAGGTCTCGGCCACCTACAACGGAGCCGATGCCGAGACGGTCAATAACGCCGTCGCCACCCCCATCGCCGAGCAGATCATGGGCGTAAGCGACCTGCTCTATATGCAGGCTACCTCGGCCGGCGACGGTTCGATGACCCTGCAGGCGACCTTCGCGATCGGTTCCGATCCCGATATGGATGCCGTCTTTACACAGAATCGCGTAGCGACCGCCTCGGCGCAACTCCCGACGGCGGTCACGCAGCAGGGCGTAACGACCCAAAAGACGATGACCGGCTTTCTGATGGTCTATGCGCTGCACAGCGACGGTCGCTACGACGGGGAGTTCCTATCGAACTACGCCTACATCAATCTGCAAAACGAGCTGCTGAAGATCAGCGGCGTGGGCAAGGTCGAGGTGATGGGTGCAGGCGAGTATGCGATGCGCATCTGGCTCAAGCCCGACCTGTTGGACTACTACGGCATCCCGTTGGAGGCCGTCACGACGGCCATCAGCGAGCAGAGCGGCCTCTACCCTGCCGGTAAGTTCGGAGCCGAACCCGCGCCCGAGCAGACGATCTACACCTACACGGTGACCCTCCCGCCGCAGATCACCACCGCCGAGGAGTTCGCCGAGATCATCGTCTATACCACCCCCGAGGGGCAGCAGATCCGTCTCGGCGAGGTGGCCGAGGTGGCACTCGGCAGCCAAACCTACGGCGTACAATCGCGTTTCGAGGGCGAGCCGACCACGCTGATTGTCGTCTATCAGGCCCCGGGCAGCAACGCCATGCAGGTTGGCAACGATGTCCGCGCCGTGATGAGCCGCCTCGAGGAGCGCCTCCCCGACGGGATCGCCGCCACGCCCATCGTCGATACGACCACCGCGATCCGCGCCGGCATCAACGATATTTTCCACACGCTGCTCATCGCCCTCGTGCTGGTCGTGCTGATCATCTACCTCTTCATTCAGGATTGGCGTGCCACGCTCATTCCGCTCATCGCCATCCCCGTTTCGCTCATCGGAGCCTTCGCACTCTTTCCGCTGCTCGGTTTCTCGCTCAATGTCATCTCGCTCTTGGGCTTGGTCTTGGCGATCGGTTTGGTGGTCGATGATGCGATCGTCGTGGTGGAGGCGGCACAGGTGCATATCGAACGCGGTATGCGCCCCTACGAGGCGGCTGCGGAGGCGATGCGCAATGTCGCCTCGCCGATCATCGCCACGACCGTCGTCCTGTTGGCCGTCTTTATCCCCGTGTCGTTCTCGGGCGGCATCACGGGGCGGCTCTTCCAGCAGTTCTCGATCACGATCGCCGTTTCGGTGGTGATCTCGGCACTCAACGCCCTCACGCTCTCCCCCGCGCTGTGTGCACTGTTACTGCGCCGTCGGGAGGGCAGTTCGGAGGGCTTTTTCGGCCGGTTCAACCACTGGTTCAACCGCCAAAGCGACCGCTACACCCACGCCACGCCGATCGTGATGCGCCACCTGACGCGCACCGTGCTCTTTATGGCCGTCGTGGCGGGGGCGATCGTGCTCGTGTGGCGCGTGCTGCCGCAAGGATTTCTGCCCGAGGAGGATCAGGGTTATGTGATGGTGATGGTTCGTACGCCCGAAGCCTCGTCGTTGCAGGTGACCGCCGCAGCGATGGAGCGTGCCGATGCGCTCATTCGCCGACTGCCCGAGGTCGAGGCGACCTCCTACGCCGCCGGATTCAATATGATGGTGGGGGTGGCATCGACCGACAGCGGCGTGATCTTCGTCGCCTTGAAGGGGTACGGCCAGCGCAAACGGACGGCGATGGAGATCGCCCGTGCGCTGACCGAGGAGCTCTATGTCGCGCTGCCCGAGGCGATGTGCTACGCCTTTATTCCCCCCTCGATTCCCGGGTTGGGGGTCACTTCGGGCATCTCGGTCGAGGTGCAGGATCTGGAGGGGCGCGGAACGACCTACCTCGCCGCCGAGGCCGATCGGTTGATCGAGGCACTCGGCAAGGAGCCGTCAATCGCCTCGGTCACCACACAGTTCAACGACGGCATTCCGCAACGCCGCTTGGTGGTCGATCGGGAGCAGGCGTTGGCACTCGGGGTCGATCTCGGCACGCTCTACGGCGACCTTTCGACCTATCTCGGCGGCCGCTATATCGACAACTTCACCCGCTTCGGGCGGCTCTATCAGACCTATCTGCAGGCTGCCCCCGACTACCGCAACGACCGTCGTTCGCTCGAGCGGCTCTATGTCGGCTCGTCGTCGGGCGAGAGTGTTCCGCTGGGAACGCTGGTCGAGGTGGTCGATACGGTGGGGGTCGAGTATGTGTCGCAGTTCAACCTCTACCGTTCGATCTCGCTCACGATCACCCCTGCAGAGGGGGCCTCGTCGGCAACCGTGATGGAGCGCATCGAGGCGGTCGCTTCGGAGGTGCTCCCCGACGACATCGGCACGGCGTGGAGCGGCATCTCGTACCAAGAGGCCGCCGCCTCGAAGAAGGGGGGATGGATCTACCTTGTTACGCTGCTCTTTGTCTTTTTGGCACTCGCCTCGCTCTACGAGTCGTGGGGGCTGCCGTTGGCGATCCTCTTGAGCGTACCGATCGCCGTCTTGGGTGCGGTGCTCTTTGTCGCATGTTCGCATCTGCTTTCGCCGCTCTTGGTGAACGATATCTATATGCAGATCTCGCTCGTGATGCTGATCGGCCTGACGGCCAAGAATGCGATCCTCGTCGTCGAGTACGCCGACCGCCTCTTCTTCGAGGAGGGGCGTTCGCTGGAGGAGGCAACCGTCGAGGCGGCACGGTTGCGCCTGCGCCCGATCCTGATGACCGCCTTCTCGTTCATCTTGGGTGTGCTGCCGCTCATCTTCGCAAGCGGAGTCTATGCGACGGCACGCAATATTATGGGTATCTCGCTCGTGGGCGGTATGCTCTTTGCCACGCTGATCGGCATCTTCGCCTATCCGGCACTCTACTATTTGGTCGGCCGCTTGGCGCACTTCGAGCGTCGCCGCGAACAAAAAACACAATCGCTATGATACGCCGCACAGCTCTCCTCCTTGCGACCCTGCTGGTCGCTACCGCCTGCACTCCGAAACTCGCACCGCCTACGGTCGAGGTGCCCTGCCGCTACCGCTTCGCCGAGCGATTCTCCGAGGATTCGCTCCGCCTCGACGAGCAGTGGTGGCAGCTCTTCGGCGATACGACCCTCAATCGGCTGGTCGAGCGTTCGCTCGCCAACAACCGCGATCTGTGGGTCGCCGCCACCACCGTCGAGCGTGCCCGCGAGGAGCTGCGCATCACCCGTGCCGCCTACCTTCCCGAGGTGGGAGCTGCAGTGACGGCCAAAGGCGACTACGCCTCTGCCACGAAGATCACGCAGAGCTACGCCGTCACACCGACGCTGCAGTGGGAGATCGCGCTCTTCGGTACGCTGCGCCACACCTCCGAGGCGGCGCGTGCGGCGTGGGCGGCCGCCGTGTGGAACTACCGCGCCACGCGCCTTGCGTTGGCGGCCGAGGTGGCCACCTCCTACTTCACGCTCCTGCAGTACGAACGCGATCTGATGATCGCCACCCGCACGGCTGCGTTGCGCCGCGAGTCGGCCGCGCTGATCGACTCGCTCTATCGCTACGGTATGTCGAGCGGCATCGACCGCGAGCAGGCGTACAGTCAGGTCTATGCCGCCGAGGCCGACATCCCGCGCTACCGCAGCGCGATCGAGCAGACCACGCTGACGCTGAACCTCCTGCTGGGCGACACACCGCAGGGGCACATCCCCGTCGGCGAGGGTTCGGAACTGCTCACCGACCGACAGCCCGAGGCCGCGCCGATCGGCATCCCCTCCGAGCTGCTGCAACGCCGTCCCGACATTATGGCGGCCTACTACGATCTGCAACAGGCCGCTGCCTCGGCCGGCATCGCCCGCTCGAACCGCTTTCCGTCGCTCACGCTGACCGCTCAAGCGGGGGTCGGTGCCTCGTCGATCGACCGCCTCTTCAAACACAATCCCGCCATCTGGTCGGCAACGGGTTCGCTCGTCGAACCGATCTTCAACTTCGGCCGCCTGCGCAGTGCCGAGCGGGTTGCCGTCGAGCAGTACAACGCCTCGGCCTACACCTACGAGCAGACCGTACTCACGGCCTTCTCGGAGGTCGAAACAGCCCTCACGACGATCGCCTCGAACCGCCTCGAGGTGGATCGCTATCGCAAGATGGTCGCCTCGTATGACCGAATCGCCGCGATGGCGCAGGCACTCTACCGCAGCGGGATGGTCGATTACCTCGATGTGATCGATGCCGAGCGCACGCTCTACACGGCACGCATGGAGCTGGTGAACCTCGTCGCGCAGCAGTATATCAACTATGTGTCGCTCTGTAAAGCCCTCGGGGGCGGATATTAAAATTCAAAATGCAGAATTCAGAATTCAAAATTTTAGCTTTCACGGGAAACAGGGGGATGGTTGTTCGCTGCTCGCACCTATTTAATTTTGAATTTTGAATCCTAAATTTTGAATTTTCACTATCTTTGTGGGCTAATACGGATTAAAACCACAAAGAATGGCAGCACATAAATCAGGTTTTGTCAATATCATCGGCAACCCCAATGTGGGGAAATCGACGCTGATGAACCAGCTCGTGGGCGAGAAGCTCTCGATCATCACCTCGAAGGCGCAGACCACGCGCCATCGCATCATGGGCATCGTATCGGGTGACGACTTCCAGATCGTCTATTCCGACACGCCGGGTATTCTGAAGCCCAACTACAAGCTCCAAGAGAAGATGATGAAGTTCGTCACGGGCGCGCTGACCGATGCCGATGTGATCCTCTTCGTCACCGACACGGTCGAGGAGAGCGACCGCGCCGCCGAGATCTTGGAGCGGCTCAAGCGTACCTCAACGCCCGTCGTCGTGGTGATCAACAAGGTCGATCTTTCAAACCCCGCCGCCCTTGAAGCGTTGGTCGAGAAGTGGCACGCGGAGCTGCCCGAGGCACGCATCGTCCCCGTATCGGCCAAAGAGGCCTTCAATGTCGATGGGTTGATCCAAACGATCCTTGCACTGCTGCCCGAGGGTCCCGCCTACTACCCCAAAGATACGCTGACCGACAAGACGCTGCGTTTCTTCGCCTCGGAGATCATCCGCGAGAAGATCCTGCGCACCTACGACAAGGAGATCCCCTACTCGTGCGAGATCGAGATCGACACCTACAAGGAGGAGCCGACGATCGACCGCATCGCCGCAACGATCTATGTGGCACGCGACTCGCAGAAGGGGATCGTCATCGGCCACAAGGGCGAGCGGCTGAAGCGGGTCGGGCAGGCTGCCCGCGAGGAGTTGGAGGCCTTCCTCGAGAAGAAGGTCTTTCTGCAGCTCTTCGTCAAGGTGAACGACGACTGGCGCAACAACGAGCGCGAACTGCGCCGTTTCGGTTACGAACTCGAATAATAAAACACCCCCAAACTGCGTTTACTGCTCATTATGCAACGCCTCCGTGTGATCCTGCTCTGCCTGATGCTTTGGTTTTCGACCCATGCGCAGGCGCAATACAACCGAGAATACTTCTTCTGGGTGGGGCGTCGTTGTATGATGAACAACGACTATCAGGAGGCGATCCGCACGCTCAACACGCTGCTGCGCTTCGACGAAAAGGCCTTCGAGGGGTACTTCCTGCGCGGTATCGCCAAGTACAACCTCGACGATCTGCTGGGTGCCGAGGCCGACTTCACGACCGCCATTCGGCTCAATCCGGTCTATACGCAGGCCTACACCTACCGCGCCATCACCCGCTCGCGGCTGGGCAACTACGACGATGCGCTGAACGATTTTCGGGAGGCGATCGACCTTCGCCCCGATCTGCCCGGGCCCTACTACAGTCGCGGCGTTACGCGCCTGCTGAATCAGCAGTTCGAGGAGGCGATCAGCGACTTCAACAAGTACATCCGCCAAGAGACCAAAGTGGCCGATGCCTACATTTGTCGCGGTTTGAGCTACCTGCATCTGAAGGATACGGTGCGTGCCTACGCCGACTACAACCAAGCGATCAAGACCAACCGCGAAAGCCCCAACGGTTACAACCGGCGCGGTACGCTCTACCTCGAACAACGCCGTTTCAAGGAGGCCGAGGCCGACTTCAACAAGGCGATCGCGTGCGATTCGGCCTACCTGCTCTCCTACTTCAACCGTGCGTTGGTCTATTCCGACACGAACCGCCCGTTGCAGGCGTTGAGCGACTTCGATATGGTGATCCGCCTCGACTCGACCAACTCGCTCACCTACTTCAACCGTGCGATGCTGCGCAGCCGCATCGGCGACTACAACCGCGCCCTCGAGGATTACGACAAGGTCGCCCTCTACTCGCCGAACAATGTGCTGGTCTATTACAACCGTGCGAGTGTCTATGCGCAGCTCGGCAACTACGAGAAGGCGATCGAGGACTACTCGTCGGCGATCGAGCTCTACCCCGACTTTGCCAACGCCTACATCTATCGCGGGCAGCTGCGCGGCCTGTTGCGCGACACGAAGGGTGCCCGCAGCGACCGCGATACGGCGCAGAAGAAGATCGCCGCCTACCGCGAACGCCTCAGCGACAGCACCTACTCGATCTATGCCGATACAACGCAGCGGTTCGATCGCCTGCTCTCGTTCGACAGTAAGTTCGCCGGCAGTTCGTTCGAGCGGATCACGAGCCGCAGCCACAGCGGCCGCGAGGAGATGCGCCTGCTGCCGCTCTTTAAGTTTACGCTGATGGCTGCCGACTCGACCGCGCAGCCGCAAAGCGTGCGCCCCTACCATCCGAAACGGTTGGCCGACTTCGAGAAGCGCATCGACAATCCGCAGCTGCAGCTCTCGTGGCGCGATTCGTCGCTGCCGGCCGATTCGCTCATCGCCATCGACCGCCGCTACGATCAGCTTCTCAAGGTCGAGGAGCCGAACTGGATCACCCACTTCGTACGCGGTATCTCGCAGTCGCTCATCAAGCAGTACACCAACTCGGTGAACACCTACACGACGGCGATCGAACTGAACCCCTCCAACCCGTTCCTCTACCTGAATCGCTCGACGACACGCGCCGAGATGATCGACTTCATCTCGTCGATCGACAACTCCTACCAGCGCATCTCGATCGACTCGGATCCGGCGAACCGACTGCAAAACAACTCGAAGCGCACCTACAGCTACGACGAGGCGGTGGCCGATCTGAACAAGGTGATCAAGCTCTACCCCGACTTCGCCCACGCCTACTATAACCGCGCCAACCTGCGTGCCCTCTCGGGCGATCTGCCGGCAGCCTTCGAGGACTACACGCGGGCGATCGAGCTGAACCCCCACTTCGCCGAGGCCTACTACAACCGCGGCATCACGCAGCTCTTTATGAAGGATACGCGCAAGGGGTGCTTGGATCTCTCGAAGGCGGGCGAGCTGGGCATCACGGAGGCGTATGAGTTGCTGAAGGAGTACGCACACCTCGAAGAGAATTAACAAATTCAAAATTTAGAATTTAGAATTCAAAATTACAGTATTCCCAGTTCTCCCAGTATCCTCAAACACACCCCAAACGCAAACAAGCAAAACAATATTAACCAATAAACACAAAAAAAACTATGACGCAAACAGTTACACAAAAGATGAACGACAAATGGTATCTGCGTTGGGCCGCATTGATTCTGATCGCTTCGATGATGTTCTTCGCCTATATGTTTGTCGATGTGATGTCGCCGCTCAAGTCGCTGATCGAGTCCTCGCACGGTTGGAGCAGCTCGACCTTCGGAACCTACGCCGCATCGGAGTTCTTTCTGAATGTCTTTGTCTTCTTCCTGATCTTCGCGGGTATCATCCTCGACAAGATGGGCATCCGTTTCACCGGTCTGTTGTCGGGTTCGCTGATGGTCATCGGCGCCGTGATCAAGTACTACGCCATCTCGGAGAGCTTCGTCGGTACCGGTTTGGAGGCCTGGCTCGGTTCGTGGTGGACGGCGCTGCCAGCAAGTGCCAAGCTCGCATCGTTCGGTTTTATGATCTTCGGTTGCGGCTGTGAGATGGCCGGTACGACCGTATCGAAGGCGATCGCCAAGTGGTTCGAGGGTAAGGAGATGGCACTCGCTATGGGTATGGAGATGGCTATCGCCCGTTTGGGTGTCTTCGCCGTGATGTGGCTCTCCCCGATGATCTCCAACAAGTTCGATCAGTCGGTTGTGGCTCCCGTTGCCTTCTGCACGGTATTGCTCATCATCGGCCTTTTGAACTACACGATCTTTGTCTTGATGGATAAGAAGTTCGACAAACAGCTCGTTGCCGCCGGCGAGAAGAGCGAGGAGGCTTCGTCGGAGGAGGAGTTTCAGCTGAAGGACCTCGGCAAGATCTTCACCAGCAAGATGTTCTGGTTGGTGGCTCTTCTGTGCGTACTCTACTACTCGGCCATCTTCCCCTTCCAGCGTTACGCCCCGAACTTCTTGGAGGTGACGCTCGGTATTGATGCCGAGTCGGCTTCGCGCCTGTTCAGCTGCTTCCCGATCTTGGCCATGTGCCTGACGCCCTTCCTCGGCGCACTGCTCGACTTCAAGGGTAAGGGTGCCACGATGCTGATGGTCGGTGCGGTAATTATGATCGTCTGCCACCTCTCGTTCGCCTTCCTGCTGCCGATGTTCCCCTCGAAACTGTTGGCACTGCTGCTGATCGTGACGCTCGGCGTATCGTTCTCGCTCGTTCCCGCCGCGCTGTGGCCCTCGGTTCCGAAGATCATCGATGCGAAGATCCTCGGTTCGGCCTACTGCGTGATCTTCTGGATTCAGAACATTGGCCTCTTCTTGGTGCCGCTCTTGATCGGTACGGTGCTCGACAAAACGGGGACCTATGTGGCTCCGATGAGCATCTTCTCGTCGTTCGGCGTATTGGCCTTCCTTATGAGCTTCTGGCTCAAGATCGAGGATAAGAAGAAGGGCTACGGTTTGGAACTTCCCAACATCAAGAAGTAACACACCACCAACACTTTACGAACCGAGCTGCCGTCTGTTCGACACGGCAGCTCGGTGTGTTTTATACCTTTGCCCGTCCACTGCACAACGACTAAAAAAAAGACTCGTTCCCGAATGGGAAAAATTTTAGCGTACACGGGACAATATTTCCTCATTTGACAAAGTTTATCTATTATTATTAAATTATTTTAATAATGGCGCAAAAAGGCTATCTTTGCGCTTGTATAGGTTAGATATACTGATTATGGAGAGCAACAAACAATTCAAAGAGGGTCTGTGGTGCAACACCATCAATGTTGCCGATTTCGTACAGACCAACATTACCCCCTATTATGGCGATGCCTCGTTCTTGGTCGGCCCGTCGGAGCGCACCAAGAAGGTGTGGAACAAGTGCCTCGAGGCACTCGAGGAGGAGCGTTCGCGCGGCGGTGTGCGTTCGTTGGACAATGTCACCGTCTCGACCATCACCTCGCACAAGGCCGGCTACATCGACCGCGAAAACGAGCTGATCGTCGGTCTGCAGACCGATGAGTTGCTGAAGCGTGCCATCAAGCCCTTCGGCGGCATCAATGTCGTATCGCGTGCCTGCCGCGAGCAGGGCGTCGAGGTCGATGAGAAGGTCAAGGATATCTTTACGCACTACCGCAAGACGCACAACGACGGCGTCTTCGATGTCTATACCGAGGAGATTCGCACCTTCCGTTCGCTCGGATTCCTGACGGGTCTTCCCGACAACTACGCACGCGGTCGCATCATCGGCGACTACCGTCGTTTGGCACTCTACGGTCTGGATCGTCTGATCGAGGCGAAGCAGGAGGATCTGAAGCGCCTCACCAGCCCGATGTCGGATGCCACGATCCGTCTGCGCGAGGAGGTTGCTGAGCAGATCAAGGCACTGAAGGATATGGCGACGATGGGCGAATACTACGGTTTGGATCTACGCCGCCCCGCCACCTCGGCACAGGAGGCCGTGCAGTGGGTCTATATGGCCTATTTGGCCGCCGTGAAGGAGCAGGACGGCGCAGCGATGTCGCTCGGTAATGTCTCGTCGTTCCTCGATATCTACATCCAGTACGATCTGGACAAGGGGCTGATCGACGAGTGCTTTGCACAGGAGCTGATTGACCAGTTCGTCATCAAGCTGCGTATGGTGCGCCACCTGCGTATGCAGTCCTACAACGACATCTTCGCCGGCGACCCGACATGGATCACCGAGGCGATCGGCGGTCGTTTCAACGACGGTCGTACGAAGGTCACGAAGACCTCGTTCCGCTTCCTGCAGACGCTCTACAACCTTGGTCCCTCGCCCGAGCCGAATATGACCGTGCTGTGGAGCCCCGAGCTGCCCGACGGGTTCAAGGAGTTCTGCGCCAAGGTTTCGATCGACACCTCGTCGATCCAGTACGAGAACGACCGTCTGATGCGCGAGGTGCGCTTCTCGGACGACTACGGTATCGCCTGCTGCGTATCGTATCAGGCGATCGGCCAGCAGATCCAGTTCTTCGGTGCACGCTGCAACCTCGCCAAGGCGTTGCTTTTGGCGATCAACGGCGGTCGCTGCGAGAATACGGGTACGCTGATCGTAAAGGGCATCCCGACGCTGATGGGCGACCTGCTGAACTACGAGGAGGTATTGTCGAACTACAAGAAGGTCTTGACGGAGGTGGCGCGTGTCTATAACGATGCGATGAACATCATCCACTACATGCACGACAAGTACTACTACGAGAAGGCGCAGATGGCACTGATCGACACGAACCCCCGCATCAACCTCGCCTACGGCGTAGCGGGTCTTTCGATCGCGCTCGACTCGCTCTCGGCCATCAAGTACGGCAAGGTGACCGTCAAGCGCAACGAGCTGGGGCTCACCGAGTCGTTCGAGATCGAGAAGGAGTTCCCCTGCTTCGGCAACAACGACGACCGCGTCGATCACCTCGGTGTCGATCTGATCTACTTCTTCAACGAGGAGCTGAAGAAGCACCCCGTCTATAAGAACGCCCGCCCCACCCTCTCGCTGCTGACGATCACCTCGAATGTGATGTACGGCAAGAAGACGGGAGCAACGCCCGACGGCCGCGCAAAGGGTGTCGCCTTTGCTCCGGGTGCCAACCCGATGCACGGGCGCGACAAGTGCGGTGCGATCGCCTCGCTCTCGTCGGTGGCCAAGCTGCGCTACCGCGACTCGCAGGACGGCATCAGCAACACCTTCTCGATCGTGCCGAAGTCGCTCGGTGTGGATGAGCCGACGCGCATCGAGAACCTCGTGACGATGATGGACGGCTACTTCACGAAGGGTGCCCACCACCTCAATGTCAATGTGCTAAACCGCGAGATGCTGCTCGATGCCATGGAGCACCCCGAGAAGTATCCGCAGCTGACGATCCGCGTATCGGGCTATGCGGTGAACTTCACGAAGCTCAGCCGCGAGCATCAGTTGGAGGTGATCTCGCGCAGCTTCCACGAGCGGATGTAATCGGCGTAGAAGATGCTTCGCGTACACTCCTACGAATCGCTCGGCACCTTCGACGGCCCCGGGTTGCGGTTGGTGGTCTTTCTGCAGGGGTGCAACTTCCGTTGCGCCTACTGCGCCAACCCCGACACGATCGACCCGCAGGCGGCGTGCCAAGTGACCGAGATCGACCACATCGTCGAGATGGCCGTAAGCCAAAAGCCCTTCTTCGGCAAGCGGGGCGGAGTCACCTTCAGCGGTGGCGAACCCACGCTGCAGGCCGAGGCACTCATCCCGCTCTTTCGGCGGTTGAAGGAGCAGGGCATCCACATCTGCCTCGATACGAACGGCAGCATCTGGAACGCGGCGGTCGAGGAGCTGCTCTCGCTGACCGATCTGGTACTGCTCGACATCAAGGAGTTCGATCCGGCGCAACACCGCTGCCTCACCGAGCGCAGCAACGAGCAGACGCTCCGCACGGCGGCGTGGTTGGAGGCGCACGATCGTCCCTTTTGGTTGCGCTATGTCTTGGTGCCGTCGTACAGCGACCGCGAGGCCGATCTGCACGCTTTGGGCGAGCACTTCAAGGGGTATCGCAAGATCGAACGGGTGGAGATTCTCCCCTACCATACGCTCGGCGTACATAAGTACGAGGCGATGGGCATGCGCTACCGACTGGCGGGTTTGAAGGAGAACACCCCCGAACAGCTGGAGGCGGCACGAAAAATTTTCGAGGCGTACTTCCCGACGGTTTACATCAACTAACCGACTGAAAACAATTCGATTACAAGGTCTGATTCACCACGAATCGGGCCTTGTTTTTTGTATCCTGTAAAATTTTTTTGAAAAAATTTGGTTCTTTGTATTGCAAAGTACATAAATTATTTCATATCTTTGCAAACGGAAATAAACACTAAAACCTACATGTTATGAAAAAAGCACTCTCTATTGTTATGATTTGGCTCCTCTCGACGGGGAGCGTATTCGCCGCTCGGCAGATGCAGACGACGGGGCGCGTGGTCGATACGGCCGGCGCAGCAATTGAATTTGCCACCGTCGTACTGCTCGCCGAGGGGGAACAGGCCGCCGGCACCACCACCGACACCGAAGGGCACTTCACCCTCACCGCCCCCTCGGGCAGCTACACCCTCTCGATCACCCACATCAACTACGAAACGCTCACGCGCGAAATCACCCTCACCGAGGGGGCTGATTTGGGCACCCTCACGCTGCAACCCTCGGCGCAGAAGATTGATGCCGTCGTGGTCAAGGGGCAGCTGGTGCGGCGCGAAGCGGATCGGTTCGTGGTCGATGTGGCAAACTCGGCGGCGGCGATCGGCAAGGATGGCGTGGAGCTATTGGAGCGCGCGCCGGGTGTCTGGCTCACCGACGAGAAGATCTCGATCAACGGCAAGAGCGGCTCGAAGGTCTATGTCAATGATCGCGAGCTGAAACTCAGCGGCGAGCAACTGATCACCTACATCAAAACACTCCGCGCCGAGGAGATTCAGAAGATCGAGGTGATCCCCGTATCGGGTGCCGACTACGATGCCGACTCGGCGAGCGGCATCATCAAGATCACGCTGCGTCGTCAGCGCGAGAACGGCACGCAGGGGTCGGTACAACTATGGAGTACGCAGAACCGTTATGGCGAGAATTGGAACCCCTCGGCCAATATTGCCCTCCACAGCGGGAAGTTCGACCTCAACGCCGCCGCGTGGTTCACCGACCAGACGGCCGAGGCAAATGCTACGGAGCGAACCATCTATCACACAAGCAGTTCGCTGTTGGAGTCCACCTCCCACCTCGACGAAGAGCATCAAGATTATGGAGGTCGGTTGGATGCAGTTTATGCGCTTGCCAAGGATCACTCGATCGGCGTGGGCGGCCGCTACAACGAAACGGAGGATAACGGTGTAAACAACACCCACTCGCTCCTGCGAGGCGAGGCTGCGAATCGTGAAATTCGCTCACTGTTCAAGGAGCGCGACACATGGCGCGATCTGAAAGGAACCGTGAACTATGTGTGGAGGATCGACACGCTCGGCTCGACATTGAAGGTGCTGGCCGATTATCAGGAGCGCAAAAGCAACAACAGCCACAACAACCACAGCCTTGTCAACGGCATCGACTCGCTCTACCGCGACCGCACCGACACGAAGTACCGCATCGGCTCCGCCTCGATCGCCTTCGAGAAGCACTTCTCGCCGCGCATCGTCTTGCAGACGGGCGGAAAATACACCCACTATCGGATGTTGTCGGACGCTCTGCACGAATATGAGAAGGAGGCCGCTTGGTTAAAGAACGAGCGCGAGAGCTTCTCGATCGACTACACGGAGCAAATCGCCGCCGCCTACGGTATCGTGCGTGCCAATTTCGACCGTTGGGGCGTGGTGGCCGGTCTGCGTGGCGAATATACCCGCACCGAGAGCGACGGCACGAAGCTCGGCCGCGATTACCTCTCGCTCTTTCCGAATCTGAACCTCTCGTACAAGCTCAACGAGGAGGGCAAACATATGCTCATCGCGCAGTATGCCCGCAAGATCTCGCGCCCCTCGTTTTGGCAGCTCAACCCCCAGCGCAGTCAGGTCTCGGACTACACCTATCAGACGGGTAACCCGCTGCTCAACCCCTCGTTCGGCAACTCGATCGACCTGACGCTCGTCTTGTGGTACAAATACACCCTCTCGGCGGGCGCGAACATCCAAACCGACGAGATCCAGCAGAACTTCCTCTCCGACCCGAACGATCCGAACATCATCTATATCAACAATATCAACTACAAGGACACGAAGCAGTATTATGTCAATCTGAATACGCCGTTGCAGCTGACGAAGTGGTGGGAGGCGAATGCCAATCTGACCTATGTGGCGTGGGAGCAGCGCGCCAATGCCGCCTCACCGGTTCGTCTGCACCATATATTCCAATCTTACGCCTCGACGACCTTCACGCTCCCCGCGAAGTTCTACATCGACCTCTCGTGGAGCTACCACAACCGTATTCGGATGGGTAATGCCGTCGTCGGAGCGGCGCATATGGTCAACGGACAGCTCAAAAAGCGGTTCAAGGATCGCTTCACGGTCACCTTTGCCGTGCGCAACATCTTCAACGAGCAGCAGGATCTCAGTGCCGAGAACGAACAGTTCGACCGCGACTACCGCCTCCAACAATTTTGGAACGACCGCCAATTCCGCATCGGTCTGACCTACCATTTCAAGAGCGGCAAGGCCTTCCGCGAACGCCGACTCGAAAGCTCGGGAGAGAGCAGATTGTAACCCAAACGGGACCCCCAAAAGAGGTCCCGTTTGGGTTACAAGAGGAGAGGAAAGAGCAAAGAGGAAAGAGATGTTTTTGCTGACGCTGAGAGGAACTGGGAATTTCGGGGAAACCGGATATTCTGCGAGTCGCACAGCCCAATTTTTAATTCCCTCTTTGCTCTCTCCTCTTTACTCTTTGCTCTTTGTCAAAACACGATAACTCCACGGTGCCATCACCTCCCGAACCTCGGTCGGGAGGGTGTAGGGACGACCCGTGAAAAAGTCGTGGTAGTCGCCCGCATAGATGCCCGTATTGTACTCGGCCTGAATCGTATAGGGCGAGAGGTTCATCACCGCAATCACCCGATCGTCGGCCGTAAAGCGTACCAAGATCATCAGGCAGTCCTCCGCATTGTTGCGAATCTCGACCCAGCCGCTCTCGCCGCTCCCCGCCCAAAGTGCCGGATGCTCGTGATGCAGACGGATCAGCTCGCGGTAGCGGGCGGTCGTCCTGTTCTTGCGATAGCAGGGGATCGGATCGCGGTCGAAGAACGAGAAGACATGGTCGTAGCCGATCTCCTGCCCCGTGTAGATCAGCGGCAGGCCGTTCGGCACCACAAAGGTAAAGAGCGACATCACATCCAGCGCCTCGCCCATCCGCGTATATTCCGTGCCGTTCCACGAGTTCTCGTCGTGGTTCGAGGTGAAGCTCAACCGCATCGCGCCACACGGCATTCCGTCGTGGTAGAGGTAGTCACGCAGGGCGGTGGTACGCACCCTGCCTTGTGCCAAATCGTTCATCAGGTGGTGCTGTCGCCAGCCGTAGTAGGCGTTGAAGCCCCCCTCGCAACAGAGCGGCGACTCCTCCGCCTCGGAGAGCATAAAGAGGTCGGGCTTGATCCGTCGCAACTCCGTCGAGACGAAGCACCAAAACGCGGCCGGCACCAGCATCGCCATATCGCAACGGAAGCCATCGACGGCGTGCTGCGTGAGCCAAAAGGCCATCGCATCGACCTGCCCCTGCCACACGGCGCGGTTCGCGTAGTCGAGCTTGGCCGTATCGGTCCAACCGCAGGGGATCTTCGGCTCACCGTTTTCGTACTCGTACCAATCGGGGTGTTCGGTGAGCCAACGGGCATCGCGTGCCGTGTGGTTGGCCACCCAATCCAAAAGCACCTTCATCCCCAAACGATGCGCCTCCGTGACAAAGGCATCGAAATCCGCCATCGTCCCCAGATCGGGATTGACGGCCGTGTAGTCGCGCACCGAGTAGTAGGAGCCGAGCGACCCTTTGCGAGCCACCTCGCCGATCGGGTGGATCGGCATCAGCCAAACGGCATCAATGCCCAATTCGGCCAACCCCTTCAGCCGTCTTTGTGCCGCCTTGAGTGTTCCCTCTTTGGTCAGTTGGCGCACATTCATTTCGTAAAGTACCGCACGGCGGCTCCACGCAGGATGTGTCATTGTTCTCCCTCTGTTTTTTGTTTTTGAAAGGCCAAAGATACAATTTTTTTTGAAATCCAAGCGAGTGACGGGCGGATGTTCGCCGCTCGGCAGTCGGTCAAAACAAAAAAAACGGCAGGTCGGAGCAGACGCAGCACGGAAGCGAACAAAAAAGGTGGCGTAAAATTCGGAATTCTGCATAATATTAATTATCTTTGTGCGCCTGTATAATTGCTGAATTGTAAAATTTGATATAATAACACTATGAAACACTTTCGTTCGCTGCTTATTTTGTTGGTCGCCGTGCTGATCAGCTCGTGCGCCTCGGAGAAGCGCATTTGGTATCTGCAGGATACCGCCGGCTTTACGCCCGAGCAGATCGCCCAAGAGGGGCAGATCCGCATCCAACCCTTCGATCGTCTGACGATCGTCGTCAACAGCAAGGACCCCGAGTTGGCCGTGCCGTTCAACGCCGCTTCGTCGTACAACGCCCTCTCGCTGATGGGTAACAACTCCTATTCGAGCACCGGTTCGTTGCAGATTCGCACCGTCGATGAGCAGGGTACGCTCGATATGCCCGTGATCGGCCGTCTGAAGGTCGAGGGTCTGACCCGCAGCGAATTGGCCAACCTGATCTCGTCGAAGATCATCGAGGGCGGCTACATCAAGGATCCGACGGTCAACATCCAGTTCGCCGATATGAAGATTTCGGTATTGGGTGAGGTGTTGCGCCCGGGACAGTACGCCATCACGAACGACAAGATCTCGATCCTCGATGCACTGGCCATGGCCGGCGATATGACCGTCTATGGTGTGCGTACGGATGTGGCCGTAATGCGCGAGCTGAACGGTGTACGCACGATCGAGTACCTCGACCTCACCTCGAAGGAGATCTTCAACTCGCCCGCCTTCTACATTCAGCAGAACGACATTATCTATGTGAAGCCGAACCGCTACAAGGCACAGGCCGGTGAGATCAGCCAAAACCGTAACTTCTACCTCTCGCTGGTCAGCACCGCGATCTCGGTCGCAACGCTGATCGTAACGATCACGAAATAGGACTAATCACGCATAACGCACACGGAACATGACGGAACAACAACCCACTATGCCCCAAAATCCGGCTGCCGACGAGCAGTCGTTTGAGGCGATCACCCTGCACGACATCATCCAGATCTTCTTTACCAACTGGCGTTGGTTTGTCCTCTCGGTGGTATTCTGCATGGGCATTGCCTTCTTCTACTTGGCCAGCACGCCGCGTATCTACCAGCGTCAGGCCACGCTTCTGATCAAGGACAGCCGTAAGGGTGGCGATATCGACATCGGTGCCTTCAGCGACTTGGCCGGTTTCCAAAGCAAGCGCAGTGTCGATAACGAGCTCTACATCCTCCAATCGCGCCGTCTGATGGCCGAGGTGGTGAAGGAGCTGGATCTGACGACCTACTACTCGGTAAAGCGCCGTCTGCGCACCTACGATCTCTACAGGAGTTCGCCGATCGAGGTTACTTTCCTCAACCACGACGACACGCACGCAATGGCGCTGTCCGTCACACCGAAGAAGGATGGTTCGATCCTGCTGACCGACTTCTACGACAAATTCATCGAGCGCCGCGACAGCAAGAGCAAGGTGACGGCTCAGTTCGGCGACACGATCGCCACGCCGATCGGTATGATGGTGGTGCACGCCACGCCGTACCTCGACTCTACCTATTACGATAAGGCGATCCGCGTATCGGAGAGCACGCTCAACAACGCCGCCAACAACTACCGCAAGGCCGTTTCGAGCGGCATTGCCAACAAGCAGGCTTCGGTCATCACGCTCTCGATGCAGTCGTCGTCGCAGCGTCGCGCCGAGGATGTGCTCAACACGCTGATCAAGGTCTATGAGGAGGATGCCATCCGCGACAAGCAGAGCGTATCGAAAAAGACCGACGAGTTCATCTCGGATCGTTTGGCCGTGATCACGCAGGATCTGCAGAAGGTCGATCATCGCATCGCCGACATCAAGGAGAGCAACCAAATCATTGACATTAAAGCCGAGGCAACCCGCACGGCAACCGAAAGCTCGAAGTATAAGTCGGAGAGTCTTTCGTTGGAGGGTGAGATCACCGTTGCACAGTACATCATCGACTACCTGCAAGACCCCTCGAATGCACGCGAGCTGATTCCGCAGGTGGTGGCGATCGCCAACAGCGGTATCTCGTCGCAGATCGACGACTACAACTCGGCCATTCTGCGCCGTCAGAAACTCTTGGAGAACAGTTCGGAGAACAACCCGATCGTGCAGGAGCTGAACAATATGCTGACCGGTACGCGCCACTCGATCCTCGCCTCGCTCAAATCGCACATCGCTACGCTCGAGCAGCAGCGCGATGCCATGCGTAAGGAGGAGAGCTCGATCAACCGCCGTATCGCCAGCATGCCGACCAAAGAGAAGGACATCTTGGATATCGCGCGTGAGCAGAAGATCAAGGAGGAGTTGTACCTCTACCTCTTGAACAAGCAGGAGGAGACGCGCCTGAACTACACAATCGCCGAGAGTAACTCGCGCATCATCGACCCCGCCTACGGCAGCCACACGCCGGTTGCTCCGCGCTTCATGGTGATCAGCTGCTTGGCGTTGATGATCGGTTTCGCGTTGCCGTTCGGTCTCTTCTTCCTGATCGGTATGTTGGATACGACCATTCGCGGTCGCCGCGACTTGGAGAAGTACACCAGCATCCCCTTCTTGGGCGATATTCCGACCGCCGACGAGGAGGCCATCTCGCGCCGCGGTGTTGCCGTTCGTGAGACGGGTCGTGATTCGATCTCGGAGGCCTTCCGCGTGTTGCGCTCGAATATGACCTTTATGAATGTCTCGTCGGGTAAGGATATTCAGACGATCCTCTTCACCTCATCGAACCCGCACGCCGGTAAGACCTTCGTTGCCACGAACTTGGCGATGACGCTCGCCATGGCCGGCAAGAAGGTGCTCCTTATCGACCTCGACTTGCGCCGCCACGCCTTCTCGACCCAGATGGGTCACGGCCACAGCAAGCGCGGTGTGACGAGCTACCTCTCGGGTGCACTGCCGATGAACGAGATCATCGAGGCTTCGGGTGTACACGACAACTTCGATGTGATCTACGCCGGTGTGCAGCCCCCCAACCCCGCCGAGATTCTGCTCTCGAACCGCTTGGATCAGCTCTTCGAGGAGATGCGCAAGCAGTACGACTTCATCTTCATCGACTGTACGCCTGCCATGTCGGTAGCCGATGCCATCATCTGCGACCGCTTGGCCGACCTGACGATCTATGTGGTACGCGAGGGCGTACTCGACCGTCGTCAGTTGCCCGATATCGAGCGTCTGTATCGTGAGAAGAAGTTCCACAACATGAGCGTTGTACTGAACGGTACCCTCTCGCGCCGTCACGGTTACGGTTACGGTTACGGTTACGGTTACGGTTACGGTTACGGTTACGGTTACGGTTACGGCGACTCGGACGAGCATCGCAGCTACAAGGAGCGCAGCTACCGCAAGCGGCTGACCAAATTCCTGTTGAAGATCTTTGCGGGTAACAACAAAAAACGATAAACTATGGCTATCAAAGATGCAACGATCGCCATCGACTTCGACGGAACGGTGGTAACGCATACTTATCCCGAGGTGGGTGATGATGTGGGTGCCGTTCCCGTCTTGAAGGAGCTGTTGGCTAATGGCTGCCGCATCATCCTCAACACGATGCGTAGCGGCCATCTGTTGGAGGAGGCCGAGGCGTGGTTCCGCAAACGCGAGATCCCGCTCTACGCCGTGAACGAGAACCCTTCGCAGAAGCGTTGGACAACCTCACCGAAGGTGCACGCCGATCTCTACATCGACGACAGCGCGCTGGGCTGCCCGATTAAGTTTATCGACGGAGCCCGCCGTCCGGTCGCCGACTGGGTTCGCATCCGCGAACAGCTCGTCCGCGACGGCTACCTCGACTAACACCGAAAGCCCCCGAGTAACAGCTGGTTGCTCGGGGGGGTCTCGGTAAATTCAAAATGCGAAATTTAGAATTCAAAATTAAGCGTTGTTTATTCTTGGCTAACGCGATAAAAGAGCAGGATGGCACCGATTTGCCATCCTGCTCTTTAATTAGGTCGCGCCGGCCAAAAGCTGATCGCTGACTGCTGAATATTCATCTTGCATCTCTACTCCCAGAGCTTTTCCGGATACTTGCCGGCGGCGATATAGGATTGGATCGCGGCGACAAGGGCCGGTTTGTCCTCCTTGTAGGTGACACCGTGCCACCGGGCATCGGAGCGCAGCACGCGAAGCTTCGAGGTGCCGTCGGCGATCAGTTTATTGACCATCGTCGGGATGTAGAACTCGCCCTTGAGGTGGTCGCTGTTCTCGGCAAACCACTGCTTAAAGTAGTTCTCGGTGTGGACAAAGTAATCGGGCGTGAAGCCAAAGAGGTTCATCGACACGGGGGTCTCCTCCTCGAGCGGCTCATCCTCGCCCAGATCGTGGAAGACGATCCCGCCATCGGGCATACGCTCGATCTTCGTGCGCTCGACCATCGAGGTCAGGTTGCCCTCCTCATCGACGCTGCAGACACCGCGCGATACGGTACCGTTCTCCGAGAGCGTAAGATTCAGGTTGTAGGCCACCATACAGTAGCGATCGTGCGACTCGCCCAGCTCGGCGAGGTAGCCGCCGATCGTCTGATAGGCCTCTGCACCGTAGAAGTCGTCGGCGTTGATCACCGCAAACGGCTCGTGGATCACCTCCTTGGCCATCAGCAGCGCGTGGTTCGTGCCCCACGGTTTCACACGCCCCTCGGGTACCTCACACCCTTCGGGCAGATAGTCTAACTCTTGGAAGACGAACTCCACCTCGATCTTGCCGCCAAAACGCTCGGCCGAGAAGACCTCGCGGAACTCCTTCTCGAAGGCGTGACGAATGACAAATACCACCTTACCAAAGCCGGCACGAATGGCATCGTAGATCGAGTAATCAATAATGGCCTCGTTGTTGGGGCCTACACCGTCCATCTGCTTGAGCGAGCCGTAACGCGAACCCATTCCCGCAGCAAGGACCAACAAAGTCGGTTTTACCATAGTTTATGAATGTGTTAAATTGTATTCCAAACATACAAAGATAACATATTCTAATGCAAAATTCAAACTTTAGCACGCAAAATGAGCAAAATGAGCTGTCAGCTTTGGGCTGCGCGACAGGGAGGATAACCCGAGCCGTCATTGCGAGCGACCCTGAGGGGCGCGCGACAGAGAGCTGAGAGAACTGGGAGGACTGGGAGAACCGAGAACGCCGCATCCTCCTCGCAGTATTCGCAGTACTCCCAGTATTCACCCTTTTCCGTCGCGCCAGCCAAAAGCTGACTGCTGAATGCTAAAAAACACCTACTTTCACAACCGAAGTGCAAAGTTCGGTAGAGCCGAGCAATACAAA
>CAZVNR010000009.1:0-37724 GCA_964628945.1 uncultured Alistipes sp. | reverse complement strand
CTGTTTTCTTCCATAGCTTTACATTTTTTGTGTAACGCTATTTCAGGACGGGACACTCTCAAAATAATACAAAAACGACCGAGAATATCGGTCGTTTTTTTGTGGAATACCTTATTATATAAGAAGAGAATTTAGAGAGATTAGGGAAGTTAGGGAGGGTTACTAAATTCCCTAAATTCACTAAATTCACTAAATTCACTAAATTCACTAAATTCACTAAACTCACTAAATTCCCTGTTTTATGTCGCGCAAGCCACCCAAAAGCCGCTTTTTAAGCGGCCGGCCGTCATCGCGAGAGCCTTTAGGCTCGTGGCGATCTACAAAAGCACCAAGACCGTCGCCGTGCTCGTTCGGATTGCCACGCGTCCCTGCGGGTCGCTCGCAATGACGCGGCGGGGAGAACTGCGAGGACCGGAAATTCTGCGAGGCAGGGCAAAAACAATTTTGAATTCTACATTTTGCATTTTGCCTTTCGGCCTGCCCTACCGTGCCTCGATCGTGCAGTAGATCGTGTTGTCGGGGGTGACGGGGGCAGTGGCGAGGGCCTCGATCATCAGCTCCGTGATCAGCTTCTCCTCGATGCGGCCGTTCGTGTAGTGCAGGCCGCGATAGTTCTTGAAGGCGTAGTCGCTGATCGCCACGCGGTAGGTTTTGCCCGCGCGGAGGGTCGGAAATTGCACCTCGACCGCCGTGCCCTTTTCGTCGGTCAGGATGCGGTAGGGGGTGGTCGAGATCAGATCGTAGCGGCCGCCCTCGCGGGTCGGTTCGTTGAACTTCGCGCAGATCATCGCGGCCAACTCGTCGCGGGTCATCTCCATCGTCGCCACGCGCGACGAGAAGGGTTCCAAATCGTAGATCGTCGCCGTGCCGATGCCGCCCGCCGCAAGCGAGTCGAGGCGGATGCCGCCGTAGTGGTAGAAGCCGACCTCCGCCCCCGTGTGGCGTTTCATCAGCTCGACCCACCAGTTCCCGAGGCCGATCTGCGTGGCCGCCGCGCGAAACGATCCGATCGGGCGGTTTAGCTGCTCGTCGGCGTAGTAGTGATCGACGGCCTGCTGCATCGCCGAGTCGGGGGCGAACGCCGTGATCGGGATATTTTCGTAGTCGATCAGGCGCACCTTGCCGCCGCGCAGGCGAATCTTCGTCACGCCGATATGGCGCAGATCCTTGTAGGTCTGCACGAGGGGCGTGCCACAGATGACCGTGTCGATCAGCTTGTGGGTGTGGCCGCCGATCACCAAATCGTAGCGCGATTCGCGTTGCAGCAGTTCGCTGTCGCGGTCGTCGCCCATATGGGAGAGGAGCACCATAAGATCGACCTTGTCGCGCAGCTCGTCGGCCGCCTCAATGGCTGCCTGCTGCGGATCGGGGAAGCGCAGCCCGACATAGCTCGAGGCGTTGCCTGCAGGATAACCCTGTCCCTCGTAGTTGGTCACCACGCCGACCACGCCGATCTTGAGGCCGCCGCGATCGAGGATCGTCCACGGCCGCAGCGGGCGGAACGAGGCGGTGTCGCTGACGACATTGGCGCAGACCACCTCGAAATCGAACACCGAGTCGAGCATCGCGCCGAGGTGCGCCTGCCCGAAGTCGAACTCGTGGTTGCCGAGCGTGGCGACATCGTAGCCGAGGCGGTTCATCAGCTCGACGATCGGGCGGCCGTGCTCGGTCACCTTATCGACATAGGCGTTGCCCGTCCAGCGGTCGCCCGCATCGAGTACGAGCAGGTGCTCGACCGTGTCGCGGCACTGTTTGATGGCGGTTGCCAACGCGGGGAAGCGTTGAATCTTACCGTGCAGGTCGTTCGTCGAGAGCAGTACAACGGTGCGCTCGGGGGTGGCGATGCGTACCGCAATGAGGGTCACAACCACCAAGCAGAGTGTGCGAAAGAGAAATTTCATTGTCGAAATCGGTTTAATCGGGTCTTATCGTTTGGCAAATATAAAAATAATTTCTATCTTTCAGATCGGAAATTGGATAAAACTATGCAACGGAAGATTCAAGTCATCTGCGAAAATACCGCCTCGACCCTCGAGGTGGAGATGGGTACCCCGTTGAGCGCGATCGCTGCGCTGCTCCCCGAACCCCCGCACCCCTTTTTGGCCGCCACGGTCAACCACCGCATCAAAGAGTTGCACTATCGCATCTATACCCCCGTGACGGTGCGCTTTGTCGATGTCACCTCGTTTCAGGGCATCCGTGTCCTGCAACGCACGGCGTGGTTTGTGCTGCAGGAGGCGATGCGCGACCTCTATCCCGACCATCCGCTCCACATCCGCCACTCGCTCGGGCAGAGCGGCTTCTACTGCGAGGCGGACGGGATCGATGCCTTCACGACCGAGATGACCGCAGCCCTTGCCGAGCGGATGCGGGCGATCGTCGCCGAGGATCGTCCGATCGAGCGGCACAAGCTCCCTACCTCGGAGGTGCGTGCCCGTTACGCGGCGTGCGGCTATACGGATAAGATCGAGCTGCTCGACTCGCGCCCGCGCCTCTACAGCACGCTCCACACGATGGGCGATGCCGTTGGCTACTTCTACGGCGCACTGGCCCCCTCGTCGGGCTACCTGACCCGCTTCGAGCTGACCCCCTGCTACGACGGATTCTATCTTGCGCTGCCGCTCCGCACGGCTCCCGATCAGTTGGCCGAGGAGCCGCGCCAAGAGAAGATGGCCGATGTCTTCCGCGAGTACCAATCGTGGGTGCGGATGATGGGTGTGCCGACCGTCGGGGCGATCAATCGCCGCACGCTCTTGAACGAAGCGGGGGCGATGATCAAGGTGGCCGAGGCGTTCCACGAACGCAAATTCGCCCGGATTGCCGATGCCATCGCCGCAGCCAACCGCGAGCGTGGAACGCGCACGGTGCTCATCTCGGGGCCCTCGTCGAGCGGCAAGACCACCTCGTCGAAGCGGTTGGCCGTACAGCTCGGTGTGCTCGGGCTGCGCCCCGTGCTGATCGCCCTTGACGACTACTTCGTCGATCGCGATAAGACCCCGCTCGACGAACACGGCGAGTATGACTACGAGGCGTTGGAGGCGATCGACTTGAGGCTCTTCAACGACCATCTGCAACGCCTTATGCGGGGCGAACGGGTCGAGATCCCGCGCTACGACTTCATCACGGGTCGTCGGCAGTGGCACGAGGAGCCGTTGCAGTTGGACGAGCGGTCGATTCTGATCATCGAGGGTATTCACGGACTCAATCCGCGCCTTACGCCGAGTATCCCCGACCATCAGAAGTTCCGCATCTACATCTCCTGCTTCACCTCCGTAGCGATGGATCACCTTACGCGCATCGCCACGACCGACAACCGCCTGCTGCGCCGTATGATCCGCGACAACCGCACGCGCGGCAACAGCGCGGTGGCGACCCTGCAACGCTGGGCCTCGGTGCGCCGCGGCGAGGAGAAGCACATCTTCCCCTATCAGGAGAATGCCGATGTGATGCTCAACTCGTCGCTCTTCTACGAACTCTCGGTGCTGCGCCCCTTCGCCGAACCGCTGCTGCGCGAGGTGCCCGACACGATCCCCGAGTACGACGAGGCGCAACGGATGTTGCAACTGCTCGATAACTTTATCCCGATCGCGCCCGACGAGATCGCGCCGACTTCGGTCTTGAGAGAGTTTATCGGGGGGAGCACCTTTAATTATTAAACGCAAAATTTAGAATGCAAAATTCAAAATAAACACCTTTTATTATACCTTTGCAAAGAGAAAATAAAATACGCTTACAATATGTTTGATCATTTTGCTTCGCGCCATATCGGCGTAACCAACCCCGAAGAACTGCAGGAGATGCTCTCGGTGATCGGGGTACAGTCGGTCGATGACCTGATTCAGCAGGTCATCCCGCAGTCGATCCGTCTGAAGAAACCGCTTGCCCTCGACGAAGGAATGAGCGAGTATGCCTTTGCCGCACACATCCGCTCGTTGGCGGAGCGCAACCGCCCCTTCCGTTCGTTTATCGGTATGGGCTACTATCCGACGGCCGTACCGGCGGCCGTCGTGCGCAATGTCTTCGAGAATCCCGCATGGTACACCTCCTACACCCCCTATCAGGCCGAAATCTCGCAGGGGCGTTTGGAGGCACTCCTAAACTACCAGACCGCGATCCTCTCGCTGACCGGTATGCAGATCGCCAACTGCTCGCTGCTGGACGAGGGTACGGCCGTGGCCGAGGCGATGCTGATGATGTTTGCCCTCCGTTCGCGCGAGGCGGTCAAGGAGGGGCGCAACCAGCTCTTTGTCGATCGCAACATCTTCCCGCAGACGCTCGACCTGCTCCTGACGCGCAGCGAACCGTTCGGTATCGAACTGATTGTCGATGAGTTCGACGAGTACATCTTCTCGGGCAAGGAGTTCGGCGCGATCGTGCAGTATCCCGCTGCCGACGGAGCCGTCCGCGACTATGCGGCCTTCACCGAGCAGGCACACGCCAACGGCGTGCTCGTGACGGCTGCTGCCGATCTGTTGGCATTGGCACTGCTGAAAGCACCCGCCGAGTGGGGTGCCGATATCGCCGTCGGTTCGACCCAGCGACTGGGTACGCCGATGGGCTTTGGCGGCCCGCACGCCGGTTATATGGCTACGCGCGAAGCCTACAAACGCAATCTGCCCGGGCGTATCATCGGCGTTTCGGTCGATCGTATGGGCAACCGTGCGCTGCGTATGGCACTCCAGATGCGCGAGCAGCACATCAAGCGCGAGCGTGCCACCTCGAACATCTGTACCGCCTCGGCGCTGATGGCCTCGATGGTGGGCTTCTACTGCGTCTATAACGGTGCCGAGGGGTTGCGTCGTGCCGCCTCGACCGCCCACCGCGCCGCCTGCAATGTAGCACGCGCCCTCGAGGCGATGGGCTACCACCTCACGAACCAACACTTCTTCGATACGCTCGATGTCGAGGCAGAAGCGGCGGTTATTCAGTCGATCGCCCTCGAGGAGGAGATCAACTTCTTCTATGCGGGCGAGGATCGCGTGCGCCTCTCGTTCGACGAGGTGACCACCGACGAGGAGATCGCCGCCGTCATCCGCATCTTCGCTACGGCGGCCGGTAAACGCCCGAAGGCGGTGAAGGGGGATGCCCCCTCGACCCTCCCCGAGGCGTTGTTGCGCCAATCGGCGATCCTCACCGAGCCGGTCTTCAACCGCTACCGCTCCGAGAGCGGCCTGATGCGCTACATCAAGCAGCTGGAGCACCGCGACATCTCGCTCGCCGACTCGATGATCTCGCTCGGTTCGTGCACGATGAAGTTGAACGCCGCCGCGCTGATGCAGCCCCTGTCGCTGGCCGGCTTCCAAAATATGCACCCCTTCGCACCGGCCGACCAGTCGGAGGGCTACCGCGAACTGATCGCCGAGTTGGAGCACGACTTGGCTGTCATCACGGGCTTTGCGGCCTGCTCCCTGCAGCCCAACTCGGGCGCGGCGGGCGAATATACGGGTCTGATGGTGATCCGTGCCTACCACCAGTCGCGCGGGCAGGGCTATCGCAACATCGTCCTGATCCCCGCCTCGGCGCACGGTACGAACCCCGCCTCGGCGGCGATGGCCGGTATGAAGATCGTCACCGTGGCGTGCGATGCGAACGGCAATATTGATGTGGAGGATCTGAAGGCGAAGGCCGAGGAGTACGCCTCGGAGCTCTGCTGCCTGATGGTGACCTACCCCTCGACGCACGGTGTCTTCGAGAGCCGCATCCGCGAGATCGTCGATGCCGTACACGATGCCGGCGGTATGGTCTATATGGATGGTGCGAATATGAATGCACAGGTGGGGCTGACGAACCCGGGCTATATCGGCGCGGATGTCTGCCACCTCAACCTGCACAAGACCTTTGCGATGCCGCACGGCGGCGGCGGCCCGGGCGTAGGCCCGATCTGCGTGGCCGAACCGCTCAAGAAGTTCCTGCCGTCGCACCCGCTGGCCGAGACCGGCGGCGAGGAGGGCATCACGGCCGTCGCTTCGGCTCCGTGGGGCTCGGCGCTGCTGCTGCCGATCACCTACGGCTATATCAAGATGCTCGGCGCGGAGGGATTGCGCCGTGCGACCGAGATGGCGATCGTCAATGCAAACTATATGTCCTCGGCCTTGAAGAGCGAGTACCGCACCTACTATTCGGGTGAGACGGGTCGCGTGGGTCACGAGATGATCCTCGACCTGACCAACTTCAAGCGCGACTACAACATCGACTGCGGCGACATCGCCCACCGTCTGATGGACTACGGCTTCCACGCCCCGACCCTCTCGTTCCCCGTTCACGAGACGCTGATGGTCGAGCCGACGGAGTCGGAGCCGAAGGAGGAGATGGATCGCTTTATCGAGGCGTTGGTGGCGATCAAGCGCGAGTGCGAGGCCGCCACAGCAGCAGGTGCGGAGGATAATGTGGTGAAGATGGCACCCCACACGGCGGTCGAGCTGGCCGGCGAGTGGCCGCACCCCTACACCCGCGAAGAGGCCGCTTTCCCCCTTGCGTGGGTAAAGCAGGCCAAGTTCTTCCCCTATGTGACGAAGATTGATAACGGCTTTGGCGACCGCAACCTCTGCTGTGTGAATACGGCAGAGTAGTGCATCTACCCCAAAACGACGAGGGTGTTGAACCGGTTGGCTCAACACCCTCGTCTGTTTTGTGTTTGTGGAATCGTTGATTATTCGGCGGTCGGAGTGGTATGCTCCTGCTCGGCCTTTCTGTCGCGTTTGCGCTGCCAACGCTCAACGCCGGTTTGGATAACATACCTATGATACGTAAAACTGCTGCCATCTTCGCTGTCTACACTCGTGTTTTCTTGCATCATGATGGTGTACGATTCATACTCACATTGTGAAGTCTTTGTTTGAGTGACAAATCGTTCGCCTTTGCGCTCGTCGGTCGTTTCTGTCAGATTCTTGCCATACTCTTTCATAAATGCATAAATGGATTGTATGGTCTTTTCATCGTTTCGTGCATGTAACATCACTTGAATCTCCGCGATCTCGCCATTCTTTCCTAAGTCGATAAAAGGTGCATGGCCATTATTCGATTCATAAGCCGCTGCTTTCGGAAACCATGCGTTCCAACGGCTGCGGAATTTGAAACCGGCCTCTTTGAGTTGCTCGGGCGTGTACTTCAAATACTCGCCGAAGGGGAGCTGCTGTGCGTTTGCCGCGAGAGCGAATGTCAGGCTCATCGCTACAGAAATAATCAGTTTTTTCATTTTTTTGAATTTTTTTGTTGTTAATAATAGGTTATAAATTAAGTATATTGTATTCGGAATCGTTACTCGGCCGGCAAGGCTTGCACCGTAGTAAAACCACTCCAACCCGTTGCGTTGCGATAGCTGAGGATCGATGCCTCGGGGACATACAACGCCTTGCGCGGAGTATTGTTGAAGGCACTTGATTCGGCCTTCGGTGGCGTCGTGGCGCGGCAATAGACGCTCTCCAAAGCAGAACAACCAAAAAATGCGCTGCTGATACTCGTTACCGTTGCGGGCAGATCGATCGAGGTGAGCGAATTGCATTGGCCAAAGGCACTCGATGCGATTGTTTGCAAACTCTTTGAGAACTGTACCTCTGCTAATTTGGCACAACCGTAGAATGCGTTTGTGCTAATTGTGGTTACAGCATCGGGCAATACGACCTTGGTTAGCGCATCACAACCGTGGAAAGCATAATTGTCGATAAAGTCTTGGTATTGGTGAAAGGTTACTTTGGCCAATGCCATACAGCCGTAGAAGGCATAGTCAAATTGCGTTAATTTAGGCAGAACGATCTCCGTCAGACTGCTCCCTTGGAATGCTTTGCTGCCGATTTCCTCAATCGATGCAGGGAGCGTGATGTTTTGCAATGCCGTACAGTCGAGGAATGCGTACGAACCAATACCCGTCACATCGTCGTGTAGTGTGATTGAGGTCAGCGCAGTGCAGCCTTCGAAAGCGCGGCTGCTCACCGTCTTGACCTTCTTCGGCCAAACAAAACTCGTCAGAGGTGTTTCGCGGAATGCCCCCGAGCCGATTGAACTGACATTTTCGGGAAGCGTCAGGCTGGTGAGTTTCTTCATATATGCAAAGGCATACTCTCCAATTGTTGTCAGCGAAGCGGGCAACTCGATTGAAGTGATGGAAACGCTGTTAAAAGTGGCGTCCCCGATGGTCGTCAGCGAAGCCGGCAACTGGATCGAAGTCAGCGCAGAGCACCATTGGAAGGTGCCGTCCAATTTGGTCAGTGTGCTCGGCAGGGTTACATCGGTCAACGCATCGCAGTCGTAGAAGAGGTCGCCTACCGAGGTGACACCCTCCTCAATGACCACCGATTTCAGTGCATCGCAGTTGCCGAAGACCCGCGAGCCGAAGCCAACCCCCTTGGGCACGACCAGCGAAGTCAGCTTCGTACCGTAGAAGGCCTTGTCGTTGATGGTTGTGATGTGATCGGGGATTGTAAATTCGGTCAATCCCGAGTCTTGGAAGGCATAAGAGTCGATCTTTGTGACACTTTTGGGGATCACCAATGTGGTCAGATTGGGACAGCCATCGCAAATATACGACGGAATAGAGGTCATACCCTCTTCGAACTCGATGGTCGTCAAGCCGCTGCCACTGAAAATATATGAACCGAAAGAGGTGATGTGCTGCGGCAGTTTGATCGAGGTCAGTGCTGTGCAATTTTGGAACGCATAGCCTCCCAATTTATCCAAAAAATCGGGAAGGGTAATCGCCTGTAACTTTGAGCACCCCGAGAATGCACTCTGGCCGATCTCCGCCATGAAATCGGGCAGATTGATCTCCTCCAGTGAGGAGCATCCAGAGAAACAAGCACTTGGCAACTTGCTCAGGTAGGTCGGCAGTTTAACCGTCTTCAATGAAGTACATCCGTAGAAAGCGTTGCTGCCAATTTCGATCACGGACTCGGGCAGGATTGCCTCGGTCATTCGTGTGCAATTTTCGAAAGCGTAATTTTGGATGGTTGTTAAACTGCCCTCCGAGAAGGTCACTTGCAGGTGTGTGCAATTCCGAAATGCATAGGCTCCAATTTCTGTAACCGATTTCGGAATGGTGATCTTCGTCAGGTTGGAGCAACCTGTGAATGAATAGGCTTCAATACGTTCCAAACCTTCCGGAAGAGTGATTTGCAACAATTTGTCGCAATCGGAAAATTGGCTGCCATTTGAGTTGTATGTAAGCGACAGCACTCCCGTGAAGTACTGGAATTCGTCAAAGAAACGAATCGTTTTATTGTTTTTGAAAATGTGATTAAGATTCGTCACCGCTGCTGCTTCGGCGTAGGAGAGCTTTCCATCGAGGTTGGTGTCGAAGTGCTGCACGAGAACCTTCTCCACCTCGGGATCGACAAAGGTGATGTTGCCTTCGGTCGGGATGTCGGCGGTGGCCTTTTGGGTGATCTCCACGCGCTGCAACACCTTCTCCGACATGCTGCGCAGTTCGATTACGGCACTGCGCTCCGCTCCCGTATCGTTGGCTTGAATCGTCAGTGTCAGCGTTTCGTCGCGCACCTCTGCACGCGTAACGGCAGCCGAAAGCCATGCGGCAGCCTCTGTCGGAATATAGACCGAGTAGTCGAGGTTCGTGCGCACGGCGATCGAGATCGTACCGCCGTTCAAATCGATCTCATAGGCATCGGCAATACCCGTCAGGATTCCCTCGCCGAAGGTCAGCGACTTCATCACCGTTTGGCCGGCACCGTTGTTGGCCAGCACGATCACCTTGCCGGTCGAGCGGTTGGCGGGGGCAGTTACTTGGACCTTGCCTTTGGTGGCATCCGTCGCTACGATTTCGGCCATCCAGCCATCCTTACCGATCGCCTCAACCAAGGTGTTCTCGTCGCCGCCCGTGATCGTGTAGTCGATCGATACGGTTTCGCCCGACGGGCAGGCAATGTTCTCCGTCGCACTGAAGGTGATGTTGAAGCTGTTGCTCATCTTCGGCAGTACGAACGAAGTGCCGTCGTAAAGCGTGATATAGACATACCCCTCGTCCTGCGTCAGCTCCTTGATGATCGAGTCGCCCGCAGCACCCGTACCATCAGCACCGTCTTTGCCATCCTCGCCTGTTGCTTTGCCGAGCTTGGTCCATGTGGCGCCGTTGTCGTACGAGACATACCAATACTCGTCTTCGATCTTCAACTGCGGGGTGATGCCGTCCTTGCCATCCTTACCGTCTTGACCGTCGCTGCCGTTTGTGCCGTCTTGACCATCGTTGCCATTCGCGCCGTCGGAACCGTTCGTGCCGTCTTGGCCGTCTTGACCGTCTTTACCGTCCGAGCCCTCGGCCTTGATCTTGTTGCCGTTCTCGTCGGTGAGCCACTCGCCGTTGAGTGTCCAATAGTACACGCCGTCGTCATCCTGCTTAACGCCGATTTGCGGAGTGGTGCCGTCCTTGCCATCGGCACCATTTACACCGTCGTTACCGTTTGCGCCATCTTGTCCGTCTTTACCATCCTCGCCGTGGTAGATTGTGATCGAACCGTTCTTGGCGAAGGTGATCGTGTAACCAATCACCTTACCGCCCTCGTTGATCGGGCTGACGGAGGTGATAAAGTCATTTTGCTCCAACGCCGTTACGATGGTCTGTAACGATCCGATGTTGGTGTTTAACTGCTGACAAAGTTGCTCCAACTTGGCCACACGATTGGCCAGATCGGTCACTTCGTTTCGCAGCTCGGTGTCGTCGTACTTCTCAAATGCTTCGCACGCGACCAACAGCATTGCTGCTGTCAAGATAGTAAATAGTCGTTTCATCTGTTTGTTATTTAAGTGAATAGAGTTCGGCTTAAACAACAAAAACGCAGGCTAAACCTTTATTGTTCTCTGAGGCCTTAGGATGCCTAACCACAAATAAATGAGTAAAGCCCGCGTAGAAACGCGAGCGTTTACGCTTTACTCTCTTGTGGTTTTTTGAAAGTTCCTAAGTTTCAGAAAACAAGACTAAAGCTAACGCTTTTTGTTGCAAATATGTTCGCTATCCCAACAGAATAGCGACACAAAATTACATAATATTTTGAAAATAACAAACGAAACAGCCTGAATTAGAATCCTGAACCGTGCGATCGCCCCTTAACGGCACGATACCTATGTTTACTATAAAAGACGGGTGTTGAGCCGCAGCTCAACACCCGTCTTGTTTGTGTTGCAGGGTGGACTACAACGCGCCGATCTCGTACAATGCGCCGTTGACCTTACGAACAGCATCGGCCGAAGCCTCGAACTTGGCCTGCTCCTCCTGTGTCAGGGCCACCTTCACGATCTTCTCGACACCCTTCTTGCCCAGCACAACGGGAACGCCCAAGCAGATATCCTCCTGACCATACTCGCCCTCGAGCAGTACCGAGCAGGGAACAACCGCCTTCGTGTCGTTGATGATCGCATCAACAACCGATGCACCGGCTGCACCCGGAGCGTACCAAGCCGAGGTGCCGAGCAGCTTCGTCAGCGTAGCACCACCCACCATCGTAGCGGCCGAAACCTCCTCCAGCTTCTTCTTCGAGAGGAACTGCGAGGCGGGAACGCCCTTGATCGAGGCCTTCGACAGCAGCGGAAGCATCGTCGTGTCGCCGTGGCCACCGATCACCATACCGTCGATGTCCTGAATGCCGACCCCCGAGGCCTTCGACAGATAGCAGCGGAAACGCGACGAATCGAGCGCACCGCCCATACCGATCACGCGACGCTTCGGCAGACCGGCAGCCTTCAGTGCGAGGTAGGTCATCGTATCCATCGGGTTCGAGATTACGACGAAGATCGCCTTGGGCGACCACTTCGAGGCGTTCTCAACGACGCTCTTCACGATGTTGGCGTTGATGCCGATCAGCTCCTCGCGCGTCATACCCGGCTTGCGGGGGATACCCGAGGTGATCACAATCACATCCGAGTTGGCCGTCGGCTTGTAGCCCTCGGCATCGGTAGCCGTTACACCCGTCAGCTTCGTCTTGTAGCCGCAGGTGGCCGCAGCTTGGAACATATCGAGCATCTTGCCCTCCGACAGACCCTCCTTGATATCGACCAGCACCACCTCGCTGGCAATCCCGCGAGCGGCCAGTACATTGGCACAGGTTGCACCCACGGCACCTGCACCGACAACAGTTACTTTTGACATAATTACTTTACTTTTTTGTTGTTAGTTATACACTTATCTTATCGTTCTATTTCAGGCTGTTGCTTGCCGTCTTTGACGGCATTTACAATTTTTACCCACCCCCAAACCCCCGCCTTAGGCAGGGGCTTGGTCGCTTCGCTCCCTTGTGTGGAGCTGCCGACCGAGAATAGGGCTGCGTTCTACTCTGACTCGTTATTTGCCACCTGTGATGGCATTTTGTGGGAGAATGCAGGGGATGGGTCACGCGCCCCCAATTATGAATTTTGCATTCTAAATTCTAAATTTCACGCTCTCCGTTCTCCAACCACAAAAGGGCGGAGCAAAGACCGTGCTCTGCTCTACCTCTTCGCTATGGTTTGTGCGGGCGGTTACCCGATCAGCTCCTCGTACTGCGCGGCGGTCAGCAGGTTGTCCCACTCGGCGGGATCCGAAACCTTGACCTTAATGAGCCAACCCTCGCCGTAGGCATCCTTGTTGACCAGTGCGGGATCGGCATCAACAGCCTCGTTGAACTCCAACACCTCGCCACCCATCGGCAGGAAGGCATCGCTCACGGTCTTGACGGCCTCGATCGAACCGAACACCTCGCCGGCTGCGAGCTGCTCGCCTACGGTCGGAACATCGACAAAGACGATGTCGCCCAATTGGCTCTGTGCAAAATCGGTAATACCGATCGTGGCTACCTCACCCTCCAACAGACACCACTCGTGGTCGTTCGAGTACTTCAGATTTGCCGGTACATTGCTCATAATCTTGTAGTTTTTATTGTGTGTTTGTTTCGGTTGCAAATATAGCTGTTATTTTTCTAACAGCAAACGGAATGCTGCTTTTTTTACCACAAATTCCACCTCCTTGAAGCGATAGGCGTGCAGCGATGAGTCGGCGTGGCGCAAAAGCAGCTCGCCGCCGCTCCGCACCCCCTCGATAGTAGCCGTGAACTCCTCGCCTTCGGGAAGACGGAACGGCTGCTCCTCGCCGAGGCGGTAGAGGCGGTTGCGGTAGTCGTCTTCGAGCCGTTCGCGCTCGCCCCGTTCGAGTTGCGCATAGCGCACCGCAAAGGCCTCCTCGAAGGTCGCGAGCACCTCTTCGCGCACGAACGGCCGACCGGCGATCTGCTGCATCGAGACGGGGTTCGGCAGCTCGGGGTCGAATGCCGTTTGGTTGATGTTGATACCGATACCGACGAGCGTGCGGCGGAGCTGCATACCCGAGTAGAAGTGCTCGATCAGAATGCCGACGAGCTTGTGATCGGCGTAGTAGATGTCGTTCGTCCACTTGATGCGGGTCGAGATATTGAACCGCTTGAAGCAGTCGCCGAGTGCGAGCGCCACCACCTCCGAGAGCAGGAACTGATCGCGGGCGGCCAAAAACGACGGCTCGACGACGAGTGTGAAGGTGAGGTTCTCCCCCTCGGGGCTGACCCATGTGTGGCCGCGTTGACCGCGACCGGCCGTCTGCCGCTCGGCGAGGATCAGATCGCCGTGGCGGTAGCGCGGATTGCGTGCCTCGTCGTTGGTCGAGGTGAGGGTGTCGAAGGTGTAGCGCACGGTCGGTTAGCGGATTTGGTCGTTGAAGAGGTATTTCCACAGCGGTGCGGCGTGGAGTGCTTGGACGATCCGATCCTCGGCCAACAGCTCACGCACCTCTGCTTCGCTCATCAGGTGCAGTTCGATATCCTCGGTCGCCTCGGTGTGTTGCTCCGCGAGCGGACGCACCCCCTCGGCAACAAAGGTGTAGTTCAGGTTGGTATGGTTTGTCGGGTTGGGCGAGGTGACCATCAACTGTCGCCAACGGCCGCCGCCATAGCCCGTCTCCTCCGAGAGTTCGCGTTGCGCCGCCTCGAGGGGTGTCTCGCCCGCATCCACGCAGCCGGCGACCAGCTCGTAGTGGGTGGCACCGAGGGCGTGGCGGTACTGCGAGATCATCACAAACTGCCCCTCGTCGGTGCGGGCGATCACATTGACCCACGCGGGAAACTCGAAGATGTACCAGTCGGGCACCACCGCACCCGACGGCAACTCGACCCGTTCTCGGCGCACGGTAAACCACGGCTTCTGCGCAAGGTATTCGCTCGATAAGACCCTCCACGGCCGGTGAGTTGGATTTTTTACCATCACTAATCGGGCATTTAATTCTCCATTCTTAATTTTGAATTCTAAATTCTAAATTTTGAATTGTTAACTGATGTTAAACTCGCGCAGCGTATCGTTCAGCGTGGTTTTCTTGTCGGTGGACTCCTTGCGGCGACCGATGATCAGGGCGCACGAAACGCTGTACTCGCCGGCGGGGAACTGCTTGCGGTAGCTGCCCGGGACAACGACCGAGCGGGCCGGAACATACCCCTTGTAGGTGACCGGCTCCGTGCCTGTGACATCGATGATGTGGGTCGAACCGGTGATGACGGTGTTCGAGCCGAGCACCGCCTCACGGCAGATGTGCGCCCCCTCGACCACGATCGAACGCGAACCGATAAAGCAGTTATCCTCGACAATAACGGGTGCAGCCTGCACCGGCTCCAGCACGCCGCCGATGCCGACACCGCCCGAGAGGTGGACATGCTTGCCGATCTGGGCGCACGATCCGACCGTTGCCCAAGTATCGACCATCGTGCCCGTATCGACATAGGCACCAATATTGACATACGACGGCATCAGAATCGCCCCCTGCGCGATGTAGGCACCGTAGCGAGCCACCGCCGAGGGGACGGCACGCACGCCCAGCTCGTCGTAGCCGTGCTTGAGCTCCATCTTGTCGTACCACTCGATCTCGCCCCCCATCATCTTGCGCATCGGCTGAATCGGGAAGTAGAGGATGATGGCCTTCTTGACCCACTCGTTGACCTGCCAAAGGCTCTTCTCGAGGTCGATCGGCTCGGCCGTGCGCAGCTTGCCGCCATCGACCAAGCGAACCACCTCGCGGATTGCATCGGCCGTCGTCGGCTCCTTGATCAGCTCGCGGTTCTCCCACGCAGCCTCGATTATTTGGCGTAATTGCTCCATAATTTTCAGTTTTTGAGTTTAGACTACCAAAGGTAGCGGTTTTTTTTCTAACTTTGTGCCGCAAACGAAAAAAAGATGAAAGTTTACAAATTTGGTGGTGCGTCGGTTAAGAATGCCGACGGGGTGCGTAACCTCCGCACGATTATCGACGACGAGCAGGATCTCTTCATCATCGTTTCGGCGATGGGTAAGACAACCAATGCCTTGGAGCGTGTCTTTGCGGCCGTTCAACAGGGCGATCGCACGGCGGCGCAGGCCGAGATCGACCAGATCCGAGCCAACCACGCCACGATCATCGAGGAGTTATGGCACGGCCCGAAGCAGTTGGAGCGGGTCGAACTGCTCTTTGCCGATCTGGAACAGTTCGTTGCGATGAGCGACTATGCGCCCGCCGAGGCCGAGGCGTGGTACGACCGCATCGTAGCCTACGGCGAGTTGGTATCGACTACCATTATCTCGGAGTACCTCAATAAGGCGGGGTTGCGCAACACTTGGGTCGATATGCGCCACGCCCTCCGCACCGAACAGCGACATAAGGATGCCGAGGTCGATCTGATCGCCTCGGAACCGCTTCTGAAGGGGGCAATCGCCCACGCCGACACCTCGATCTTTGTGGGACAGGGCTTTATCGGCGGTGCACCCGACGGGACAACCACCACGCTCGGGCGCGAGGGCTCGGACTACTCGGCGGCGGTCGTGGCCAACATCCTCGATGCCGAGTCGATGGCCGTGTGGAAGGATGTCGATGGCGTTTTGAATGCCGACCCCAAGATCTTCCCCGATGCCGTGCAGATCGCCGAGCTGAACTACCTCGATACGATCGAACTGGCCTACAGCGGTGCGCAGATCATCCACCCGCGTACGATCAAACCGCTGCAAAACAAGAACATCCCGCTCTATGTGCGCCCCTTTGGCGATAAGCGCAAGCCCGGGACCGTGATTCGCGGTATGTCGGCCAAGGTCGATGTGCCGATCCTTATTCTGAAGAAGAATCAGGTGCTGCTGACGATCCGTTCGCGCGACTTCTCGTTCGTCTTGGAGGAGAAGTTCGCCACGATCTTCTCGCTCTTGGAGCGGTTCCGCATCAAGGCCAACTTGGTACATAACTCGGCGGTGAATTTGAGCCTCTGTGTCGATCAGTCGTGGCACATCGACGAGGCGGTGGCTGCCCTGCGCAAGGCGGGCTTCGATGTGATGAAGGCCGACGAGATGGAGCTGCTGACGATCCGCGGCTATACGAACGAGCTGTGGCAGAAGTACGCCCGTTCGCCGCAGGTCTTTATCAAGCAATCGACGCAGACCACCGTCCGTATCGTTCGCAAGAAAGAGCGTTAGCGGGCAGGTTTTAGGGAGATTAGGGAATTTAGTGAAGTTAGGGAGTGTGCCCCGCATCGCTAAATTCCCTATATTCCCTAAATTCCCATTCCGGTCGCGCCAACCCAAAGCTGACCGCTGAATGCTAATCTTTTAATCTCTCGATTGCCCGGTTGAGGTAGCGTTCGATATCCTCTTTGAGGCGGCGGTAGAGCGGGCAGTCGGTGTAGTTCTCGTTGTCGAGCAGCACATCGCGGATCGAGCGCGTGGCGTTGCGGTAGTTCTGCAATTCGTTCTTCAACGCCTCGCCGCGCTTCTCCGAGCGGTTGATGCGGTCGATCGACAACTCTTTCAGCTTCTCGCAGACGGTCTGCAGGCAGACCATCACCACATTATCCATCAGCGTATGGCCGTGCATATAGAGATAGGTCGTGTCGGGTGTCACACCGCGTGCGGCCAAGAGCTGCGCGAACCGCTCCATCGGGGCGACCATCTGCGGATGCTTCTCGCGCAACATCCGTTCACGGCGCATCACATTGCGCCCCAACCACAGCAGCGTATTGTCGCCGTTGGCTGTCAGATCGAGGTAACCGAGCCGCACGGCCGCCTTGAAGTCGGCCAGCGGAAAGATATGCTCTTTGGACTGCGCGGCCGAGAAGGCGTACCACACAAAGAGCGGGTAGATCGTCCGCGAGTACCCCTCCATAAAGTGCACGAAGTCGAAGATGCGCGTATCGTTCTTGGTCGCCTTGACACAGACATTGTGTAGCGAGGGGGCGTAGCAGAGGTAGTTCTCGGTTGCGTAGGCGTAGGTGTGGAACAAGAATGGCGAATTATTGACCAGCTGCGCCGTCTCGGTCGTGCCGTCGAAGAGGTAGTCGAAATCGGAATCGACACACAGCAGCAGCTCCTCCGACGAGTGGGGAATCATACTCAATACCACCTTCTTCCCCTTCGGCAGGTCGCCCCGCTCGGGTACCGTAATCTCGAACCGAATGTAGGGGTTGCGGAAGTGGTCGAAGATCGAACGCCAAAAGGCAACATCCTCATACCCTTCGACATAGACCTTCACCAGCTGCTTCTCCGAGGTGTCGGGAAGCGGGGTGGGAAGTCCCGGGTTGGGGTCGCTCTTCCCGAAGGGGTTGAGCCAACGCAGATTTTTTGGAAGTTTGTAGGCCATAGTTATCACAAAGATACGATTTTTTTGTACATTTGCAAAAAAGAGTAAAACGGAGACGAATAATGGCAGATAACGACTGGAAAGCTCGCTTGGGGATGGTCTATTCGACCAATCCCGATTTTCAATACACGACCGCCGAGGATGAGGAGGCCACGACCCTCCCGCCCGCGGAGCAGAACCTGCGCGTGTGGCTCGACCGCAAACAGCGCGGCGGCAAGGTGGTGACCCTCGTCAAGGGGTTTGTCGGCTCGAACGACGATCTGACGGAGCTGGCACGCCTGCTGAAGACGAAGTGCGGCGTAGGCGGTGCAGCCAAAGAGGGTGAGATCCTGATCCAAGGCGACCACCGCGACCGCGTGGTGGAGATCCTGACCAAGAGCGGCTATCGCTGCAAAAAAGCAGGCGGCTAATGCAAATTCAAAATTAAGAATTCAAAATTCAACATTAAAAATGAGGTTGTTACGCTGCATTTTTCTCGTTTTGCTGATGGCGGTGGTTGTGCCTCGTGCCGAGGCACAATACTACTCGTGGGGGGCGGATGCTCCGATGCGGTGGCAGGAGCGCACGGGCGATCGGGTCAGCGTGATCGCGCCCGATACGGCTGCGGCCGTCGCTGCACGCACACTCCACTACATCAACGCCGTGCAACCCTTCATCGGCGAGGGCTTCCGCTACGGGCCGATGGAGATCCCCTTTGTGATCCACCCCGAGAATGCCGATGCCAACGCGCTGGTGATCTACCTCCCGAAACGGGTCGATTTCCGTGCACAGCCCGCCATCGAGAGCTATTCGATGCCGTGGCTCAAGCAGCTCGTGGCGCACGAGTACCGTCACGCGGTGCAGTACAACAACCTCAATCGCGGCGTGCCGCGCGTATTGAGCCTGCTGTTGGGTGAGCAAGGCTCGATCACGGGGTTGCTCTTTATGCCCCTGTGGGCGATCGAGGGCGATGCCGTGATGAACGAGACGCTGATGTCGAGCTACGGGCGCGGTCTGCAGCCCTCCTTCTCGATGGTCTATCGCGCCGAGGGCGAGCGGATCGGTCGCACGCACAACGGCAAGCGGCGCAAGAACATCGACCGTTGGTTCTGCGGCTCCTACCTCGATCCGATCCCCGATCACTATGCGTTGGGCTACCAGTTGAGCCGCTACGCTTACGATCGCTACGGCGAAAATATATGGGATCAAGTGGGGCGGTACGGCGTGCGAAACCCCTACCTCTTGGCGCCGACCCACTTCGGATTGAAAAAATACTACAACACCTCAACCAAAGAGCTGTTTACGAATACCTTTACGGCACTGAACCGCCACTGGGCACCGCTTGCCGCCGTCGAAGAGAACAGCCGACCGCTGGTCGCGCTCGATACGACCGACTACACGACCTACCGTTGGCCGTTGCAACTCTCCGAGGCCGAGGTGCTGGCCGTGCGCACGAGCTACGCCTCGACCCCGCGGCTGGTCACCCTCGACTCGCAGGGCAACGAGCGCGAGGTGGCGCGTGTAGGGCAATTCTCGTCGCGCCCCGCGCTGCACCGCGATACGCTCTACTGGACCGAGTACGAGCAGTCGCTGCTCTTCGAGGAGCGCGTCGGTTCGCAGCTCTGGCGGATGTCGCTCGACGAGGAGCAACCGCAGCGTGTGGCCGAGGTGCGAAATGCCCTCTACCCCACCTCGTCGGAGGAGGGGCTGGCGTGGATCGCGTACCGTCCCGAGGGTCGGTATGCGCTGATCGTGGCCGGCAGGGAGCGTGTCGTGCTGCCCGTCGGGACGGAGCTGCACGGCTTGGCGTGGGATAACCGCACGAAGCAGTACTATGTCTTGGTGACCGACGACGACGGTATGTACCCCGCCCGCATCGACCGCGAGGGGCTTACGCCGTTGCGTGCGGCGGCCTACATCACCTTGAGCAACCTCCGCGCGGCGGACGGGGTGCTCTACTACGGCTCGATCGCCTCGGGGCGCGACGAGGTGCACGGCTACGACCTCGCATCACAGCGCGAATACCGCCTCTCGCAGTCGAAATACGGTGCCTTTGACCCCGCCCCCTCGCCTTACGGTCTGCTGATGACCCGCTACGAGCGGCGCGGCTACGCAGTGGCGCGGGTCGACAAGCCGCTGAACGAGGAGGTGGCGGAGCGCAACCTCCCGACCAATTTAGTCAATCCCGCACAGCGCGGATGGCCGACCGTGAACCTCGATACGGTGCATTTTACCGCCGCCGCAGCCGCTGCGATCGACCGCGAAGCACCCGCCCGTCGCTACCGCAAGGCGGCCAAGGCGGTGAAGGTGCACAGCTGGGCACCGGTCGCCTTCGACCCCTTCCGTGCGGTCGATGAACACGCGCTCGACTTCAATGTGGGAGCTACGCTCCTCTCACAGAACCTCCTCTCGAACACCGAGGGCTACGCCTCCTACGGGTGGAACGAGCGCGAGGGCTCGCAGGTCGATGTGGGGGTGATCTACAAGGGCTTGGGTGTGGAGCTGGGGCTTGATCTGCGCTACGGCGGCGAGCAACAGGCCTACTCGCTCGCCTCCTACGACGACAAGACGGGCAGCTACGCCTACCAACCGCTGCCCCGACTCGGTACCTACCACTCGGCGACCCTCTCGGCCCACCTGCCGCTCCTCTTCGATCGGGGTGCCAACCTCCGACAGCTCACCCTCTCAACGGCGTGGAACTACTCGAACGGTGAGGTGGCCGATCTCGAGGCGATCGAGTGGGAGGAGAACAAGATCACGAATGTCGAGCAACTGGGCTATCGAAAGGGGCTGCATAAGCTCACCTTCGGCCTCTCGTACTCGACCCAGCACCGCTTGGCGCACCGCGACTTTATGCCGGCGTTGGGCTATCAGGTGGCCGTTTCGTACGGTCTGAACCCGACCAACAGCAACTTCGCCTCGCTCGCTACGCTCTTCGGGCGGTTGTGGCTACCGGGCATCCTGCCGCACAACTCGATCGAGGTGGCTGCCTCGTATCAAAATTCGATCGGCGGCTACCGCTTCCCGAACGGCTACCGTCCGCTGATGTACCGCTCGTCGCAACTCACGCCGCGCGGCTACACCTCGGCCGAGATCGTGGCGCAGGACTACAGCGCCTGTTCGCTGAACTACCGCCTGCCGCTCTGCTACCCCGAGTGGGGCATCTCGTCGCTGCTCTACATCAAGCGCATCCGCCTCGGTGTGGGCTACGATGCCGCGCAATTCAACTATCGCGGCAACCGCTACGCCCTGTGGTCGGTCGGGGGTGAGGTGGCTTTCGACTTCAACCTGCTGCGGATGCCCTCGGCGGCCACCTCGTCGCTGACGATCTCCTGCTTCCGTCCCAAGAAGGGCGGATCGTGGATTTCTGCCTCGTTGGGGCTGCCATTCTAAAAATAATTGGTATCTTTGCACCGTTAGATAGTGTAAACGAGCAGACGAGATATGGCTAAAAAGGCTTGGTGGGACTTAAGTCCCCGTGCAATACGATGGATATGGGTGGTGGCGTTCGCCCCCGTGGCGGCGTTGGCGTTGATGCTGACGCTGACGGCGGTGGGTGTCTTCGGACGAATGCCCTCGTTCGAGGAGTTGGAGAATCCGAAGTCGAACCTTGCGACGGAGATCTACTCCGAGGATGGCAAGGTGCTCTCGACCTTCTTCATTCAGAACCGCTCCTATGTGCAGTATGCCGACCTCTTTCCGCAGGACTCGACCCGCCATATCCGCCTCGAGGGCCACGATGTGCCGCCGGTGGTGGCTGCGCTGATCTCGACCGAGGATATCCGCTACCGCAACCACGCGGGCATCGACCTGCGCTCGTTGGCGCGTGTGGCGGTGAAGACCGTGCTGCTGCAACGCTCGTCGCAGGGCGGCGGCTCGACCATCACGCAACAGCTGGCCAAGAACCTCTTCCCGCGCGATACGGTGCGCAATCGCGGCAAGATCGTCAAGACGACGAAGCTCGTCGTGGCGAAGTTTAAGGAGTGGATCACGGCTCTCAAACTCGAATACAACTACACGAAGGAGGAGATCGCCACGATGTACCTCAATACGGTCGAGTACGGCTCGAACGCCTACGGCATCAAGTCGGCGGCGCAGACCTTCTTCGGCAAGGAACCGTGCGATTTGGCGGTGCAGGAGGCGGCGATGCTGGTCGGCGTGGTCAATGCCCCCACGCGCTACTCGCCCGTCCGTAACCCCAAAAATGCCCTTGCCCGCCGCAACCTCGTCCTTTCGCGTATGGCCGTGGCGGGGGCACTGACCCAACACGAATGCGACTCGATCTCGGCACTGCCGATCGAACTGAACTATAAGCCCATCTCGCACAACGAGGGTACGGCCACCTACTTCCGCGAGATGTTGCGCCTGACGATGACGGCGCACAAGCCCAAACGCAACCACTTCTATACGGAGTGGGACTACAAGGAGGCGTTGCGCGAGTACGAAGAGAATCCGCTCGTGGGGTGGTGTCACAAGAACACGAAGGCCGACGGCACGAACTACAACATCTACCGCGACGGTCTGAAGATCTACACGACGATCAATTCGAAGATGCAACGCATCGCCGAGGAGGCCGTGCAGCGTCAGATGGAGCGGGAGATTCAGCCCAAGATGGATGCGCAGTACCGCGCTACACGCACCCTCTTCGTCGATACCGAACCCGAGGAGCAGGCACGCATCGTCCGCCGCGCCATCGTCGGTTCGGATCGTTATCGCAAGATGAAGGAGGCCTCGCTGAGTGAAAAAGAGATCGACGAGGCATTCCGTAAACCGTGCCGTATGCGCATCTTCACCTACAAGGGGGAGCGCGACACGGTGCTCTCGCCGCTCGATTCGATCCTCCACCACAAGCGCATCCTGCGTGCCTCGTTCGTGGCGATCGAGCCGCAGACGGGTTTTGTGAAGGCCTATGTCGGCGGCCCCAACTTCCGCTACTTCAAGTACGATATGGCCAAGCAGGGTAAACGACAGATCGGCTCGACGATCAAGCCCTTCGTCTATACCTTTGCGGTCGATCACCTCGGTTTGACCCCCTGTACGATGGTGCCCAACCTGCCGGTGACGATCGAGACGGCCAGCGGTACGGCGTGGTCGCCCAAAGAGGCGGGACAGGTTGAGTACGACGGTGTGCTCCACCCGCTGATGTGGGGCTTGGCGATGAGCCGCAACAACTACTCGGCGTGGATTATGAAGCAGGCCAAGGAGCCGTTGGCCGTATCGGACTTCATCCATAATATGGGTATCCGCAGCTTTATCGACCCCGTGGCGGCATTGTGCGTCGGCTCGTCGGAGTCGAATACCTACGAGCTAGTGAGTGCCTTCTCGACCTTTGCCAACGGCGGCGTGCATACCGATGCGATCTTCGTAACGCGCATCGAGGATCGACAGGGCAACCTGATCGACTCGTTTATCCCGCAGTCGCAGGATGCCATCAGCGAACGCACGGCCTACACGATGCTGACGATGCTCAAACGCGTGGTTGAGGGCGGTACGGCGGGTCGTCTGAAGTGGATGTTCGGCCTGCACGATGTCGAGCTGGGCGGTAAGACGGGAACCTCGAACGAGAACCGCGATGCGTGGTTTATGGGCGTGGCACCGCGTATCGTGGCCGGTGCGTGGGTCGGCGGCGAGGATCAGCAGGTGCACCTCACGGCACGCGGCGAGGGCTCGGTCGTGGCACTGCCGATCGTGGGCGACTTCCTCAAGCGAGTCTATGAGGACGGCACGCTCGGGATCAGTCGCACGGATCAGTTCGTCCGTCCGCCGATGACGCCCGATTACGACTGCGAAATGGCCGTCGAACCGGATGTCTATTACAGCGACGAGGAGCAGCAAAAGGATGAGTTCTTCGAGTAACGAAAAGTCAATGAGTCTAACCAAATAACAGAAAAGAGAGCATGAAATTAGCCATTGTAGGTGTTTCGGGTGCCGTAGGGCAGGAGTTCCTGCGCATCTTGGAGAAACGCGATTTGCAGATTGAGGAGTTGGTGCTGTTCGGCTCGCCGCGCAGTGCAGGTTCGACCTATCGTTTTCGCGGTCAGGAGCTGACCGTGAAACTGCTGCAACATAACGACGACTTTAAGGGGATCGACTTCGCCCTCACATCGGCCGGAGCCTCGACCTCGCGCGAATTTGCCGAGACGATCACCAAGCACGGGACGATTATGATCGACAACTCGTCGGCCTTCCGTATGGATGCCGATGTGCCCCTCGTTGTACCCGAGGTGAATGCCGCCGATGCCAAGAACGCCCCGCGCCGCATCATCGCCAACCCGAACTGCACGACGATTCAGATGGTCGTGGCGCTGAATGCCATCGAGCAGCTCTCGCACATCAAGCGCGTGTATGTCGCAACCTACCAGTCGGCCTCGGGTGCCGGTGCCTCGGCGATGGCTGAGCTTGAGCAGCAGTATGCCGAGCTGGTCGAGGGGAAGGAGCCGACGGTCGAGAAGTTCGCCTACCAGCTCGCTTATAATGTCATTCCGCATATTGATGTATTCACCGAGAACGACTACACGAAGGAGGAGATGAAGATGTACCACGAAACACGCAAGATTATGCACTCGGATGTCGCCGTTTCGGCAACCTGCGTGCGCGTGCCGGTGATGCGTGCCCACTCCGAGAGCATTTGGGTCGAGACCGAACGCCCCGTGTCGGTTGAGGAGGCGCGTCAAGCCTTTGCCGCCGCGCAAGGGGTGGTCGTATGGGACGAGCCGAGCGAGAAGAAGTACCCGATGCCGCTCTTCTTGGCGGGGTGCGATCCGGTCTATGTCGGCCGCATCCGCAAGGATATCGCCTCGGAAAACGGCCTCGCGTTCTGGTGCGTGAGCGATCAGATCCGCAAGGGTGCTGCGCTCAATGCGGTACAGATCCTCGAGACGCTGATCTAAATCATAAATTCAAAATTTAGAATTTAGAATTCAAAATGAGAAATTGGGCTGGCGCGGTAGAAAAAACTGCGCCAGCCCAATTTTTTCAATTTTCAATTCTCATTTCTTAATTCTCTTTCGCTTGCAGTACCGCAATCAGGCTGCTGTCGGCGAAGAGCAGGAGCATCGAGCCGTCGTGGTCGTAGTGGGTGACCGTCTCGAGCAACGCGAAGAAGCGCGCCTCGGTGGCGGCATCGGGGCAAAGACGACGGGTCGAGGCGAGCTGTGAGAAGCGCAGGGCGCGGCGTTCGCCCTCCTCGAAACGCCCCGTGAGGCGGTTGCAGTCGCCTTGACCGACCACCTGCTGACTGTCGGCGAGGAGTTGCAGCGTATATTGCTCACCCTCGGCGGTGATCTTCTCGCCCTCGATCTGAATGAGTTGCCACTCGGTGCCGACGAGCGGACGGAGGGCTTTGCGTTGTTTCGAGCGGCAGCTGCAGCAGCCGGCCAAGAGGGCAACCAAGAGGGTCGCGGCGAATAGTTGGCAGATCGTTTTCATCCTTTTTTCGTGCTATTTTCGGCAAAGATACGATTATTTCGTTATCTTTGTAAGTGGAAAACTAAAATCAACCGTTTTATATTATTTATAGGTATGGATAAGAAGATTATTGCATCGCCCCTCGCACCGAAGGCGGTGGGCCCCTATTCGCAGGCGGTCGAGGCCGGCGGGGTGTTGTATGTGTCGGGGCAGCTGCCCGTCGATGGGGCTACGGGTACGATGCCCGAGGGAATCGAGGCGCAGACCCACCAGTCGCTCAAAAATTTGGGGCACATCCTCGGCGAGGCGGGGTTGGACTATGCTAATGTGGTGAAAACGACCGTGTTGCTTGACTCGATCACGGATTTCGCCGCAATGAATGCCATCTACGCCACCTACTTCACCGGTGGGATGCCTGCGCGTGTCTGCTACGAGGTGGCCAAACTGCCGATGGGGGCGAAGGTCGAAATTGATGCCGTGGCAGTCTGCGAAAAGTAGCTCTGCGGCGGCTGTCGCGCCACTTTTTCATTTTTGTTGATAAGTTATGCAAAAAGTTTGTGCGTGGCGATTTGTTTTTTTTCACGAAAAGGCGGAATTTTGTATTCCGCTTTTTTCGCTAATTACAAAAAACATAATAGACCAATGGCTGAAACTACGAAATCGGTCGATCTGAAAAAGGTTGACTATAATGATGCCGTCGCCGCATCGAAAGTCTATTTCGAGGGGGACGAGCTGGCCGCAACGGTGTGGGTGAGCAAGTACGCCCTCAAGGATTCGTTCGGCAACATCTACGAGCAGACACCGGCCGATATGCACCACCGTATCGCTGCCGAGATCGAGCGCATCGAGCAGAAATATCCCGCTCCGATGTCGCGTGACGAGGTTTTTGCCCTGCTCGACCACTTCCGCTACATCATTCCGCAGGGCGGTCCGATGACCGGTATCGGCAACAACTTTCAGGTTGCCTCGCTCTCGAACTGCTTTGTGATCGGCCACCGCAATCCGGCCGACTCGTATGGCGGTATCTTCCGTATGGACGAGGAGCAGGTGCAGCTGATGAAACGCCGCGGCGGTGTGGGTCACGACCTCTCGCACATCCGTCCGACGGGCAGCCCCGTGCTGAATTCGGCCCTCACCTCGACCGGTATCGTTCCCTTTATGGAGCGTTACTCGAACTCGACGCGCGAGGTGGCGCAGGATGGTCGTCGTGGTGCACTGATGCTCTCGCTCTCGATCAAGCACCCCGATGCCGAGCGTTTCATCGACGCGAAAGTCGATACGGGCAAGGTGACCGGAGCTAATGTATCGATCAAGATCGACGACGAGTTTATGCGTGCCGCCATCGCCGGCAAGAAGTATCAGCAGCAGTTCCCGATCGGTGCCGAGCATCCGAAATACGAGCAGAAGATCGACGCCAAGAAGCTGTGGGAGAAGATCATCCACAACGCATGGCGTTCGGCCGAGCCGGGTGTGCTGTTCTGGGATACGATCCTGCGCGAGAGTGTGCCCGACTGCTACGCCGACGAGGGCTTCCGCACGGTTTCGACCAACCCCTGCGGCGAGATTCCGCTCTGCCCCTACGACTCGTGCCGCCTGCTGGCACTCAACCTCTTGAGCTATGTCGAGAACCCCTTCACGAAGGAGGCGGTCTTCAATTTCGACAAGTTCAAGGAGCATGTCCACAAGGCGATGCGTATGATGGACGACATCATCGACCTCGAGCTGGAAAAGGTGGAGCTGATCCGCGCGAAGGTGGCAGCCGATCCCGAGGATCAGGATGTACGCCGTGTCGAGCTGGAGCTGTGGGATAAGATCCGTTCGATGGCGCTCAAGGGTCGCCGTACGGGCTTGGGCATCACGGCCGAGGGCGATATGTTGGCCGCACTCGGGCTGCGCTACGGCTCGGAGGAGGCGATCGCCTTTGCCGTTGAGGTGCAGAAGACGCTCGCCGTGGAGGCCTACCGCGCCTCGGTGAAGATGGCTTCGGAGCGTGGCGCTTTCGAGATCTTCGATGCCGCCAAGGAGGTAAACAACCCGATGATCAACCGCATCCGCGAGGCCGATCCGGCGCTCTACGAGGAGATGGTGAAGGTGGGTCGCCGCAATATCGCAATGCTGACGATCGCCCCGACGGGTACGACCTCGCTGATGTCGCAGACCACCTCGGGTATCGAGCCGGTCTTCCGCACGGTCTATAAGCGCCGTCGCAAGATCAACCCCTCGGACAAGGATACGCATGTCGATTATATGGACGAGACGGGCGAAAAGTTCCAAGAGTACAATGTCTATCACCACAACTTCGTCAAGTGGTTGGAGGCCAACGGATACGATACCTCGAAATTGGCCACGATCGACGACAAGGAGCTGGATCGGTGGGTGGCCGCTTCGCCCTATCACGGTGCCACGGCCAACGACATCGACTGGGTGGCAAAGGTGAAGATGCAGGGGGCGATCCAAAAGTGGGTCGATCACTCGATCTCGGTGACCGTGAACCTGCCGAACAATGTCTCGGAGGCACTCGTAGCCGATGTCTATCGTACGGCTTGGGAGTGTGGCTGTAAGGGTGTGACGGTCTATCGTGACGGCTGCCGAGACGGTGTGCTGCTCGATAAGAACGCCAAGAAGAGGGCCTCGAAGTGCGAGACCTACCCGGGGCAGGTACCACAGCGCCCGAAGTCGATTCCGGCCGATATCGTTCGATTCAAGAACGGCACGGAGGATTGGATCGCCTTCGTCGGTCTGCAGGAGGGTCGCCCCTACGAGATCTTCACGGGTAAGATCGAGGAGGATGCGATGTACATCCCGCGCAAGATCACCAAGGGCTACATTATCAAGGTGCGCGAGGAGGATGGCTCGAAGCGTTACGATTTCCAGTACAAAGACCGCTACGGCTATACGAATACGATCGGTGGTGTGTCGCGCCTCTTCGACGAGGAGTTCTGGAACTACGCCAAGCTGATCTCGGGTGTGTTGCGCTACGGTATGCCGATCGAGAAGGCGGTGTCGCTCATTGACTCGCTCCACCTCGACAGCGAGACGATCAACACATGGAAAACGGGTGTATGCCGCGCCTTGAAACAGTATATCGCCGACGGTACGAAGTCGAAGGGCAAGTGCCCGAGCTGTGGTCAGGAGAATATGGCCTACCAAAACGGTTGCCTGACCTGTATGTCGTGCGGCTACTCGAAGTGCGGATAGCAGGTGGCTCGACGGTGGGGGAGGCGATGAAAAAAAACGCTGCGACCCACTTGTCGGACTGAAGCAAACGAGGTCATCTGCCGTTGCGGCGGGTGACCTCGTGCATTTTTCGCGGTATTTTTGACGCATTTTGGACTTTTTTTGCGCGCAAAGCGTTGCACAATGCAATTTTATTTCTATATTTGTATAACCAAAACCCTTGTTCGACGGTTCGGTGTGCCCGTTTCGGGGTGACGGATCGTTTCGTAAGGCCCAGAAATGGGGGTGAACAGGAAAAAATTAGAAAAAAGGCGGTTTTTCCCGCCCGAAAATGTGTAAAGTAAAGAAATTTTATTATCTTTGCCCGAAGAATGTATATAAAATGCAGCCATTACCTGCATGGGATATAAAGGAGAACAGAAAATTATTTGCAAACTAAACTAATTATTTATGAAAAAAACACTGCTTTTATGCGTGCTTGGTCTCTTCGCGATGACCGTTAATGCACAGGAGGTTGCACAGAAGCCCAGCTTCAAGGGTTTTGTGAACAACGGTTTTTGGGATAACTGGGAGGTTTCGTTCGGCGTAGGTGCTAACTACCTCGCTTACGACGGTCTCGGTTTCTCGCAGGACAACAAGGGCGACCACATGGGTTGGGTTGTCGAGGGTACCGCTACGAAGTGGTTCAACCCCGTTGTCGGTATGCGTGCCCAGTTGGCTATCGGTGAGTTCGGTAAGGTAACCGACAAGACCAGCTATGTGCTGCCGCATGTTGATGCTATCGTAAACCTCTCGAACTGGATCGGCGGCTACCGTGCTGACCGCGTTTACTACGCCAAGGTGTTCGGTGGTTTCGGTGTGAACTGGGTAGGTGTAAACGGTGACGATGCTTCGAAGGGCTTTGCTGCTGCAGTCGGTCTGTTGAACTCGTTCCGCGTATCGCCGAAGTTCGATATCAATGTTGAGTTGAAGGGCTTTGTAACGCCGACGCGCGATATGCCCGCTCCGACGAACATCAGCGGTGAGGTTGCTCAGATCTATCAGGCTACGATCGGTGCTACATATCGTTTCAACGAGCGTGAGTGGCAGCGTGGTGTCCCGGGCTACACGGCCGAGGATATCAAGGCTTTCCAAGATGCTGTTGCTGCCGGTGCTGCCGCTACGGCTGCTGCCAAGGCTACGAACGCCAAGCTTGCTAAGCAGCTGAAGGATACGGAGGCTGTTTTGGCCGAGACGAAGAAGGAGGCTGCTGCCGCAACGAAGGAGGCTGTAAAGGCTAAGGAGGCTGCGAAGGAGGCTGAGGCTACCTCGATGAAGTCGCTCGTTCTCTACGACTACGGTATGTCGAACCTGACGGCTCGCGAGAAGACCCGTCTGGATCTGATGGCCGATATGATCAAGAACGGTCCGAAGGATCGCGTTTACCACCTCGAGGGTCACGCCGACTACCAGACCGGTACGAAGGCCGGCAACGCTCGCGTAGCCGAGAACCGTGCCAAGAAGGCTTACAACTACCTCGTGAAGAAGGGTGTGAACCCCGATCAGCTGACCTACAAGGGCTATGGCGATACGGCTAATCCGTTCGCAGTTCAGAAGGCTAACCGCGCTGTGGTTATCAAGTAATTCTGAATCAGCAGAAACAGAGAAGGCTTCCCGCAAGGGAGGCCTTCTTTCGTTGTGTGTGAGAGCAAAGAGGAAAGAGGAAAGAGGAGTGAGAGGTTAGGGAAGTTAGGGTTTTTAGGGATTTTAGAGAAAATGTTAAAGTGACCCAAAGTGACACCAAGCGACCACAAAGCGACCCACCTCACCCGATTCGCTCTTCTCTATCGAATAATGATCGCATTGATAAGTCGCACCCCCGAGCGGGCATTCAGCTCCTCCTGCAGGGCGGCGCGTTGGTAGAAGAGCTCTTGGCGCAAGACGCTCGAGCGGATGCGCACATGGAGGATGTGGTTCTCGAGGCGCAGCTCGGTCGTCTCGTCGGCGGCACGGTTACCCACGACGGCACGCCAAGTGTCGGGCAGTTTCCCCTCAGCTACCTTGGCGGCGATGTAGGGACGGTGGAAGAACTCCTCCAGCAGATCGCCCATCAGTTGTGTCTTGGTGCGTCGCATAGGCTATTCGTTGCTCGTGTTGGCAACCCCGTCGCTGACATGGTAGAGGGTGTAGTCGCCCCCTGCGCGATCCAAGATGGCGCGTAGGCGGGTCGGGTTGCAGTCGGTGATCAGAATCTGCCCAAATTGATCGCTCGATACCAAGCGGATCAATTGCTCGACACGCCCCGCATCAAGCTTGTCGAAGAGGTCGTCCAAGAGCAGAATTGGCCGTTCGTGCTGCTCCTCGGTGAGGAGGGTGTATTGCGCCAGCTTCAGGGCGATCAGGAAGGATTTTTGCTGTCCCTGCGAGCCATATTTACGCAACGGATAGCCCCCGATGCGTAGCACGAGATCGTCGCGGTGGATGCCCGAGGTGGTGAATTCGTTGATCCGATCCTTCGCGCGTGCCTCAAGCAGAATCTCCGCGAAGGGGCGGCTGTTCAGCTCCGATTTGTAGTGCAGCTCAACCTGTTCGCGATCCTCCGAGAGGAGGCGGTAGTAGTCGGCCACCAACGGTTGCAACCGCTCGATATAGCGCGTGCGTGCTGCGTGAATCACCTCGCCGTGCTCGATGAGCTGCCGATCGTAGATCTCGAGCATCACCTCGTCGAACGGCATTTTGAGCAGCCGGTTGCGCTCGCTCAAGACGGCGTTGTAGCGCATCAGAGCGTGAAGGTAGCTGCGGTCGAGGGTCGAGATAAAGGCGTTCAGAAAGCGGCGACGCTCGTCGGCGGCATCGCAGATCAGCACGCTGTCGGCGGGCGATACGACCACCGCAGGAATCAGCCCCACATGTTCCGAGAGCCGTTCATACTCCTTGCCGTTGCGCTTGAGCACCTTGCCCCCTTTGCGCGAGAAGGAGCAGACGATCTGCTCGCTCTTCGCGTGGTCGGTGAGGTAGAGTCCCTCGGCCATAAAGAAATCCGCACCGTGTCGAATCGACTGCCCGTCGGTCATCCCGAAGGCCGATTTGCACATCGAGAGGTAGTGCACCGCATCGATGAAATTGGTCTTGCCGGCACCGTTGTCGCCGACCAAACAGTTGATTCCTGTGCCGAGCGAGAGCTCACTCTCGGCGATATTCTTGAAATTCAGTAGCGATAGTTTTCGTAGATACATAGAGCAAAGTTAAGAAAAAATCCGTTTATTTCATTGCTAATTGCCGATAGTTTTGTATCTTTGTTGGCTAATAAGACGCAAATTAATAAAACAAGATAGAAATTATGGCAAAACAGAATGTGGCCGAGCCCGAAACGCTGGGTGCGGCGATGAGCAAAACGGAGCTCTTTTTTGAGAACAACGGTCGTAAGATTTCGTATATCTTTCTGACCCTGTTGATTTTGGGTGGTCTGATCTATGGCTACCGTGCATTGGTTTCGCAGCCGCGTGTCGAGAAGGCTGCCGAGCTGCTGGCCGAGGCGCAGGCGCGTTTCAATGTCGAGACGCCCGACTACGAGTTGGCGCTCAACGGCGATGCCAACGGGCTGGGCTTCCTCGATGTGGTTGATCAGTTTGGTTCGACCCCCTCGGGTAACCTCGCCAAGCACTATGCCGGTCTGTGCTATGTGAAGCTGGGCGACTGGGAGAATGCCGCTGCCTATCTGGCCAAGTTTAAGCCGGTGAAGGGGCTGACGGGTGTCGTGATCAATGCGCAGAACTACGGTCTGCAGGGTGATGTGGCCGTTGCGCAGGGGAACTATGCCAAGGCTGTTGCGCTCTTCGAGAAGGCCGCTGCCGCTGCCGACAACAACCTCACCACGCCGCTCTACCTCCGCAAGGCAGGTCAGGCCGAGCAGGCTGCCGGCAACAACGCCAAGGCTGCCGCCTACTACGAGCGCATCGTGAACGAGTATCCTGCTTCGATCGAGGCACGCGATGCCGAGAAGCTGCTCGGTACGGTTCTCTAATCACGGCTGACCGATTCGTCTGATGGCTACTCGTCACCATAACCTCTCGCAGTTTGATGCTCCGCTGCCCTCGGCGGCCGATATGCGTTTCGGCATCGTCGTGGCGGAGTGGAACCGCGAGATTACCGAAGCATTGTTGGAGGGTGCGGTGCGCACGCTGCGTGCGGCCGGCTGCCCCGACCATGGCATTCAGATCAAGTATGTCCCGGGAACCTTTGAACTGCCGCTCGGTGCGCAGTTCTTCGCCCAATACACCGATGTCGATGCCGTGATCGTGCTGGGTTGCGTGATCCAAGGCGATACGCGCCACTTCGACTATGTGTGTCAGGGGGTTACGCAGGGGGTTACGCAGCTGCAACTGCAGTGGAATATGCCGATTGCCTTCGGTGTGCTGACGACCAACGACCGCCAACAGGCACTCGATCGTGCGGGTGGCAAGCTGGGTAACAAGGGCGACGAGGCCGCCGCTGCCGCGATCCAAATGGTGAAACTGCAGATCGATATGGATGCCGCCGCGCCGGATCGTGAACCCGACAGACGGAATATCAATTAGTCCGATTAATATCTAAAACTTGGGGCTGTTGCAACTTAATTTGTTGAACAGCCCCTTTTTTGATGCTTATCTATTGTCGTCGGTGAGCAACTGCTGTATGCGTTTTAGGCCGCTACGGAGGAGCGGCGTAGTGCCGAAGCGGGCGCGGAACTGCTCTTCGTCCATCGTGAGCCAATCCGAGGGGGTGAGCGTGCAGGGATCGAAGAGCGGTGTGAAGTGCGGATTGCGGTGTGCGGGGACGATGCGGTTGTAGGGGCAGCAGTTTTGGCAGGCATCACAACCGAATATCCAGCCGTCGAGTGCGATGGGCGCGGCGGGTTGCTCTTCGATGGTGTGGCAGGCGATGCAGCGTGCCGCGTCGATCATCCGCTCCTCGCCGAGGATCGCACCGTTGGGGCAGGCTTCGATACAACGCCGACAAGCACCGCAACCTACCCCCTTGAGCGGCCGGTCGTAGTGATCCGCCTCGGCCGAGATGATCAGCTCGCCAAGGTGGAGGAAACTCCCCAGTTTGGGGTGGATCAGAAGCGACTGCCGCCCGATCCAACCCAACCCCGCCTCGACGGCGAGCTGCTTCTCGCAGAGGGGTGCCGAATCGACAAATGCACGCCCGTGTATTGTGGGATCGACCATCCGAATGCGCTCCAAGAGGGCAAAGAGCATCTCTTTGATCGTCGTGTGGTAGTCGCGGTTGCAGGCATAAGAGGCGATCTTGGCGCGAGCAGTAGCAGGGTAGCCCGCACTGATAAAGTTCTTGTAGCTGACGGCGCAGACAATGACCGTCCGTGCTCCCTCGAACAGCAACTGCGGATCGAACCGCTTGTCGATGTTGCGTGCAAGGTACCCGAGCGAGGAGTGATACCCCCGCTCTAACCATCGACCAAACCGCTCCTTCGGCTCGGCCAACGCACGCGCCGCAGTCAAACCTACGGCATCGAACCCCGCATCGAGGGTCCACTGTTTGATCTCGTTGCTCGCTATCATCGCCCGGCTCTTTGCCGCAAAGATAGCCATTTTGCGCTTTACAATCGTAAAATTCTGTCCCTAAATAGAGAAATTCACCCCACATATCGGTTTTTCTCCCCTAAAGATGCGATCCGTCCCATTTTTTTCGCCAAATCGGCTTTTTGCCCGATATTCGCAATCGGGATCCGAATTTTTCGGATCCGATTCGGTCGAACCAATTGAATCAATAACACAAAAAAAGATAGCATAGAAGATGGAACACTATTTGACTCGCGTCGAGAACCGCCTGCGTCGCAACTGGGAGAAGCCCGCTTTGAGTGATTTTCGTGGTGCAACCTTTACGAGTGCCCAAGTGGCCGAGCAGTTTGCCCGCCTTCACCTCCTCTTTGAGGCGTGTGGCGTAAAGCAGGGCGACAAGATCGCACTGGCCGGCTTGAACTCGGCACACTGGGCGATAGCCTTCCTTGGTGCGGCGACCTACCGCGCGGTGGTTGTGCCGATCTTGGCCGACTTTACGAACGAGAATATCCAAATGCTCACCGACCACTCGGAGAGCAAGATCCTCTTCGTCGATCCGAAGAAGTGGGCCGAGATGAGCCCCGAGAAGATGCCGCTGGTGGTGGCCGTGATCAACATCGAGGACTACACCTTATTATATGCCGCCACGAAGGAGATCGAGGCCGCCTTTGCGAACATCGACACAGCCTTTGCGAAGGCCTATCCGAAGGGCGTGCAGCAGAACAACCTGCGCTTGGCGAGCGACCAACTCGACGAGCTGGCCGTGATCAACTACACTTCGGGTACGACGGGTGCGCCGAAGGGGATTATGCTCACCTGCCGCAATATCTCGTCGAACATCACCTTTGGTCTTGAGAATATCCCTGTGCCGACGGATGCAACGATGCTCTCGATGCTGCCGATGGCGCACATGTACGGCCTTGCTTTTGAGTTCCTCTACCCCTTCTGCGGTGGTGCACATGTCACCTTCCTCGGTAAGACCCCCTCGCCGACGGTGCTGATGGCCGCCTTTGCCGAGGTGAAGCCCTACATCCTGATTACGGTGCCGCTCGTGATCGAGAAGGTGATCAAGGGCAAGGTGCTGCCCGTGCTGGCCAAGCCCACGATGCGCGTGCTGACGAAGATCCCTTTGCTGAAAAATGTGATCTACAAGAAGATCCGCGAGCAGATCATGAAGGCCTTTGGCGGCAATGTATGTATGATTGTGATGGGTGGTGCCGCCCTCAACCCGACGGTTGAGAAGGTGTTGCGTGCCGCCAAACTTCCCTATACGGTGGGCTACGGTATGACCGAGTGCGCCCCGCTGGTGGCTTATCGACATTGGACCACCTTCAAGCCCGGGTCGTGTGGTTGTATTGTGACCAACAACGAGATTCGCGTCGATTCAAGCGACCCGCAGCGCGTGGTGGGCGAGTTGCAGGTTCGCGGCGCGAATGTTATGATCGGCTACTACAAGAACGAGGAGGCCACCTCGGCGGCCTTTACCGAGGATGGTTGGTTGCGCACGGGTGATCTCGGCGTGGTGGATGCAGCCGGTAATGTCTTTATCCGCGGTCGATCGAAGTGTATGATCCTCTCGTCGAACGGACAGAACATCTACCCCGAGGAGATCGAGGCGAAGCTCAATACGCTGCCCTATGTGGCCGAGTCGCTCATCGTTGAGCGCGAGAAACTGCTCGTGGCCCTTGTCGCTCCCCACGAGGAGCAGCTCAAGGGGGCGACCGAGCCGGTCGAGGTGCTCTTGGAACAGACCCGCAAGCTGGCCAACGCCGAGCTGCCGATGTATAGCCAGATCGCCAAGATCGAGGTGGTTGAGGGCGGCTTTGTCCATACGCCGAAGCACTCGATCAAACGCTGCCTCTACGCCTAACGCGGCGAAAGCGGTCGGCTGATTGTCGAAGGCCGCAGGAGGAATTGTTCGAAAAGTGCTTTCGGACTTCGCCTGCGACCTTTTTGCTTAATTTAAGTCCCAAAAATTGGGAAGTTTTACGCTTTTTCTGTACTTTTGTGCCGTAAAGTACCGTTCTTATAAACGAAAAACAAACTTTTAGAGAAGATGGCTTTCAAAACTTTCTACGAACTCGTCCGCAACAGCATCGAGAAGTTCTCGGATCGCGTGGCTTTCAAGCTGATTGACGGCGAGGAGCTGACCTTCAAGGAGGTTGGTAATCGTATTCAGCAAGTTCAGAAGACACTCACCTCGGCCGGTCTGAAGGCAGGTGACAAGGTGGCGCTCTACAGCAGCTCGATGCCCAACTGGGGTGTCTGCTATTTTGCCGTTGTGACGGCCGGTATGGTCGTTGTGCCGATTCTGCCCGGCTTCTCGGGTGAGGAGGTCGAGAAGATCCTCGAACACTCCGAATCGAAGGCGTTGCTTGTGTCGGATAAACTCTACACGCACATCCCCAAAACGGCGATCGACCGGCTCAACATCGTCATCCGCACGAAGAACCTTAAGGTGCTGACCCAAAAGGTCGAGGCCGAGGGCTCGACGGCGATCCCCGCTCCGGCCGATTTGGCTTCGATCATCTACACCTCGGGTACGACCTCGTCGCCGAAGGGTGTGATGCACACGCATGAGGCACTGGTGCTGCACGCCGACCTCTGTCAGCAACTCTTCCCGATCCACGACGGGGATTCGTTCCTCTCGGTGTTGCCGATGTCGCATGTCTATGAGTGTTCGCTCGGTCTGATCTTCCCCTTCTCGCAGGGGGTACCGGTCTATTACCTCGACCGTCCGCCTGTTGCCTCGGTCTTGGTGCCGGCCATGAAGAAGGTACAGCCGACCGTGATGCTGATCGTGCCGCTCATCATCGAGAAGATCTTCCGTTCGCAGGTGCTCGGCAAGTTCACCTCGAACAAGGCACTGGCGGCGGCCTACAAGCTGGCTCCCGTGCGCAAGATGCTGCATAAGATCGCCGGCAAGAAGCTCTACGGGGTCTTTGGCGGCAAGCTGCGTTTCCTTGGCATCGGTGGTGCCAAACTCGACGGGCAGACCGAGCGTTTCCTGATCGAGGGGCGCATTCCGCACGGTATCGGCTATGGTTTGACCGAGACGGCACCGCTCTTGGCGGGTGCGATTCCGATGAAGAAGGATGTGGGATCGACGGGTTCCGCTGTCCCCTATGTGGAGCTGCGACTCGACAACATCAACCCCAAGACGAAGCAGGGCGAGGTGGTCGCCAAGACCCCTTGCTGCATGGTGGGTTACTACAAGAATCCCGAGGCAACGGCCGAGGTGATCGATGCCGACGGTTGGTTCCATACGGGCGATCTGGGGCAGTTCGATAAGGAGAACCGTCTCCACATCAAGGGGCGTCTGAAGAATATGATCTTGGGCCCGGGCGGTGAGAATATCTACCCCGAGGATATCGAGAGCGTTTTGAGCGAGCACGCCTGCATCGAGGAGGCACTCGTGACCGAGCAACAGGGGCGTTTGGTGGCCTTCGTGCATCTGAACGCCGAGCAAATCGAGCGTCAGTTGGCCGATTGGCGTGCCGAGTGGAAGACCAAGCAGGAGGCGATCGAGGCGAAGAGCAAGCAGCTCTGCGCCGAGATTCAAGAGTATGTGAATCAGAAGGTGAATAAGTTCTCGCACCTCTCGGAGGTGATCGAGCTGAAGGAGGAGTTCATCAAGACCCCCTCGATGAAGATTCGCCGCTTCCTCTACAACAACCTCAAGACCTTGAATCAGATCCGCGAGGGTAAGAGCTCGATGATCTCGGTGAATTAATTGCGATTGCCGGTTTGTTGCCGTCGGGCAGCAGGAAACGATGTTTCGTCAGCCTTCGCGAGTACGCTCAAGGCTGACGAAACTGTTTTTGTTATGCACGAAAACTACGCCGTTCGACATAGGCGGAGGGGATTGCCCGAAAAGCGTTGGATGAAAATAAATTTTTTGAAAAAAAAGCCCGAAAGTTTGGCGATCTAAAAAATGTACGCTATATTTGCAGTCCCAAATGAGAGGTTTTACCTCGGTGGAACTTCGGGATGTAGCTCAGCCCGGTTAGAGTACACGTCTGGGGGGCGTGTTGTCGCTG
>CAZVNR010000008.1:0-41878 GCA_964628945.1 uncultured Alistipes sp. | reverse complement strand
TCTTTTCTTCCATAGCTTTACATTTTTTGTGTAACGCTATTTCAGGACGGGACACCGCCGCAAAACAAAAAACGCCGCCCATAGACAGGCGGCGTTTTGCGAGGTCTGAAGCGGATTCGAAGGGAGGGACTTTGTCCCGACCTCGCGGGGATCCCCTATGCGCAGGCCTGAAGGCCGAGCAATCAACACATCTATCCCCGCAACCCTGATCCCAAGGTGAGTAATCGGTTGGAAGCGAGCTTTGAAAGCTTTTGCGGCGTATGCTGTAAGCATCATCGGAAAAGGCGGAACGAGGGAGCTTGCTCCTGCTCGTAACCGCCTTTTCGGATGGGGTCGCAGACCCGCCGCAAAACAAAAACGCCGCCCATAAACAGGCGGCGTTTGCGAGGTCTGAAGCGGATTCGAACCGCTGTAGCAGCTTTTGCAGAGCTGTGCCTAGCCACTCGGCCATCAGACCATTTTCGCGCTTTCGGAGTGCAAATATACAAACTTTTTCTCAACTCGCAAAATTTCAGCCACTTTTTCACCGCTTTTTCAAAATCACCCCTGCGAACGGCCCTCCAAAAGCCCGATTCGGCTCGCCAACCTCCGCAAATAGAACGAGCCGATTGGTGCAACAAAATCGAAGGCGGAGTTTTTGAAAAAATTACAAAATGAGGCTTGTTAAAAAATTTTAATTATAATTTTTAAGGAAAATGAGCTGAAAAATGAAAAAAATATCACAAAAAGATTTGGAGATTTGCAAAAAAGCCGTACCTTTGTTTTACAAAAGTGGGGTTCTCCCACACTCATTGACCTAACTAACCTAACGCGAGGGGACCGAGCCGTGAGGCAAGCGTCCCCTTTTTTTTGGCGGATAAAAAGGGCAAAGAGAGAGGCTGCACAACCGAGAGGGCTGGGAGGACTGAGAAAACTGCGAGTACTTCGAGGAGGACACAGCATTCTCGGTACTTCCGGTATTCACCCTTTTCCGTCGCGCCAACCCAAAGCTGACCATTATATGTCATTCCGACGGAGCCGAAGGCGACGAGGCTGTCCAACAAGTTTAGTTGCGACAGCCCCAAGTTTCAGAAGTTGTATAGCAAGAGGGATTTCAAGGCTTGCGAAGTGCGAAAAAGCGGAGCATACTCGGCGTATGTGAGCATTTTGAGCACGAGCGTAACGCAGAAATCACCTTGTTAGACAACTTCACCTTGCGACGGATTGTCACTGTGCTACGCTACCCAATCGGTTCGCAAGGGTTCGGAATGACATTTTTAAGCCGCGCCGGCCCCAAGCTGACAGCAAAAAAATGCTAATTTTTCTTCAAAATCCCGCTTTATTATTTGCATTTTTGCTATTCAATCGCTAATTTTGCAAAAAGTGCAAAAATAATCAAGGAATCGACGCAGTATTTTCTGTTTTTCACCGTTTAATAGGTGAAAGATGCAGATCGGAACCAACGACTAAAACATATCAGCCTATGAAAAAACTATTCCTATTATTGGCAGGGGTTTTCCTCATAACCGCCTGCGAAAAGGAACCAAATGTCGCTCCGAAGGTCGAGGAGGAATCGCAGCTCTCCGCGCTCGATCGCTATTTGACGCGTGTGGCTGAAGAGGGTATCGGAATGCTTGGCGACACACCCACGCGTGCCGGTGCTCGGCGCGCAATCGACCCCGCACGCACCCGCGCATTCGTCAAAGCAACGACCCGTTCGGAGGAGGACACGCTCTTCTATGTGGTCAATTTTGCCGACAGCACCGGTTTTGCACTGGTTGAGGCCGACACGACCAGCCCCACACCGCTGATTGCCGTAACCGAGCAGGGCAACTATACGCCCGGCGAGGTGACCAATATGGGGTTTGATATGTATGTGGATTTATTAGCATTAAAACCCAATCCGGGGGATACAATTGTGATAGGGACTCCTAATCCCGAGTTGATAGAACGAAGAGAAATAGAGGATTATTACACTGATTGGGTAGCGAGAGGACCCTTTGTGCATGTTAAGTGGGGGCAAGGGTCACCGTATAATCTGTATTGTTTAGATTCACTTGATCGAACTTGTCCTGCAGGATGCATTGCTATTGCTGTAGCGCAGATTTTCTCCTCACATTGTCATCCTACTACATTTACGGTAACTTTTAACGATAGTTCTACGAACTATTTTGTAGACTGGATGACTGTAAATTCTCACATTGGTGGCCCTACAGGGACTGGTTGCTCATCTATTTGCACGGATCATCAAGATATGCAGTATTTGATTCGTGAGATTGGAGAACAAGTGGATATGGATTACACTCCTAATGCAAGTGGAGCATATAGTTCAGATGTTTATAATGTTTTATCGTATTTTTCCTATGACTACAATTTTGGTATGTTATCGTATAACTATACATTAGCAAGAAACGATTTGAATTTAGGACTACCTCTATATATGGCAGGATCAAGGAGCGGAGGAGCACATGCTTGGGTGTTGGATGGTTATAAAGAACGGTCACATATTTATCGTGTAACCAACTACTATTATAGCGGAAGAACGGAACTTGTAGAAAACACCGTGACAGACTACAAATATCTCCATATTAATTGGGGATGGGATGGAATGAACAATGGTTATTTTGCCGAAGGTGTTTTCAGTATCACCGAAGCGTATGAATACGACACAAATGTTAACCTTTCTACAATAAGGGACTATAATTCGTCTTTAAGATTGATCACTGGTATCACTCCGACTACAAATTGACAAAAATCTAAAATACATTTTAGCTATGAAAAGGACACTAATATTGATATTTTCTGTATTTAATTTTGCAGCATGCGAAAGTAGCAACGAAGAACCCAACCCGTTTGAGGGAAAACCCGCCGAAGAGGTTTTGGAAGAAGAGGGCGGCATTGACTATTTGATTTCGAGGGCGCAACCTGCGGATGCAAGTATGATTGATGAAGCCCTAAAGTCGGGTAAAGTACTTTACAACGACTTTATGTCATACCGCATCGTGGATGGCAAATGGATGCAGGATGCGCGATCCGGGGATGTGGATCAATACATGGTGAGCATAAATGATAGCACGCTTCGGAGTTGCTATGAAATAGAGAGTGGGGCTTTTTTTGAAGGCAATTGGATTAGTAAAGTGTATTGGGATTTTGCCCCCATACCGGATGCGCCATTGGCTGAATCTGTGTGGAGTTGGTGGTTCTATGGCCCGACTGACAGCGTTGAGGTTACAACCGCCACTGAAATTATCGGACATGTCGATAACATGCTTTTTGTGACCTATACGGATTATTACGGGAACCGTGAAGGAGAGCTGATTCGTATTTGCGATAACAGAGATGAGATTTTATCGCTTTACGGTGTTGATAGAAAAAACTGTACAGAGCAACCGGAATAAATCGGTAGCGAGATGTATATAATCGCAATATTTTCTGTTTTTCGTATGAGGAAAAGGTGCTTATGTGTATTGGCGATTTTGTTTGGAATCTCAATCGCAACCGAGGCACAAACAATGGCGGGAAACGATGCCGGATTGCTTTTCAATCTGACAAGTGAGGGAGGTCTGCTAAATTAGGCTATGCATATACTCAAGCTGCAGCCTTGGCCGATGCAGTGTCATGGGGTGTGTATGATCCTGTGCAGAACGCAGATTGGTACAATACGGTAAAAAATTCTATTAAAACGGTGGGAGTAAACGATCCTTATGCCGATATGACCTATGTAGAAGATGCTTCTTTTCTTCAATTGCTGAATTTATTAATTAATTGTGTTTATTAATTATGAAACATTATCTATTTTTGATCGTTGCTTGCCTTGGGGCTTATAGCGTAAATGCACAGTATGTTAACTATCTGTATTTGGACGGAAGTACCCATACAGCTGATGGAGTCACGCTTGTCGTGGAGAATGTGAATAGACTGTTTTTCGCTGTGCAGAATGCGGAGAATGAACTCGCCTCTCAGAATCCGGTTGATGCGGACGGCAATGAGGTCTCGCCGTTTGATATTTACGGAGGAAAAATCGACAGACAGACAATCAAAGCCGCTTTTGATGCGACCTTTACGGAAGATGAAGCGGCAACTCTGCGAGAAAAAGATGTTCGCATACGGTTATTTCTGACGAGTGATAACACGGGAAAAGTGTTGGAGGTGGTTTTTGTCCTCTACCGCAATGCCGGAGCAAATATCATCTCCCCTGCCAAATTTGTGGCGTTTGAGAAGAATCTGAAGGCGATGGTTCGATGGGCAGAACTTTCGGAGGATGAGAAACGGTTGGCGTTCACTCATACGACCATACCGTTGAAGATGAGCCAGTTGGCGCCGATTCGCAAGATCAATGACGGAGTACAACTACCTGACAGCTTGGTAATCGTTCCGTAATCGCGGCCAATTTTTTAGGGAACTCTCCGAGGTGCAAGTTAGACAGATGGGTATTGACAAAGCACCGAGGAGGGTTCTTTTTTGTGCCTACTTGTCGGCAGGCACAAAAAAATGCAAAATGTAGAATTCAAAATGAGCTTTCAGCAGTCAGTTCTTTGAGAGGAAAGAGCAAAGAGCAAAGAGATAACCTTGCGATTAAGGCGAGGGCAGAGGCCGCTTGCGGACTTTGCCGAGCCGAAGCAAGGTCGAGCCTGCGAAGCAGGGACAAAGAGATGGGCTGTGCGACGGGGAAGATAACCCACATCGTCATTCTGAACGAAGTGAAGAATCTGTATGTCAGCAGTGTACACCGTACAGATCCCTCGCTTCGCTCAGGATGACGCACGACGCTTGGGAAAGAACGCGACGGGGTGGAAATAATGGGAGTTCTGTGAATACTGCGAGGAGGACACGGTGTTTCCGGTTCTCATAAGCTGACAGCCGAGTGCTGCGTGCTGAAAGTTCACACAGCCCATTTTGAATTTTGCATTCTAAATTTTGAATTGCTAATAGAAGGTGCCTTTGGGGGCGAAGATCGGGTAGCCGAAGTTGAACATCAGGTACATATTGTTCCAGCTGTTCAGATCGTATTTGATCAGCGAGAGGTTCACCGGCCCGATCGGGGTGTGGTAGATCAACGCCACCTCCGAGAGGTAGTGCAGCTGCTCATCCTCCCACCCCACGATCGTCGAGCGGGCATAGTGGTTCTTATTGCGCCACATCGCATAGAAGCCCGTGCGCAGGAAGAGGTTGGGCATCAGATCGAAAGTGGGGTTCACGCCGCCGGCCACAAAGCGATCGGCACAGAAGTCGGGCATAAAGATCTTCTGCGCGTGGGGGATCGGTTCGTAGGCAGGTGCCGAGAGGAGCGTCGCACCCTCGGTCGTGAAGTCGGGGTGGTCGGTATAGACCGCATCGACATTCAATCCGAACGAGAACCAGCTCACCGACGGCATCTCAAAGACCTTCTTCCACTGGAAGCGGGCACCAAACCAGTGGCGGTTGCTCCCCGGGTTGAAGTAGCTGCTCTCGGGGTTGCGCGTGCGGTCGCGCCCCGTGATAAAGATCGTCGAGAAGCGCAGATCCGACCCGCGGGTCGGGTAGAGGAACTTATCGAGCGTATTGCGGGCCACCTCGGCCTTGACACCGAAGAAGAGGAAGCGCGTATGATCCCACTCAAGCAGCTGGTTGAAGTCGCCGTTGTAGTGGTAGTTGCTGTGGCCGCCGTGCAGCTTCAGCTCGGCCATACTGCGGTGCGACATACGCACACCCAAACCGAGCGTACCGAAGCTGTCGCCCGTCTTGATCGGGAGCGCGTTGTCGATCTCGGTGATGCGCCCGAACGATCCGTGTCGGAAGTTCTTGACCGAGAAAGTGTAGGCGTAGGTCAGGAAGAGCGGATCGTTCAGATAGAAGTCCATTCGACCACCCAGCGTACCCCAAGTGTAGGTCGGGCCGAGGTAGAGATTCGCCCCGTAGGTGTTGGCCACGCGCCCGAAAGTTTGGTAGTTCAGCCCGATGTAGGCTTGGTTGAAGGCCGTCGAGGAGATGTTACCGCCGATCGTGAGCTTGAAGTTCGGGCGTGCCTTCATCTTGGCGTAGAAGGCGTAACGCTCCGACACCGAATCGTACTCGACGCGCGGAATATCCATCGTATAGTTACCGCCGGCCAAGATACTATAGGTATGGGCGCGCAGTCGCTCGAAGCTCATCTGACGCTGACGCGGCGAGCGGCGAAGGTCGGCACGCAGGTAATCACGCAGATAGGCCGTCTGTTCGTCGTTGCGACCCTCGATATGGTAATCGTTAAAAATCAGCGGCTTACACTTTTCACGGAAGGCCTTGCGGCGAGCCTCGTACTGCTCCTCGCTCCACGGCTCGTCGATCTGCGCCAAGATGTGGGGCATCTGCCGCATCGCATCCTCGTAGCCGGCATTCATCACCGGTTCGGCGTTGTCGAAGTCGAGCATACCGACCCCGACCGCACGACGAATCGTCACGCTGCGCCCCTCGGGGAGCGTGTAGTCCGTGTCGTCCATTGCCAGCATCAGCGCCTGATCGATCAGCGAATCCTCGGCATCGGGGATCACATTGCCACCCGTGCAGATCGAGCCGATCAGCAGCTTCGGACGATACTTTTCGTCAAGCGGCCGCCACGGGAAGTTGTCGTAGATGCCGCCGTCGTAGAGCAACATATCGTCCTTTTCGACAGGGCGAAAGGCGAGCGGAATCGACATCGACGAGCGGATCGCCTCGACCAACGAACCCGAGGTGAGGGTAACGGGGCGGCGTTCGTTCATATCGGCCGCCACGCAGAGGAAGGGGACCATCAACTGCGAGAAATCGCCCTTTGCTGCCGCCGAGGCGGGGGCGAAGATGTCGATCAACGCCATATCGATCTGTGTCGAGGAGATGAGTGCCGAGGGTATTCTAAATCGCTTCTCCTTATCGCTCAAGTCGAGCCAAAGGTTGATAAACGAAGGGGAGTCGCCCACCTGTCGGTAGTAGGGTTTGTAGCGCGTAGGGTCGATGCGCCCCGAGACCCACTCCTGCACGGCACCCGAGAGGACGATCTCGCGCATCTGACGGGGCGAGTAGCCCGAGGCGTACATCGCGGCGATAATCGAACCCATCGAGGTACCGGCCACATAGTCGATCGGCACGCCGCTCTCCTCCAAGGCCTCCAAGACGCCGATATGGTACAATCCCTTCGCGCCGCCGCCGCTCAACACCACGCCCACGCCGCGCTGCGGTGTGTTGGGCACCACAGCGGTCGGTTCGGCTACGGCTGAAAATGAGCCGATTAGCAGCAGAACGAGGAATATGAGGCGACTTTTTCGCATCCTACGAAAATTTTTCTTAACTTTGCGTGTTAAAGTGTCCTTTCACAAGTGCGAAAGCGACCCTTCAAAATTAGATAAAAAAGCGTAAACATTCAAGATATGATTGAAAAAATCAACGAACTTTTGCAACAAGTCGAAGCATTTCGACCCAAAGCAGCTGCCGAGATCGAGGAGTTCCGCATCCGCATCCTCGGCAAGAAGGGCGAACTGACCGCCCTGATGGAGGAGTTTAAGAGCGTGGCCCCCGAGCTGAAGCGCGAGTTGGGACAGAAGCTCAACGCCCTCAAAAATGAGGCCACAAAGCGCATCAACACGCTGCGCGAGGAGCTGCAGAACAGCGCCGAGGAGAGCGCATCGCAGGTGGGCGATATGAGCCGCCCGGGTTCGGCCGAGGAGCTCGGTTCGCGCCACCCCATCTCGCTCGTCAAGAACGAGATCGTCGAGGTCTTCTCGCGCTTGGGCTACACGGTGGCCGACGGCCCCGAGATCGAGGACGATCAGCATGTCTTCTCGTCGCTGAACTTCCCGCCCGAGCACCCTGCACGCGATATGCAGGACACCTTCTTCATCGAGAAGCAGGGCGACGAGCCGAACGCCAAAGATATTCTGCTGCGTACGCACACCTCGTCGATTCAGGTGCGCACGATGGAGCACCAAAAGCCGCCCATCCGCGTCATCTGCCCGGGTCGTGTCTTCCGCAACGAGGCGATCTCGTATCGCGCACACTGCATCTTCCACCAGATCGAGGGTCTGTACATCGACGAGGGGGTTTCGTTTGCCGATATGAAGCAGTCGCTGCTCTACTTCGCCAAGGAGATCTTCGGCGAGCAGGCACAGATCCGTATGCGCCCCTCCTACTTCCCCTTCACCGAGCCGTCGGCCGAGGTCGATGTGTCGTGTAACCTCTGCGGCGGCAAGGGCTGTCCGGTCTGCAAGGGCACGGGGTGGTTGGAGATCATGGGTTGCGGTATGGTCGATCCCAATGTGCTGAAGGCGAGCAACATCGACCCCGAGAAGTACTCGGGCTTCGCCTTTGGTATGGGTATTGAGCGTATCGCGATGCTGAAGTACGGCGTGAAGGATTTGCGCCTCTACTTCGAGAACGATGTCCGCTTCCTCCACCAATTCGAGGATGCCTTGTAGGGCATAGGCGGCGCGAACCTCACAAAGACCGACACCAATGAAACGCTTCGTTGCGATTACCCTCACGCTGCTGCTCTTTTCGGCCGCCTTTGCGGTCGGAGCGGGCGAGGGTGAGCAGCCCCGATGGGCCGACTCGCTGCGAAGCCTGCATTGTTACACCGAGGGGTTGAAGGCACGCACGATCCACGGCGATACGGTGCGTGCCCACGCCCTTTTTCGTGAAGCACTCGCGGCCGACTCGCTCTATGCGCCGGCCGCCTACGAGCTGGCCAACGGTCGCCACTACACCTCCGTCGAGGAGGGGGTTGCATTGGCTCGCCGCGCCTACGAGAGCGACACGCTGAACAAGTGGTACCACCGCCTCTACGGACAGATGCTGCTCGTGGCCAACCGCTACGAGGAGGCACTGCCCCTCTTCCGTGCGCTCACCGAACGCGACCCCGAGCCGGAGAACTACCGCATCTTGGCCGCCCTCTACGAGCAGCTCGATCGCCCCTTCTCGGCACTCTCGACCCTCGATTCGGCAGAGGTACGCTTCGGACGCATCCCGCAGTTGAGCCGTATGAAACGCCAACTGCTCACCCACACGCGGCAGTACGACAAGGCACTCGGCGAGGCGGAGGCGTTGATCGAGGCCGCCCCCTACGAGGCGGAGAACCATGTCGAGCTGGCCGAGCTATACGCCATGCAGGGCAAGGATTCATTGGCGCGCGCAAGCTACAACCGCGCCTTGGCGATCGACTCGATGAATCTGATGACGCTTATGTCGTTGTCGGACTTCTTCAACGCCAAGCGCGACTACCGTTCGATGTTGTGGGCGACGAGCCGGATGTTTCAGAACGAGCTGATGCCGCTGGAGGTGAAGCTCAAGCGGTTCGACATCTTCACCTCGGACATCGACTTCTACCGCAGCAACTACTTTCAGATCCACGAGTTGGCCGGCATCTTGGCGCAACACTATCCGCGCGACAGCCGCGTTGTCAAGCTCTACGCCGACCATCTGATCGCCTCGGGCGAGCTGGATGAGGCGCTCGAGCACTACAAGATCCACCTGACGGACGAACCTCCGCAAACCGCATACTACGAGGCGATCATCGACATCGAGAGCTACAAACAACGCCCCGATTCGGCGATGTACTACATCGACCGCGCCTTGGAGGTCTTCCCCGAGCAGATCTCGTTCCGCATCGATCGCGGCAATGTGCTCTACTACCAAAAGCGATTCAACCGCGCCGTGAAGGCCTATCGCGCCGCGCTGAAGTACGCCGACACCGATTCGCTCCGCAGTACGATCTGGGGGCAGATCGGCGATGTACGACAGGAGCAGGGGGAGCAGGCTTTCAACGGTTGGGCTTTTCGCAGGGCGGCTCGACGCGCGTGTTACAAAGCCTACGAAAAGGCGTTGGCATACGACCCCGACAACATCTTGGTACTGAACAACTACGCCTACCACCTCGCCGTCGAGGGGAGGAGTTTGGAGCGGGCGCTGAAGATGGCCGAACGGGTGATCGAGCTGACCGACAAGAACCCGACCTATATGGACACCTATGCGTGGGTGCTCTTCCGACTGGGTCGCCTCACCGAGGCACGCACCGTGCAGCGGCAGGCGGTCGCTTTCGACGGGCAACGCTCGATGGAGCTGCTCGTACACTACGGCGACATCCTGCACGCCCTCGGCGAGCAGTATATGGCCGAGACCTACTGGAAAAAGGCGCTCGAAAAGGGGTACGACAAGGCGACGATTGATGCCCGCTTGGCACAACCGGCCGTAAAAAGGGAGTAATAGGATGAAAGCACTGCGTTACATACTGACCTTCAGCCTCTTGCTGATCCTGCACGGCACACTCTCGGCGCAGAACGAGCAGAAGATCGCGGCGCAACGCAAGGCGATCGCCTCGCTCGAAAAGCAGATTGCCGCCGAGGAGGCCGAGATCAAGAAGTTGAAGAAGAGCCGCACGGTGACCGAGGAGCGTGCCCGCAAGTTGGCACGCCAGATCGAGAAGCGTAACCAGCTCTTGGCCGAGACGGAGCGTGAGGCCGATCTGGTGCGCGGCGAGATCGCCCATACGGACAGCATCGCCGGAAGTCTTAACTCGTCGTTGGAGCGCAACCGCGCACTCTACGCCGAACTGACCCGCATCGGCTACCGCAACTACCGCGAGAACGGCTATATGAGCTATATCTTCTCCTCGTCGAGCTTCACGGAGGCGGTTCGCCGCATCACGGCACTGCGCGAGATGGCCGCCCTGCGCGAACGGACGATGCAGGCGATCGGCGAGCAGCAGGAGGCGGTCAAGGCGACCCGCCAAAAGCTCGATCGACAGCGCAACTCGCTCGACTCGGTGAAACGCAGTGCCACGAAGCAACGCCAACGCCTCGAGCGCGACGCCTCGTCGGCCAAGAGCGAGATCAAGCAGATGAGCCGCCGCGAACGCGAGGCGTTGAAGCGCAAGACGGCGCAGGAGCAGCAGTTGAGCGTGGCGATCAGCGAGCTGCGCAAACTCACAAAGGGCAACAAGACGGGTGCTTCGTTCTCGGCAACGACGGCGGATCTGAACCTGCCGGTCGCGGGGGGCAAGGTGAAGCGATACAAGGGAAATATGGCCGAGATCGCCGGTACGAAGGGGGCCTCGGTACGCTCGATCTACGAGGGCAAGGTGGTCGAGGTGAAGCGCAACCGCATCACGGCGAAATATGAGGTCTTTGTGGCGCACGGCGAGTACATCACCTCCTACGCCAACCTCGGCTCGGCACTCGTCGAGAAGAACCAAACGGTAACAAAGAACCAAACGATCGGAACGGTGGGCGCGGCGGTCAATCCCGCCACGATGGAGACCGAATATAAGCTCGTTTTCGGCATCTTCTCACCCAACCCGAGCGAGGTGATGTCGGCCGCCAACTGTTTCAAAAAATAGCAACAAAATGGCTGTACACTACTATACGGAGGAGTGCCGCTACCGCCTGAAAGAGAAGCGGCGGACGGCGGCGTGGCTCAAAGCGGTGGCCGAAGCGGAGGGCTGCACGCTGGGCGAGGTGAACTACATCTTCTGCTCGGCGGAGCATCTGCTCGAGATGAACCGACAGTTCCTCGGCCACGACTACTACACCGACATCATCACCTTCGATTACAGCGATCTGAAAGACACGCGCACGATTCACGGCGACATCTACATTGATGTCGAGACGGTGCGCTACAACGCCCGCCTCTACGGTGCGACGGCCCTCAATGAGATGCGCCGCGTCATCGTGCACGGCGTACTGCACCTCTGCGGACAGAAGGACAAGACACCGAGAGCCAATGCCGAGATGCACCGCAAAGAGGATAAGTATCTGAAATTCTGGACACTATGACCCTCCACTACGATATCATCGTGATCGGTGGCGGCCACGCAGGGTGCGAGGCGGCCTCGGCGGCGGCGCGGTTGGGTTCGCGCACGCTGCTGCTGACGATGGATATGGAGAAGTTGGCCTCGATGTCGTGCAATCCCGCCGTCGGTGGGGTGGCCAAGGGGCAGATCGTCCGCGAGATCGACGCGCTGGGGGGTCAGATGGGAATCATCACCGACCGCACGGCGATCCAGTTCCGAATGCTCAACCGCTCGAAGGGGGCGGCGATGTGGAGCCCGCGTGCACAGTGCGACAAGCAGGCCTTCTCGAAGGCGTGGCGTAAACAGCTCGAGAACACGCTCAATCTCTACATCTGGCAGGATGCAGCGACCGAGTTGCAGATCGAGAACGACGGGCAAACAGCTGTTGTTAAGGGAGTTACGACCCGAATGGGGGTCACTTTCACCTGCGACAAGGTGATCCTTACGGCGGGAACCTTCCTCGGCGGGCTGATGCACTGCGGCGCATCGAATGCCGAGGGTGGTCGCGCGGGGGATGCCGCCTCGCACGGGCTGACCGAGCAGCTCGCCGCGCTCGGAATGGAGGTGGGGCGGATGAAGACCGGTACGCCGGCACGCCTTGATGCCCGCACGATCAACTTCGAGATCTTGGAGCCGCAGTGGGGCGACGAGCTGCCGCAGAAATTCTCGTTTTCATCTGAAACAGAGACGGTTAAAGATCAACTACCCTGCTTTTTGGTCTATACCTCGAAGCGCGTGCACGACACCCTCCGCACGGGGTTCGACCGCTCGCCGCTCTTCAACGGTACGATTCACGGCATCGGGCCGCGCTACTGCCCCTCGATCGAGGATAAGCTGCGCACCTTTGCCGACAAGGAGGAGCACCAGCTCTTCTTGGAGCCGGAGGGGCGCGACACGAACGAATACTACCTGAACGGTTTTTCGTCGTCGCTGCCGTGGGAGGTGCAGTGGGAGGCGTTGCACCAGATCAAGGGGTTAGAGGATCTGCACATCTACCGCCCGGGCTACGCCATCGAGTATGACTACTTCCCCCCGACCCAGCTCCACCATTCGCTCGAAACAAAGCGGATTAACGGATTGTACTTCGCAGGGCAGGTGAACGGCACGACCGGCTACGAGGAGGCCGCCGCACAGGGTCTGATGGCGGGTATCAACGCCCATCGCGCCCGCACGGGGGAGGAGGCGATCGTTCTCGGGCGCGACGAGGCCTATATCGGCGTGCTGATCGACGACTTGGTGACCAAGGGGGTCGATGAGCCATACCGTATGTTCACCTCGCGTGCCGAGTACCGCATCCTGCTCCGACAAGACAACGCCGATGAGCGACTGACTCCGCTCGGCCATAAAATCGGCCTAATTTCCGAAAAACGCTACGCCGAATTTGTCGAAAAAAAATCGTCCGTAGAATCGCTTATTTCATTCACGCAAAATCAGAGTATCAAAATAGGCGAAATTAACGACTATTTAATTTCGGTCGGATCAGAGCCTTTGACACAGGGAAAAAAGCTCTTCGACCTCTTGGTGCGCAACGGCGTGACGATCGAAGGGATTCGCAAGGCGTTGCCGAAATTGGACCGTTTCTTAAAAAAAGAGCTGCTTTCGGCCGAGGCGATCGAGGAGGCAGAGATCCAAATCAAATACAAAGGGTACATCGAGCGCGAGAAACAGAACGCCGAAAAACTCCACCGATTGGAGGAGGTATTAATTCCCGAAGGGTTTGATTTTGCACAGATGAACTCGCTGACGATCGAGGCGCGACAGAAATTGAATCGCATCCGCCCGCGCACAATCGGGCAGGCCTCCCGCATCCCGGGTGTTTCGCCGGCCGATGTCAATGTGCTGCTGATCAAATTCGGTCGCTAAAGGGCGCAATGTTCCACGAGGAACAATCACCACATAAAGAAGAAGGAGTGTTCCCCGTGGAACACTCCTTCTTCTTTAATTGTCTTCGGCAAACCACTCTGCGTAAGAGGTCGCCGTTTCATGCAGCCTCAACGCATGCAAAACAACACCCTCGGGTAGTCGGGCAGCGATGCGGTGGGCAAAATCATCGAGCATATGCTCGCAAGTGGGCTGATAGCCGACCGTAACAAGGTTGTTGAATTGTGCCGAGAGAAGCTCACGCAGAGCAGGGTCGGCCGTATCGCGCAACACCAACGCGTGGTCGAAACGCGACACCACCTCCTCGTTTACGATCTTTTTCAGCACACCAAAGTCGATCACCATCCCCTGTTTTGGGTCGTCGGCCGCCGCAGAGGGTATCCCCTTGACCGTCACGAAGAGGCGATAGGAGTGGCCGTGAATCTCGCGGCAAGGGCCGTCATAACCGCCGAGAGCGTGTGCCGCCTCGAACGAAAACTCTTTTGTCAAACGAATAATTGCCATCGTATTACAAGCTGTTCAAATAGTGTTCCAACATCGTATATCCCTCATTTCCAGCGCGATTGCGATCTGTCGGGTCGTTGGGATTCAATCCGTTACGCTTCTCCCACTCATCGGGCATTCCGTCATGGTCGCTGTCTGCAGGTGCGGTCGCGCTCTTCAGCTCCGGCCAGCCTCCCACATCGAGCGGCGAGTCGATGATGCCGCACGGGCGGTCGGGGTTCATCAGCTGCTCGCTGTTGCTGCGCTTGTAGCTCACCCCCTCGAAGGTTGCCTTTCCCGTGCGCACCTCCTCGATGATGCGGCGATCGACCGCATCGCGGCGCGGCAGGGTAGCACCCACCTCCGCCAAAACGGCACGGTAGGCCTTCACGGCCGACTCCTCGCGGATCGGCATCGCCTTCCACGGCTCGGCCAAGCGGAGCGTATCGAAGTGCGCCGGATCGACCTGCACGCCGCCGTCCCAGTTATCGGCCGTCACGCGCCGATCGCCCTCGACGACGTTGTCGGCCACATACCAACGGCCGTAGTTGTCGATCGAACGGCGATACGACGGCTCCACAATGCGCGAACGCACCGCCCCCTTCAGCGTAGCGGGGCCGGCCTTGTAGTAGTTGCCGACCATATTGATAAAGGTGAAGGGGTAGGGGTTGCGCTGGGTGGGATGCAACTCCTCGCCACCGTAGCAGCTCTGGAAGCCCCAGTTGTAGATCACATTGTTGCGGTAGTCGTTGTAGCCCGCACCCGACGCAAAGCGCGGATTGCGGCTCGTATGGTGCGCCAAGAGGTTGTGGTGCATCGTGCAGTAGTTCGAGCCCCAGATGCCGCCGTAGCCGTGCGAACCCTTCATGTGGATCGAACCGGCAAGGCTCTCGGCCACCAAACACCATTGAATCGTCACATACTCGCAGTGGTAGATCGAAAGACACTCGTCGATACTCCACGAGGTGGAGAGGTGGTCAAGGATGATGTTGCGGTGGCGGCGCGAGCTGACCGCATCGGTATCGCGGCCGCTCTCGGCACCCAAACGGACACGCAGGTAGCGGATGATCACCTCGTCGGCATCGATCTCGATCGGGTGGCGTTTGATGCAGATGCCGTCGCCCGGGGCGGTCTGACCGGCGATGGTGATATAGGGGTGGCGGATCGTGAGCGGTCGTTTCAGATCGATCGTCCCCGATACGCGGAAGACCACCGTGCGCGGCCCCTCGGCCTCAACGGCGGCACGCAACGACCCTTCGCCCGCATCGTTCAGGTTCGTCACCTCGATCACGCGCCCGCCTCGTCCGCCGACGGTATATTTACCATACCCCTCCGCCGTCGGGAAGGCCAACTGCTGCGCCCATACGCAAAGGGGCAGCAAAACAAACACTAACAAGCTGATTTTCTTCATATTACAGAGGTTTTTACTCTTTTAATTTACTCCATCGTTCGGCCCAGTCGTCCATCACGGCGTTGCGCACCTGTTGTTGGGTGTTGGCGCCGGCGTGGTTGTGCCAACGATCCTGCGCGGCGTAGCTGTCCGTCCACCATTGGCTGCCCACCGTAAGGTCGCTCTCGTTGGGGGCTGTATTCCAAGTATTCTCGACCGTGATCTCGCCCGCGATCGGCAGAAAGTCGGGCAGCGACGAGGTGATCGTATAGGGCAGCACACCCGTATAGTAGGTCGAGTGGCGCAGGAGGTAGTTGCCGTCGCCCTTGTAGTAGCCCGTCCACTGTTGTTTGCGAATATCGAGGGTCAAACAGGCCGAATCGACGGCGATCTCCGGTCGGTTGGGACCCTTCAGTCGCCACTCGATGATGCCGCAAATTTGGGCCGTATCGGCGGCCGTCGTGGGGCCGTAGAAGATGCGGCGCGGCGTGCGGTCGGCCTTGACGAATCGTCCCGCCCACGACGGCTCCTCGGGTTGCTCGGGGTTGCCCTGCATCAGATAGAGGAGCGTCGGCGTATCGCCCATCTTGGGGTTGCCCTTGTAGTAGGCGGCAAAGTCGCGCCCCAGTGCGCCGGCCTCCTTGATCGCGTGGTCGAAGTAGCCCATATTCCACCGGTCGGGGTTTTTCGAGTCGTAGATAAAGCCGCGATAGGTGGTGTTGTTCTCGATCATCCAGAGGTCGGGGAAGTGCTCGACGATGTACATATAGGCATTCACGCCCCACTTCTTGTTCGGGCCGGCAATCCAGTGCACGCGCAGCTTCGGAGCGATCTCGGGGGCATCGTGCAGCGCCTGTGCCACATCCTCCAAGCAGCCCCACACCAAGATATGGAGCGGGCGCGCGTCCTCCTTGCGGGCGCATTGTATGATCCACTCGGAGCCCTCGGTCGGCGTGCCCCAACCGGCAATGGGAGCCTCGTTTTTGCGCCCCTGCTTCACGATGGCACGCACCGCCTCGGGCTGCATCAGAGAGGGGTAGTGGGGCAGGAGTTTCGGCAGATCCTCGGCATAGACATCGACCATACGGAGGATCTCCTCCTTGTTACCGTCGCCAAACGAGGCGGAGGAGATGATCCCCTCGATCTCGAACCGATCGCTGTACATCAGCAGGTGCGCCATCGACTGGTTGTCGTCGGGGTCGGTTCCGCCGATGTCGGAGGATACGATGATGCGGTGCTTCTGCTCCTCAACCGTTGCGTTGCAAGCCGTTACAAAACAGATTGCGAGTGCGAAAATCAGAACTCTTTTCATCTTCGTCGGGCCTTATTCGGTTACATCAATGATTACGCGCCGGTAGCGGGTCAGGGCGGGTGTGCCCTCGTCGGTCACCTCCAAGATGATGTGGATCGTTCCCGTGCGCAGCGTTTTGGGCACAACGAACGAGGCCTGCTGTTGGTCGGCGTTCTCGATCTTCAGGGCGTGACCCGTGCGCGAGGTGGAGATCACAAACAACCCCGCCTCCTTGTAGTGAAACCAGCGGTAGGTGAGCCGATCGCCATCGGGATCGCTCGACCCCTCGGCGCTCAACTCGATGCGGTCGCCCACCTTGGCCGTGCGGCGTACCTCGCCCGCCACCACCGCTACGGGCGGGTGATTTGCCTCGGCGTAGGGCTTGATCGTCCAATCCATACGCGCCACAAAGTCGTTTTGGAAGGCCTCGCGCCAACGCCAAATCGTGGCGTGGTTGGTCGTATGCCAAAGGCTGTCGGCTCCCAACACCTCGTCACGGGCATCGGTCCAGATCGGGCGCACCTCCTCCTCGGCATACCAGTACTGCATACGCGGTTGGTAGAGCTCGTAGCGGCCGCCCCAACTGCCCCAGTTGGGGTGTTCGGGGGTGTTCAGGCCGTTCTCGATCAGCATCATAAACGACGGCGAATCGCCCTCCATCAGGAACTTCACCCACGGATATTGCGCTCCGAGCGGCCCTTTCGAGCGGATGTGCCGGTCGAGCCACGGGTTATCGACGATCTCGAAGTTACCACCCGCAAAGCGGCCGTGGAAGTGGTCGCCGCTGATGCCGCTCCAAGTGGCGTGGTGGTAGGCACCGAGCTTGTTGTAGCCCGGGCTGACGATGTAGAAGAGGTCGCGGAAGCTCTTGCGGATCCACATACCGCTGTCGTCCTGATCCGAGATGGCATAGACACGCAGCTTGCTCACCAAGGCGGCCGTTTCGGCGGCCGTATGTGTCTTTTGAATCTTCCACAGTGCCTGCGCCAAGCAGTTCGGCCCGCCCCATACGAGCACCCAGACCGGTCGCTCATCGTCACGCTTGAGCACCTCGATCAGATGATTCGACCCCTCGGAATCCATCCCCTCACCGACGGCCTGCATCCCGTAGTCGGGGTAGCCCTCCTTGGTGATCGAACGGAGGTACTGCTCGGTCGGATAGCCCGCCTCGTGTTGCAAGAGGTTCTGTTGCACCTTGCCGTAGGCCTCGACGATCTCGTAGATGCGCCAAGTGGCGAGTTTGTGTTTTTGGTGGGTCGAGGTGGTGGCGATCAACCCCTCGACATCCCACTGGTTCGAGTAGGTGAGAAAGCGCACAAGCGACATCGCATCATCCGGCTCGTTCTCGATATCGGTCAGCACGACCACGCGCAGCCGCCCCTGTTCGGATGCCCTTACACCCCACACCAACATCAACAGGGTAAAAACAAGAAGGATTCGTTTCATCGCGGTTATCGGTTTAGTAGTTCGTTTCGGTTATTACTCCAACGAAACGCGGTAGGGCGAGTACATCCGCACGCCCTGTTGCGAGAGCGCCTCCTGCAGGTGGCGATACTCCTTCATCGCTACGCCCAGTTCGGAGCACTCCCACGAGCTCTTCACGCTCGCCGAGAGGGCCGAGAAGTAGGCCGCCAAGCCGGTCGGTGCCTCGAGCTTCTCCACCACGCGGAACTTATCGCCCAAGTCGGCCTTCTCGGCCGCCAGTGCGATCGCCGTCTTCAGCCCGCCAAAACCATCGACAAGGCCGATCTCCTTGGCCGTCGTACCGGCCCACACACGCCCCTCGGCCACCTCGAGCACCTTCTCTATCGGCAGATTACGCCCTGCGGCCACCTTTTCGGTAAAGACCTTATAGACGCGATCGACGCTGCGCATCATCACCTTGCGCTCGGCGGGGGTCAGGCTCTGGAACATACCCATACCGGCCGAACGGTTCGTCTTGACGGCATCGACCGTGATGCCGAGCTTGTTCTTCATCATATCGGCGGGGTTCATCATCATTCCGAAGACACCGATCGAGCCGGTGAGGGTCATCCGGTCGGCGACGATCACATCGGCCGGTGCCGAGATGTAGTAACCGCCGCTCGCGGCGTACGAACCCATCGAGACAATCACCGGCTTCTCGCTCTTCAGCAGCTCCATCTCGCGCCAGATCACATCCGAAGCCAACGCCGAGCCGCCGGGCGAATTGACGCGCAGCACGACCGCCTTCACCTTATCGTCCATACGCACCGCCTTGAGCTGCGCGGCCAGCGAGTTACCGTAGATCGCACTACCCGAGCCTGTGTCCTCGCCATCGACAATCTGACCGTTGGCATAGACGATCGCCACTTCGGGATCCGCAAAGTTCATCGCCGGCGCAGCGACCTGACGGGCATACTCGGCGAGGGTCACAAAGGCGTAATTGCCGTCGAACGAGGGGCTTACGCCCAGCTCCTCGAAGACCTCATCCATCCGATCCTCGTAGAGGATGCCATCGATCAGCTTGTGTTTCAGTGCATCCTCGGGCAGCACCACCTCCAAGTTGTCGGCGAGGCGGTTCAGCTCCTCGACCGAGATGCCGCGTGCGGTCGAGACCGCCTCGCAGATCGTTCCCCACATCGAGTCGAGCAACTGCTGCATCTGGGCTCGGTTCTCGGGCGACATCTTCTTCAGGATGTAGGGCTCGACCGCGCTCTTGTATTTGCAGACCGTCGGACGGAAGACCTCCACTTTCAGATCGAGCTTATCTACCAACCCCTTGAAGAAGAGGCTCTGCGAGGCCAAACCCGACCAATCCATCGAACCCTCGGGTTGCAGGTAGATGCGGTCGGCCGCCGTAGCGAGGTAGTAGGCACCCTGCGAGTAGGCTTCGTTGTAGGCGACGATAAATTTGCCGCTCTCCTTGAACAGCACGAGCGCCTCGCGCAGCTCCTCCATCACGGCGTTTCCCTCCACACCGCCGATGCCGTTCAGGCGCAAGTAGATACCCTCGATGCGTTCGTCGGTTGCGGCCGTCTCGACAGCACGCAGCGTCTGCAGCAGCGACAGGATCGGCGTGCTCTCCATCGTCGAGAAGTTGATACCGGCGAAGGGGTCGGTCGAGGGGGCATCGGTGATCATCTCCGAGAAGTCGATCTTCAGGATCGAACCCTTGGCGATGATGGTTTTGGTCTGCATCGACCCCGCTGCCCCGACGAGTACTAAAATCCAGAAAAAGAAGGTAAGCACAGATCCCACGACAACCGCCAGCAGGCTCGCCAAAAAATATTTCAAGAACTTCATAATCGTGTGGTTTTTATCTATTTAGCTGAAAGCTAATTTTGAATTTTGCATTCTCAATTTTGAATTGAAGTTTACTTCACAACTTCCGTGTCAATTGCACCGTTCACGGCGATCGAATCGGGGCTGACGATCCACGGCAGCTCCTCCTTCGGCCATACGCCATCGACAATGGGAGCTGTGACGAGCTTCGCGGGGTCGATCACCACATGCTTGATGCGCTTGCGGTGCCACGAGTAGGTGATGTGCACCAAACCGTCGCGCGTCTGAATCATCGCGGGGTAGGAGTACTGCACGGCACCCGTACGATACTCCAAGACGGCCGCCGCGTTCCAGTTCACGCCGTCCTTCGTCTCGGCAAGAGTCAAAATACCGCGCCCCTTGCGACCGCAGGTGGCATCCTCGCGCGTCGAGTGGTTATAGACCAAGAGGTGACGACCATCCGAGAGCGTTACGCCGTCGATTGCCGAGTTGTTGTTCGGCAGGGTCGTGTTGGTCACCTCCGACCAAGTCAGACCGCCATCCTCCGACCAGCACTGGGCGATCTTCGTGTCAGCCGCCTTGCCGCCCGAGCGTGCCAAGAGCTGGATGCGGCCGTCGGCGTGGTTGAGGAAGGTGGGCTGGATCAGCTTGAACTGCTTGGGGTCGTTCAACACGGGGGTACGCGACCAAGTCTTGCCCTTGTCGGTCGAACGCTCGACATGGATGCGCCACCCGGGGCCACCCTCCATCGAACCGCCGGCGAGGATCGTCCCGTCGGCGAGATAGAGAGGTTTGTTCACCAGCGGACCGGAGAACTCCTTGTCGAGTGCTACGGATTTGCTCCACGAACGACCGCCGTCGCACGAGGTGATCATGCGCCCGTCGTTGATGTCGGGCGAGAGGTAGTAGAGCTGCAGCGTATCGCCACCGCACTGCACGATCACGGGGTTAAAAACCGAACCGCCCAGCTCCTCCTCGGCCTTGGCAACGGCCACCGGCTCGCTCCACGCGCCGCCTACGGGCTTGCGCGAGAGCCAAAGCTGCACATCGGGATGGCTTTCGCGCGTGCCGCCGAACCAAGTGCAGAGCAGCTCGCCACTCTCCAACTCGATGAGCGACGAGGCGTGGCAGTCGCGCGTCAGCTGATAATCGAATACGAACTCCTCTTCGACGATTGCGCGTTTCGAGGTCGGCAGCTCCGCCTTCGGAGCACACCCTGCAACCAGTGCAGCGGCCATCAGGCCCAAAATCAAACTCTTTTTCATTGCTTTAGCTATTTTTTTTCTATTTGTTCTTACGGTGTTTTTTGTGTGTACTTTTCTCCATTTTACAAAGGTAGTGATTCCAAATTAAAAATTAAAGACTAAAGATTAAAAAATTAGCTTTCAGCACTCAGCGATCAGCTTTTTTAGGGAAGTTAGAGAAGTTAGGGATTTTAGGGAGTGACCTCACTAAATTCACTAAATTCCCTTTTTCGTCGCGCCAGCCAAAAGCTGAAAGCTGAGTGCTGATCGCTGACAGCTCATTTCCCTCATTTTGAATTCTAAATTTTGAATTTTTAATTTATAGTTCTTACCTTTGTAGGTTGATAAAGTGCTGTCCTAAAAAGAGGATAAAAAAGAATGGAACAGATGATCAAGGAGCTGCTGGCAACAATCCGCCACCCCGAGACGGAGCAGGATCTGGTTGCAAGCGGAATAGTTGGGCATATTGCCGCCTCCGATGCGGCTATCACCGTCGGGTTGCGTTTTACGAAGAGACGCGACCCCTTCGCCGTGAAGATTAAAAATCAAGCCGAAGCGTTACTGAAAGAGCATTTTCCCGCCGCCAAAGTCTTGGTGATGGTCAAGGAGGGTGTGCAGGCGAAGCGTCCCGAGCCGAAGGAACACACCACAACGGGTGATATTACGAAGGTGATTGCCGTCGCTTCGGGCAAAGGCGGTGTCGGTAAATCGACCGTAGCGGCCAACCTCGCCGTGGCGTTGCGCGATATGGGATTCCGTGTCGGTCTGCTCGATGCCGATATCTACGGCCCCTCGCAGCCCAAGATGTTCGGCGTAGAGGGGTATCTTCCCGATGCTGTACAGGTCGATGGCATGGATCGCATCGTACCGGCCAAAGCAGAAGATATTCTCTTGATGTCGATCGGTTTCTTTATCCGTCCGACCGATGCGCTGTTGTGGCGCGGTGCGATGGCCGTCAATGCCTTGAAGCAGATGATTCACCAGACCGATTGGGGGGCGTTGGACTTCCTCATCTGCGACCTGCCGCCGGGCACGGGCGATATCCACCTCTCGATCATTGGCGAGCTGAAGATCAGCGCAGCTGTGATTGTCTCGACCCCGCAGCAGGTGGCCGTGGCCGATGTGGTGCGCGGTGTGGAGATGTTCCGCAACCCGCAGGTGAACATCCCCGTAGCGGGCGTGGTGGAGAATATGGCGTGGTTCACCCCCGAGGAGCTGCCCGACAACCGCTACTACATCTTCGGTCAGGGGGGCGCAAAGCGCGTAGCCGAGGAGTACGAGGTGCCCTTCTTGGGTGAGATTCCGATCGTACAGTCGATTATGGAGGGGGGCGACAACGGCTCTCCCGCCTCGGCGATCGATCCGCGCGTCGGGGAGTGGTACCGCGCAATTGCCGACAGGCTTGTTGGCAGTGTGATGAAAAACGGTTGATAAGCGGTTGATAAACGAACGATAACTTTTCACTCTTTTTCCTTGCTTTTCTCGAACGGAGGCGGCTTAATCGGAAAAAATCAAAATCCAAAAAAAGTTATCGGATTTTATCGCCCTGTTTAAGAACCGAATTTCGACGAGGATTGTTCATAGTTTATGGCTGTCGATATGTTGAAAGGGGTTTTGAACAATTGTTAATGATGATTTTATTTTACTGATTTATAAAAGGTTAATTTTAATAAAAGCAAAAAAATAGGATAATAAGATGTTGATTGTTTTTCACTCGTTCGACTTCTCAACACTTTCAACACCCCTTTATTTTATCTATTCTTTTTTATTTTATTAAAATGAATTAAAAAAATTAAAAGAAAATGGTTGAAAACCTCCAAGCCCGCATCGCCGAACTGAAGCGCGAGAAGCGTGCCGTGATCTTGGCCCACTATTACACCAACCCCGAGGTGCAGGCCGTCGCCGACTTCTTGGGTGACTCGCTCGCCTTGTCGGTCAAGGCGCAGACGGTCGATGCCGATGTGATCCTCTTCGCCGGCGTCCACTTTATGGCCGAGACGGCGAAGGTGCTCTGCCCCGAGAAGCGGGTCTTGATCCCCTGCCCCGAGGCGGGGTGCTCGCTGGCCGAGTCGTGCGATGCGCGGGAGTTTGCCGCCTTCAAGGCGAACTACCCCGACCACAAGGTGGTGTCGTATGTCAATACGACGGTGGGCGTGAAGGCGCTGACAGACATCTGCTGCACCTCGTCGAATGCGCTGCAGGTCGTCGAGTCGATTCCGGCCGAGCAGCCGATCATCTTCGCTCCCGACCGCAACCTCGGCTCCTATATTAAAAAGCTCACGGGGCGCGAAAATATGGTCATCTGGGATGGGGCGTGCCATGTACACGAGGAGTTCTCGCTCGAAAAACTGCTCCAACTTAAGCGTACCCACCCCGAGGCCAAGGTGGTGGTGCATCCCGAGTGCCGCGCCTATATTGTCGAGGTGGCGGACTTTGTCGGATCGACGGCGGCTATCTTGGCGTACTGCGGCTCGTCGGATGCCGAGGAGTTTATCGTGGTGACGGAGTCGGGTATTCTGACCGAGATGCAAAAACGCTACCCCGAAAAACGCTTCATCCCTGCTCCGCCCGATGATGAACGGTGCGGCTGCAACGATTGCAAGTATATGAAGATGGTTACGCTGGAGAAGATCGTCGAGACGCTTGAAAATCTTTCGCCGGAGATTGAACTGGACGAGCCTACGCGCAAGGCGGCCGAACGATCGATTTTGAATATGATTGCTGTTAAATAGCGATCGTATTCAAAATCAATTCAACATGTAGAATTCAAAATTAAGAATTAAAAATTAGAAATATGAAGAAAATCCTTTTTACGCTCTTTGCGGCCTTTGCGGCCTTCACGGCTGTGGCTGACGAGGGTATGTGGCTCCTGCCCTACCTGCAAAAGATGAACGCCGACGATCTGAAGGCCAAGGGTTGCCAAATCACGCCCGAGGCGATCTATTCGGTCAATAACTCCTCGCTCAAAGATGCTATCGTGATCTTCGGTGGCGGTTGTACGGGCGAGATCGTATCGAAAGAGGGTCTGATCTTTACGAACCACCACTGCGGCTTTGGAGCGATTCAGTCGCTCTCGTCGGTTGAGCACGACTACCTCAAAAACGGCTTCTGGGCACGCAATAATCAGGAGGAGTTGCCCGCTCCCGGATTGAAGGTGCGCTTTATCCGCGAGATCAAGGATGTGACGGCCGATGTGATCGGCAACATCCCCTCGATCGCCTCGGAGGAGGAGTATCAGCGCATTGCCGGCGAGAATAAAGCCCGTCTGATCAAGCAGTTGGAGAAGGAGCACAAGGGGATGGATGTGATCATCCCGGGCTTCTTCGGCAACAACCAGTTCTTCGCCTTCGTGATCGAGACCTACACGGATGTCCGCTTGGTGGGTACGCCTCCGCAGTCGATCGGTAAGTTTGGCGGCGAGACCGACAACTGGATGTGGCCGCGCCATACGGGCGACTTCTCGGTTTTCCGTGTCTATGCCGACAAGAACAACCGTCCGGCAGCCTACTCGCCCGAGAATCAACCCTATCGCGCCGAGAAGTTCCTCAAAGTGAACATCAAGGGGTATCAGGAGGGTGACTTTGCGATGGTGATGGGCTTCCCGGGTTCGACCGACCGCTATATGACCTCCTACGAGATCGACTATATGTTGGAGGTCGATAACCCGCAGCGCATCTACATCCGCGGCGAGCGTCAGGAGATCCTGAAAGAGGAGATGGCCGCCAGCGACAAGGTACGCATCCAGTACGCCTCGAAGTATGCTTCGTCGTCGAACTATTGGAAGAATTCGATCGGTATGTCGCAGGCGATCAAAAAGCTCAATGTCAAGGGGTTGAAAGAGGAACAGGAGCGTGCGTTCCAGCAGTGGGCCGACCAAAATACGCTCCCCGAGGAGGGCTACATCACAGCTCTTCCGAAGATCAAGGAGTATATCGAGAAGTCGAAGGCTGCCCGTGCCGATTTACAGTATCTCAACGAGTCGATGATGCGTGCTGTGGAGTTGTTGAGCGTGGCACGCAGCTACTCGTCGCTGAAGATGGGGTGGAAAACGAAGTCGCAGAAAAAGAAAAACATGGAGTTAGAGCGTATTAAAGCGATCTTCAAGGACTACAACGAGCCGACGGATCGTCGCGTAGCAAAAAGAATGCTCGCGATCGCGCGTGAAAATATGACACAACTACCAACCTTCTACTTTACAATAGATACGAAGTTTGGAGGCGATATCGAAAAGTATGTAGATTGGGTTTACGACAACTCGATCTTCACCTCATACGAGAAGTTGGAGAAGTACATCAAAAATTCTAATAAGACAGCAAAGTTTGAGGATGCGGCTCTTGAAATGTATAATTCAATAGCAACCCTGCACACTAAACTGCGTGAGGAGAGCACGAAGTACACGAACCTCTACGCCGAGGGACACCGCAAATATATCGACGGTCTGATGAAGCAGTACCCCGAGAAGGCGTGGGCTTCGGATGCCAACTTCACGATCCGTCTGACCTATGGTAATATTCTCCCCTACTCGCCGGCCGACGGTATCCGCTACAACTACTACACCACCTTGAAGGGTGTGATGGAGAAGGAGGATCCGAAGAATCCGACGGAGTTTACCGTGGAGCCGAAGTTGAAGGAGCTTTACAAGAACAAGGATTTTGGTCGCTATGCCGATAAGAACGGCGAGCTGGTGACCTGCTTCTTGGCAAACCTCGATATTACGGGCGGCAACTCCGGTTCGCCCGTCTTGAACGGCAACGGCGAGCTGATCGGTCTGGCTTTCGACGGCAACTGGGAGGCGATGTCGGGCGACGTGGCCTTTGAGCCGGAGTTGCAGCGTATGATCGCCGTCGATGTACGCTATGTGCTCTTCATCATCGATCAGTTTGCCGGTGCAAAGTGGCTTGTGGATGAGCTTGAAATTGTAGAGTAAACAGCAAAAAAGAGATAGAAAAAAATGGCAAACAAAGAGTTCAAACGCTATTTGGTGACCTCGGCACTCCCCTACGCCAACGGTCCGGTACACATCGGCCACTTGGCGGGTGTCTATGTGCCTTCGGATATCTATGTGCGCTACCTGCGCCTCAAGGGCGAGGACGTGATCTCGATCTGCGGATCGGACGAGCACGGCGTACCCATCACGATCAAGGCACGCAAAGAGGGCGTTACGCCGCAAGATATCGTCGATCGCTACCACAACCTGATCAAACGCTCGTTCGAGGGGTTGGGTATCTCGTTCGACATCTATTCGCGCACCTCGTCGCCTACGCATGCCGTGACGGCTTCGGACTTCTTCCGCAAGCTCTACGACGAGGGTAAATTTATCGAGCAGACCTCCGAGCAGTACTATGACGAGGAGGCCAAGACCTTCCTCGCCGACCGCTATATCGTCGGTACCTGCCCCAAGTGCGGTAACGATCGTGCCTATGGCGATCAGTGCGAGAAGTGCGGTTCGACCCTCTCGCCCGATGAGTTGATCGATCCTCACAGCGCGGTTTCGGGGTCGAAACCCGTGAAAAAAGAGACCAAACACTGGTACCTGCCGCTCAACGAGTATGAGCAGATGCTGCGCGAGTGGATCTTGGAGGGGCACAAGGAGTGGAAATCGAATGTCTATGGCCAGTGCAAGAGCTGGTTGGACGGCGGTCTGCAACCGCGCGCCGTGAGCCGCGACCTCGATTGGGGTATTCCCGTTCCGGTCGAGGGGGCCGAGGGCAAGGTGCTCTATGTATGGTTCGATGCCCCGATCGGCTACATCTCGGCCACGAAGGATCTCACGCCCGAGTGGGAGAAGTATTGGAAGAGCGAGGATACCAAACTCGTCCACTTTATCGGCAAGGACAACATCGTCTTCCACTGCATCGTCTTCCCCTCGATGTTGAAAGCGCACGGTGATTACATCCTGCCCGAAAATGTCCCCTCGAACGAGTTCTTGAACCTCGAGGGCGATAAGATCTCGACCTCGCGCAACTGGGCCGTCTGGCTGCACGAATATCTGGAGGAGTTCCCGGGCAAGGAGGATGTGCTGCGCTATGTCTTGTGCGCCAACGCCCCCGAGACGAAGGATAACGACTTCACTTGGAAGGATTTTCAGGCACGCAACAACTCGGAGCTGGTGGCCATTTTGGGTAACTTCGTGAATCGCGCACTGGTGCTGACACAGAAGTACTACGGCGGCGTTGTGCCCGCTTGTGGCGAGCTGACCGACTACGACCGCGAGACGATCACCGAACTGCAGGCGATCAAGGCGCAGTTGGAGCGCAACATCGAACACTACCACTTCCGCGAGGCACTGAAGGAGGCGATGAACTTCGCCCGCATCGGTAACAAATACCTCGCCGACACGGAGCCGTGGAAAGTGGTTAAAACCGACCCCGAGCGCGTCAAAACAATCCTTAACATCGCCTTGCAGATCACGGCCAACACGGCTGTTGCCATCGAGCCCTTTATGCCCTTCACGGCGGCGAAGATGATCCGAATGCTTGCCACCGAGAAGTTCGGTTGGGAGGAGCTTGGCTCGATGGAGCTGGTCGCAGCCGGCCACATGATCGGCAAACCCGAACTGCTCTTCGAGAAGATCGAGGATGAGGTGATCCAAAAGCAGCTCGACAAGCTGCAGGCGACGAAGGAGGCCAACTTGGCTGCCGAGAAGTCGCAGGAGGTTGAGGCGCAGAAGGAGAACATCTCGTTCGACGACTTCCAGCGAATGGATATCCGCGTATCGACCATTTTGACGGCCGAGAAGGTCGCCAAGACGAAGAAACTCTTGAAACTCACGGTCGATACGGGTATTGATCAGCGCGAGATCGTCTCGGGTATTGCTGAACACTTTACGCCCGAAGAGCTTGTCGGTAAGCAGGTGTTGGTGCTCGTGAACCTCGAGCCGCGCGAGCTGAAGGGTACCCTTTCGCGCGGTATGATCCTGATGGCCGAGGATGCCTCGGGCAAGCTGCGCCTCTTGCAACCCAACGAGGCGACCCATAACGGAGCGATTGTCGGATAAGCGCACGGAGAAGATGATGGAATTGGCTGATTGGGAGTGGTCGGAGCTTCGCTTCGACTACTACAAGACAGACTGCAACATCCGTTACAGTTATACCCCCGCCGAGGGGTGGAGCTCGATGCAGCTCTCGTCGGACGAGTACCTGCCCGTCCCCCTTGCGGCGGCCTGCCTGCACTACGGTTCGTCGCTCTTCGAGGGGCTGAAGGCCTTTCGCGGAGCCGACGGCAAGGTGCGCATCTTCCGCTTGGAGGATACCGTCGAGCGACTGCAATCCTCGGCGCGGAGATTGTGTCTGCCCGTCCCGACACGCGAAATGATCGTGGAGGCCTGCACGGAGGTTGTGCGGCGCAATCTGCGCCACCTGCCCCCCTATGGGACGGGTGCGGCGATGTATCTGCGACCGGTCGAGATCGGCACCTCGACGAGCTTCGGCGTGAAGCCCTCCGAAGAGGCGCTCTTCGTGGTCTTCTGTTCGCCCGTGGGTCCCTATTTCAAGGGGGGTATCCGCCCGATTGATGTGGCGATCGACCGCGAGCAGGATCGCGTGGCGGCCGGTGGTACGGGCGATGTGAAGATCGGCGCGAACTACGCCGCAAGCCTGCTACCCTATCGCAACGCCCGCGAGATGGGGTATCAGAGCGTGCTGTTCCTCGATCCGAAGGAGCATCGCTACCTCGACGAGTGCGTGGCGGCCAACTTCTTTGCGATTCGCGGCAACAGCTACCTCACCCCGCGCTCGAAGACGATCCTCCCCTCGATTACGAACAAGACGCTGCGTCAGGTGGCACTCGATCTGGGAATGGAGGTCGAGGAGCGACCGATCCCCGTTGAGGAGCTCTCGACCTTCGACGAGTGCGGTTGCTGCGGTACGGGTGCCATTATCGCCCCCATTCGCAAGATCTACGATATGCAGACGGGCGAAAGCTACCACTTCGGCGACGAGGTGGGCGCAAAGAGCCTAAAACTCTACCAACACCTCCTCGACATCCAGTACGGCTTGGAGGAGGATCGGCACGGGTGGAATGCCATTTTATAAATTCAAAATGTAGAATTAAAAATTAAAAATTAGGGGTTTACGCGCCCGAAAATAATTTTGCATTCTGTTATTTGGAAACGAGCAGCCTCTTTTTGCATCATTACCCAAATTAAAAATTAGAGGCTTGCGCAACCGAAGAAAATAATTTTGAATTCTAAATTCTAAATTTTGCATTTAACCAAGAAGGCTCCCGAACAAGGGAGCCTTCTTGGTTTATCGTATCGGTTTGATATCCTTCACGCGGAGCTGCGTGGTGACCATTCCGCGATAGTGGTTCTCGACAATCTGGTAGCAGACATCGATCGGTCGACCGCTGCGCACCCACTCGTAGTGGGTCGGCTGTTGGAAGGCGATCGCCGGAATCTTCGTGTTGGGCTTCTGCCGCTGGATCAGATCCATCTTCAGGTGCTCCAGCTCCAAGCCCACCAGCTTCGCATCGCCCTGATTGCTTACGCTGCGCGTGGCAAAGACCGGCGAGGCGTTACCCGGGCCGAAGGGTTGAAAACGGTTCAGGTGGGTGCGGAACTCGGGCGTGATGTCCGAGAAGAGCAGCTCGCTATCGACATCGACCTGCGGTATAAGCATCTGCGGGTCGATGTGCTCCTCGACATAGGCGTTGAAGCGGCGCGTGAACTCCTCCACCTTTTCGGGGCGCATCGTGAGGCCTGCGGCGTACATGTGGCCGCCGAAGTTCTCGAGCAGATCCGAACACGACTCGACCGCCTGATAGAGGTCGAACCCGGGTACCGAACGCGCAGAACCGGTCACAAGGCCGTTGCTCATCGTCAGCACGACCGTCGGACGGTAGTAGGTCTCGATCAGACGCGAGGCGACGATTCCCACGATGCCCTTCATCCACTTCGGGTTGTAGATCACCGTGCTCTTCAGTGCCTTCAGCGCGGGGTTCTGCTCGATGTAGTCATGCGCCTCCTGCGTGACGGAGCGATCGATCGATTTGCGATCCTGATTGTAGGAGTCGATCACCTCGCCGAACTTCGCCGCTTCAACCTCGTTACCCTCGATCAGCAGCTCGACGGCTGCGTGACCACCCGAGGGCGAGGCGTTCTCGTCGTTCTCGTCCATCCGCATACGGCCGGCGGCGTTGATGCGCGGGCCGATTTTGAAGACGATGTCGTCGATCGTGATCTGATGCTTGTCGAGGCCGCAAATCTTGATGATCGACAACAACCCCTTTGAGGGGCGGCGATTCAGATTTTGCAGGCCGAAATAGGCCAAAATACGGTTCTCGTCCGAGAGCGGCACGATGTCCGAGGCGATCGAGACAACCAACAGATCCAACAGATCGAGGATCTGCGCAAAGGGGATGCCGTTCTTTTGGGCATAGGCCTGCACCAGCTTAAAGCCCACACCGCAGCCCGACAGCTCGTCGAACGGGTAGGAGCAATCGACCCGCTTGGGGTCCAAAACGGCTACTGCCTGAGGAATCTCCTCGGCAGGGAGGTGGTGGTCGCAGATGATGAAATCTACGCCCTTCGTCTTTGCATAGAGCACCTTTTCCGTGGCCTTAATGCCACAATCGAGGGCAATCATGAGGCTCACACCCTTGCGGGCGGCTACATCGATGCCCCGTACCGAGATGCCATACCCTTCGGTATAGCGGTCGGGAATGTAGAAGGTCAGGTTTTTATGCCCGATCTGGCGCAAGAACTTATAGACCAGCGCGACAGCCGTACAGCCATCGACATCGTAGTCGCCGTAGATCATAATCTTCTCTCCACGCGCGACCGCCTGCTCCACTCGCTCGACCGCGCGATCCATATCCTTCATCAGGAACGGGTCGTGCAGATCGTTTAAGTCGGGCTTAAAGAACTTGTTCGCCTTCTCTACCGTGTCTATGCCTCGTTGTACGAGCAGATTGGCCAACACAGACGAAATCCCGAGCTCGGTGGCAAGCATAGTCACCTGCGCGGGGTCGCCCTGCGGCTTCACTACCCAGCGTTTTTCTATAGGCATAAGCGATTCTATTTATATATTTTAACATTTAATAATTCACTTAAATTGTTTGTCATGAGGCTCTTCACCTCCTCCATCGAGGGTTTGGAACCTATTTCCTTCTCGATCGAAGTCACCCCTCGATCCGCGAATCCGCACGGATTGATGCGTCTGAACCACTCGAGGTCGGTCGTCACATTCAATCCGAAACCGTGCATAGTTACATAACGCGATGCACGCACGCCTATTGCGCAGATCTTACGCGCAGGGCGATTTTTCTCGGTCAGCCACACCCCCGAAGCTCCGGCAATGCGTCCGGCCTCGATGCCGTAGTGGGCGACGGTGCGGATGGCCGCCTCCTCGAGCGCGTCGATGTAGTCGCGCAGTCCGATGCCGAGCGGCTCGAGATCGAGGATCGGGTAGCCGACCAGCTGCCCGGGGCCGTGGAAGGTGATATCCCCTCCGCGGTCGGTGTGAAAGAAGCTCGCGCCCAACTGCTCGAGCATCGCCTGCGGGATCAAGAGGTTCTCGCTCTTGCCGCTCTTGCCGAGCGTATAGACCGGCGGATGCTCAACCAGCAGCAGCGTGCCGATCGAATCCTCGGCCGTGGGTTGGGCCGTCTGCTTCCGAGCCAGCAGCGCACCGAAGAGCTCCTGCTGCAACTGCAAACAGGCGGCATACTCCATCGTGCCCACATCTCGGTAGTCGATCCGCATCGTTCCGGTGTTTTATAGCTGTTTCACACTTTTCAACGCCTCTTCGGCCAAGTAGGAGGAGCGCACGAGTGGTGCCGAAGCACAGTAGCTGAAGCCCATCTCCAAGGCCTTTTGGCGATACCATTCAAATTTTTCGGGGGTGATGTAAGCCGCCACCGGATAGTGCGCCAACGAGGGGCGCAGATACTGTCCGAGGGTCACGATCCTCACACCCGCATCGCGCAGGTCGTGGAGCGTTTGCAGCACCTCCTCCTCCGTCTCACCCAAGCCCAGCATCAGGCCGCTCTTGGTCGCCACACCCTGCTCCGCGAGGTAGCGAAGCGTCTGTAGGCTCGTGCGGTACTTCGCACGCGAGCGCACCTCGGGCGTGAGGCGTTCGACGGTTTCGATGTTGTGACCGACAATGTCGGCCTTCGATGCCACGATCACATCCAAAAGCTCGGGTCGGGCATCTAAATCGGGAATAAGGAGTTCGATGGCTGCCTCGGGATTGGTCCGGCGAATCGCCTCAACCGTTGCGGCCCAGTGGTGGGCACCGCCATCGGCGAGGTCGTCGCGTGTCACGGAGGTCAGGACGGCGTAACGAAGCTGCATCAGGCGCACACTCTCGGCCACCTCCGCCGGTTCGTTCGGGTCGGGGGGCAACGGGCGACCGGTCTGCGTGGCGCAGAAGCGGCAGCCGCGTGTACAAATCTCGCCAAGAATCATAAAGGTAGCCGTGCGCCGCGACCAGCAATCCGACTGGTTGGGGCATCGTCCGCTGCTGCAGATCGTGTGGAGATGGTGCTCCTCGACGATGTGTCGCACGGCGGCATAGTCGGCCGTACGGTGCAGGCGAATCTTCAGCCAATCCGGTTTTTTGACTCTTGTTGCGTTGTCATACAACTTCGGCATTATATCACTTTTTCCCAATTGATGCAAAAATACTAAAAACATTCGGATTTTCGGCATAAAAAAGCGATAAAATTACATTTCAACCCAAAATTTTTATTTTGGGGACAAAAAAAACGCTTTAGGAGAGGAAAGAGCAAGGTTGCGATTAAGGCGAGGGCAAAGTCCGCAAGCGATCCCTGCCCTCGCATAATCGCAAACTTGAAATCCCTCTTGTTATACAACTTCTAAAACTTGGGGCTGTCGCAACTAAACTTGTTGGACAGCCCCAATCTGAACGAGCACAGGGAAGGTCGTAGTGCTTTTTTAGACCGCCAACCCCGAACAGACTTTCATCAATTACCCTGTGAGGTTGGCTAATGCGCTTCGAGCCAGTTACTTCCTACACCGGCATCGGCCGTGAGGCGCACCTTGAGCTGCGCGGCCCCCTCCATCGCCTCGGTGACGATGCGGATGACCTGCTCCTGCTCCGATCGGAGCAGATTGATCACCAATTCGTCGTGCACCTGAAGAATCACCTGCGAGCGCACCCCTTCGTTTCGGAAGCGGCGTTGCACCTCGACCATCGCCATCTTCATAATATCGGCCGCCGAGCCCTGAATCGGGGCATTGACGGCGTTGCGCTCCGCCATACCGCGTGCCACGGCGTTCCGTGAGGCGAGGTCGTGGAGGTAGCGACGGCGACCGAAGATCGTCTCGACATACCCCTTTTCGCGCCCCCGCTCGATCGAACGATCCATATACTCCTTCACCTTCGGGTAAGAGCGGAAGTACCCATCGATCAGCTCTTTGGCCTCCTTGCGCGGGATCTCCAACCGCTGGCTCAACCCGAAGGCCGAGATGCCGTAGATGATGCCGAAGTTGGCCGTCTTGGCGCGGCGGCGCTCCTCGGAGGTCACCTCCTCGATCGGCTTACCGAAGAGCCGCGCGGCGGTGGCGGCGTGGATATCGGCACCCTGCTCGAAGGCGGCGATCAACGCCTCATCGCCCGAGAGGTGGGCCATCAGGCGCAGCTCCACTTGGCTGTAATCGACCGAGAGCAGCAGATGCTCCTCGTCGGAGGGGATGAAGGCGCGGCGGATGCGGCGACCCAGCTCGTCGCGCACGGGGATATTTTGCAGGTTGGGGTTGGTCGACGAGAGGCGACCGGTGGCCGTTACGGCCTGATTGAACGAGGTGTGGATGCGCCCCGTTACGGGGTTGACCAAGAGCGGCAACGCCTCGACATAGGTCGAGAGGAGCTTCTTCACGCCGCGATACTCCAAGATGAGTGCCACGATGCGGTGGTCGTGGGCGAAGCTTTGCAGGTACTCCTCGTCGGTGCAGAACTGCTTGGTCTTGGTCATCTTCGGCTTCTCGGTGATCCGCAACTTGCCGAAGAGCACCTCACCGAGCTGGCGCGGGGAGTTGATGTTGAGCATCGGTTCGTCGGCCTCGGAGCGGACGGCCTGCTCCAGTTCGGCGAGTTTGGCGTTGAGTTCGATGGCATAGTCGGCTAGCGCAGTCGTGTCGATGCGTACACCCACGCGCTCGATCTCGGCCAGCGTGCGGATCATCGGCTCCTCGATCTCGGCGTAGAGCCGCTCGAAACCGTAGGCCACCACCTCCGCGTAGAGCTTCTGTTTGAGTTGCAGCGTGATGTCGGCATCCTCGGCGGCATACTCCGTGATGCGCTCGATCCCCACCAGATCCATCGTCAGCTGCTTCGTGCCGCGCCCGATCAGCGTCTCGATTGCGATGGGCGAGTAGTGCAGATACCGCTCGGCGAGGGCGTTCATATTGTGGCGAGCCTCGGGGTCGAGGAGGTAGTGCAGGATCATCGTATCGTAGAGCCGTCCGCGCACCTCGATTCCGATTCGGTGGAGAACATTGTAATCGAATTTGATGTTTTGGCCCACCTTGGCGATCGACTCCTCCTCGAAGAGCGGCTTGAGGATCGCCACCACGGCCGCTTCGCGCTCCGTGGGGACGGGGATATACCACGCCTTGTGCGGCTCGACGGCGATCGAGAGGCCGACGATCCGATCGCGGAAGAGATCGAAGCCGGTCGTCTCGGTATCGAAACAGAACTCCGCATAGCGGCGCACCTCCTCGACCACGGCGCGCAGCTCCTCGTCGCTCGTCACCAAGCGGTAGTCGTGCGGTGTGGTCTGTGCCGTGGCGTAGCTCGCGGCGAAGAGGTCGCCCATCGCCTCCTCGGCGGCGGGTTCGGCGGGGGTTGCTGTTGTCGCTTCGGAGGTCGCTTCGGGGGCCGCCATCATCGCGAAGAGATCCCCCTGCCCCTCCATGCGGGCACACTTCGCAGCGGCCGACTTCGCGCGGGCCACCTCGGCCAGCTGCCGCTGCGGCTCCTGCGTGGGGCGGGAGGCGGGCTCCTCGACGGGGGCGAGGTTCTGCAGATCGTGGATGAAGGCGCGGAAATCCAACTCGGCAAAGAGGGCTCGCAGCTCGTCGTAGTGCGGACAGCAGACCGTCAATGCCTCCTCGTCGAACGGAATCGGCACATCGAGTGCGATGGTGGTGAGCTGCTTCGAGAGGCGCAGGTTATCGCCCCACGCGGCGATCTTCTCGCCCTGCTTCCCCTTGATTTGTGCCACATTTTCGAGGATGTTCTCGACCGTGCCCCACTCCTGCACCAATTTGCAGGCTCCCTTCTCGCCGATGCCCGGGACACCCGGGATGTTGTCCGACGCATCGCCCCAGATGGCCAAGATGTCGCGTACCAACTGCGGATCGTCGATGCCGTACTTCTCGCGGATGGCGGCGCGATCGACGATCTCGATACCGTCGCCCTTTTGTTTATAGATGTGGCAATGCTCGCGCACGAGCTGCCCGTAGTCCTTGTCGGGGGTCACCATAAAGACCTCGTAGCCTGCCGCTACGCCCTTGTGGGCGAGCGTGCCGATCACATCGTCGGCCTCGAAGCCCGCCACCTCCAAGATCGGGATGCACATCGCCTCCAAGACGCGCTTCACATAGGGGAGCGAAAGGATAATATCCTCGGGCGTTTCGCTGCGGTTGGCCTTGTACTCGGGGTAGAGCGTGCGACGGAACGAGCCGCCCTTCGGATCGAACGCCACGCCGAGCAGATCGGGGTGCTCGCGCTTCTGAATATCGCGCAGGAACTTTACGAAACCGAAGACGACGGAGGTATTCATCCCCGCGTGGTTGCGCATCGGTCGGCCGTAGAAGGCGTAGTAGTATTTGAACATCAATGCGTAAGCATCGACCAAAAAGAGTTTTTTCATCGTGTCGGTGGTTTGGCGGGTTATGGGAGCAACAGCTCTTCGAGCCGTACTTTGGGGACATAGTGTACCCCGTCGCGGCGGTAGTAGGCGTGCGGTTCGTCGGCGCCGATCTCGGTTAGTTCGATCCGCTCGGCACCCCTGCCGAGGGCGATCAGCAGCAGTGGCAACGAGGGGAGGTTGAACTCCTCCTGCAACCTCCGTTTGTCGAACGAGCCGATCATAATGCCGTTCAGCCCCATCTCGGCGGCACGCAGCAGCATACTCTGTGCCGTGATGCCGAGGTCGATGTAGAGGTAGTTGTCCGGCTCACACGCTCCGCAGATGATGATGAAGGCGTGCGGTTCGGTGCCGGCAAAGGGGAGCTTCAGCTCGGGCAGTGCACCTCCCAAGCGGAACCCGTCGAGCACCTTGTCGGCCTCGTCCGCAAGGACGGGACGGAAGCGCAAGGCCTGTCGGTTCATCGCCGAGGGGACGCGCGTAGCGACCTCCACGATCGAACGCATCTGATCCGCGCGGACGACAAACGAGGGGTTGTAGCCGCGCACGCTGCGGTTTTTGAGCAGGAGCTTCGTAAGCGAACAGGTGGTGCGGGTCGGGGCTTTGCGCTCGGGCTTCGCGCGCCACTCCTCCATCTTCTTCTCCAAATAGTTGTCAGCCATACAAATTATAAAAAGAGGGATTCCACGAGCGAAGATAGTGAATTTTCGGCGAAAAGCGTGCGCTTTTTTGTCGATTTCCGAATTTTGTGTACCTTTACATTGGAAAATCGCGCGAAGAGCCGACATTAAAGGGGAAAACTTATGATCACACGCAACGAACTGGAGCACCTTTTACAATCGACCGAAACCTTCCGAGTGGAGAGAACCATCTCTACGACCAACACCGATAAGTTCTGTGAGGCGATCTGTGCCTTTGCGAATGATATGCCCGCAAGTGGTGAAAAAGGGTATCTGTTGCTCGGTGTTCGCGACGACGGCTCAAGGTGTGGATTAAGAGTTGATGATGCGCTGTTGAACAAGATGATGGCGATCAGAACTTCGGGAAACATTCTGCCACTTCCGGTCATGTCGGTCTATACCGTCTCGTTCGACGACGGTGATGTGTTGGTGGTTGAGGTAACCCCATCGATTCTTCCACCGGTGCGTTATCGCGGAAGAACATTTATTCGAGTCGGGCCACGCAAAGATATTGCCACATACGAAGAGGAGCAACAGCTTGTCGAGCGCAGGAGTGTCAATTTCCCGAGTTTTGACACAACTCCCTGCTTCGAGGCAACCATAGAAGATATTGATATAGATCTTTTCAAGCGTCTCTATCTGTCGAAAGCGGTGGATGAAGAGCTGTTGCAGACCGAAGAGCGTTCGATTGAGCAGCAAATGGCCGCCTTGCGACTCTTCAATCTCAAATACAACTGCCCGACCTACGCTGCTTTGATCTTGTTTGGCCGCAAGCCGGACTACTTTTTGGCCGGCAACTACATCCAGTATGTCTATTTTAACGGTAAAAACAATGCGGCAGAGATTGGCAACCAGTTTGAATTTCGCGGTAACCTCTGCACGATGTTGCCCAAATTGGAGACTTTTCTCGATACGGCATTGATCCGCAACCGCCCCGTGGCGGTATCGACGCTCAAAGAGAAAAATTTGCACAATTTTCCTCGCTGGGCAATCCGCGAGTTGATGATGAATGCGGTCATGCACCGTGACTACCACACCAACACTCCGACGAAGCTCTATCAGTATGAAGATCGTCTGGAGATTGTCAATGCAGGTGGTCTTTATGGTAATGCGCGTCCGAACAATTTTCCGCATGTAAACGACTACCGCAATCCGATTGTAGCCGCAGCCTTAAAAACATTGGGCTATGTTAATATGTTCAATCGAGGAGTCGCCCGTGTCAATCAGGATTTGGTACAGAATGGTAATGGAGAGGCCTCGTTCACCGTTGATAAGCAGACTGTTTTTGAGGTAAAGGTAGATGATGCAGCCTACTTGGATCAGTTAATGGTACAAGAAAAAACTACCACAAAAACTACCATAAAAACTACCACAAAAACTACCACAAGGCTCCACGGAAATGTCACCCTGCATGCGGGAGCAACGATTCGGGTGAAAACGGAAGACCGCATATTGATGGCCATTGCCAAGAATCCGCACATTGTGGTAAGCGAATTGGCCGAATTATGCGGCATATCGCGTAACGGAGTCAATTGGCACATCAAAAAGATGAAAGCCGACAGGCGTTTGGTTCGCCATGGTAACAACCGCACCGGTTATTGGTCGGTACATCGGATCGAGAAAAAGGAGGAGTGATGACCATCGACGATCTGGCACTGCAACTGACCCCGCGACTGGGGGTGAAGGGCGTAGCGCACCTCTTGGAGGTGTTTGGCGATGCCCGCAGGCTCTTTGCCGCTTCGCGCGAGGAGCTGATCCGCCGTGCCGAGTTGAACCCTGCGGTGGCCGACGAGCTGGTGCGCCGCACGGGATTTGCGGCTGCCGAGCAGGAGCTGCGCTACTGCGAACGCCACGCGATCCGTCCCCTCGCCTCGACCGATGCGGACTACCCCGCGCTGCTCCGTGAGATCCCCGACTATCCCCACATCCTCTATCTGCAGGGTGACCCTGCCGCCCTCTCGGGTCGGCTGCTGGCGGTGGTCGGCACGCGCTCGGCCAGCCCCTACGGGCAGGAGCAGTGCCGACGGCTGATCGAAGAGCTGGCCGCCCGCATCCCCGATCTGGTGATCGTGAGCGGCTTGGCCTACGGCATCGATGCCGCTGCCCACCGCGCCGCGTTGGCCTATGGCGTGCGGACGGTCGCCGTTGTAGCCAACCCGCTGCCGCAGGTGACCCCCGTACCGCACACCCACTTGGCTCGTGAGATCATCGAGGCGGGCGGTGCCGTGGTGACGGAGCTGCACTCCCAAACCAAACAAAAGGGGGTCTATTTCCTCGCCCGCAACCGTCTGATTGCGGGGCTTGCGGCCGGAACGCTCCTTATCGAGTCGCCCGCCGGTGGCGGATCGCTCAACACGGCGGCGCACGCCGACAGCTACCACCGCACGGTGATGGCCGTGCCCGGGCGACCGACCGATCGACAGGCACAGGGAACCAACCATCTGATTCGCAGCCACAAAGCACAACTTGTCACCTCGGCCGACGACATCCTCGAGGAGCTGATGTGGGACTTTGGCGAGTACCCCGCAACCTTTGCGCCGCCGCCTGCCACCGAACAACTGACCAACGACGAAGCGGGTCTGCTCGGCTGTTTCCGAACCTCCGACCCCCTCTCGATTGAGGAGCTGCGCGAGCTGACCGGCCTTGAGGCGGGGGAGCTGACGGCACTGCTCATCGGCTTGGAGCTGGCGGGCAAGGTGCGGCTTGTACCCGGAAACCGATATATGAAACGATGCGACTGATTGATACACACTCCCACCTCTACGACGAGGCCTTCGATACGGATCGCGACGAGGCGATGCAACGCGCCCTCGACGCGGGGGTGACCGAGCTGCTGCTCCCTGCGATCGACAGCGAGAGCCACGCGGCGCAGTTCGACCTCTGCCGCCGCTACGCGGCACACTGCCGCCCGATGATGGGGCTGCACCCCACCTCGATCAACGACAACCCGCGTTGGCGCGAGGAGTTGGCGTTGGTCGAACACTACCTCGATACCCCGCCCGAGGGGATCGACCGCTTTGTGGCCGTCGGCGAGATTGGCTTGGACTTCTACTGGAGCCAAGATTTCAAGGCGGAGCAGATCGAGGCCTTCCGCACGCAGTGCCGTTGGGCGGCCGAGCGTGACCTGCCCGTTGCGATCCACACCCGCGCGGCGTGGGATACGATGTGCAGCGTGATCGAGGAGGAGTGCGCCGAGGCCAAGTTGCGCGGCAAACGGCTGCGCGGCATCTTCCACGCCTACTCGGAGGATGCGGCTACCTACCGCCGACTGCGCACGACGGGCGACTGGTTGTTCGGCATCGGCGGGGTGGTTACCTATAAAAAGAGCCTTGTGGCGGAGGCGGTGCGCGAGATGGCGTTGGAGGTGCTCGTCTTGGAGACCGACTGCCCCTACCTCACGCCCGTTCCCCATCGCGGCAAGCGCAACGAGTCGGCCTATGTCGTACACACCTGCGCGAAGGTGGCCGAACTGCTGGGCTGTACAACCGCGAAGGTGGCCGAAGCGACTACAAAAAATGCGGAGAGCATGTTTTTTTAAGAGGAAAGAGCAAAGAGAGTTTAGGGAGGTTAGGGTTTTTAGGGAAAAACTATCAGGCACTCCCCCAAAAATAATTTTGAATTCTACATTCTAAATTTTGAATTACGAAGTATGCGTTCTTCAATTCTAATCATCTACACCGGCGGTACGATCGGTATGAAGACCGACGAAAAGACGGGCACGCTGGTTCCGTTCGACTTCAGCGGCATCTACGAGGAGTTCCCCTCCTTGAAGCGGCTTAATGTCGATCTTGAGGTGCACACCCTCTCGCCCGTGATCGACTCGTCGAATGTCGCCCCCGAGAACTGGGTGACCCTCGCCGAGCTGATCCGCGACAACTACCGCCGCTACGACGGTTTTGTGGTGCTGCACGGCACCGATACGATGTCCTACACCGCCTCGGCCTTGAGCTTTATGTTCGAGAACCTCTCGAAGCCGGTGGTCTTCACCGGTAGCCAAATCCCGATCGGCGTGCTGCGCACCGACGGGCGCGAGAACCTGATCACGGCGATCGAGATCGCCGGCGCAAAGGGTGCCGACGGCCGTCCGCTCGTCCCCGAGGTGTCGCTCTACTTCCAGAACCACCTCTTCCGCGCCAACCGCACCACGAAGCGCAGCGCCGAGGCGCTGAGTGCCTTCTACTCCTTCAACTATCCGCCGCTGGCCGATGTCGGGGTCAATATCAGCTACAACCACGCGCTGATTCTCCACCCCGAAACGACGGATGAGGAGCTGCGCCTCTCGACCCGCCTCTCGACCGATATTTGCGTGATCAAGCTCTTCCCGGGCTTGAGCGAAGCGATCCTCCGCGCAGTGCTCTCGGCACCGAACCTCAAGGCGGTCGTCCTCGAGACCTACGGTGCGGGCAACGCCCCCACCTCGGCATGGTTTATCGACCTGCTGAAGGAGGCGATCGAGCGCGGCGTGCTGATCCTGAACATCACCCAGTGCAAGGGCGGCTGCGTGTCGATGGAGTTGTACGAAACGGGTATGGCTCTCCTCCAAATCGGTGTATTGAGCGGCTACGATATGTCCACCGAGGCGGCTGTGACGAAGTTGATGGTGCTGCTCGGGCAGGATCGACCGCTCGAAGCGACCAAATCGCTCCTTAAAACGGCTCTTCGCGGAGAATTTACGCGATAGGGGGTTGCACAAAACAAAAATATTTTCTATATTTCGGTCGGTAAAGGTGCATTTTTTCGCGGCCGAGGGTGCGAAAAGAGGCGGGAAAGCGAGCGCAATATATTGAATGATAATATGTTGTGGTGCTTTTGGGCGGACTTCTCCGTCACTTTTTCAACCGAAGGCGCGGGCGGCCGACACCGGCTCGACAGAGCTGCTCGGAGAGGAAAAAATGGGCCCGAACGAAAATTTTTTTGAAAAAAAACTTTTTTTTGAGGATTTTGATTTTTGGACAAAACTGAAACAAACCAAAAACTAATAAAAAACAAAAAAAACAACTAACAAATCAATTATCTAACAAAACTATGAAAAAACTTTTTATGATTCTGACGGTTGCCCTGTTCTCGTTGGGTACC
>CAZVNR010000007.1:0-43964 GCA_964628945.1 uncultured Alistipes sp. | reverse complement strand
CACGGTGGGACGAGGCGGTTGGAAGGATGTAGCAAAGAGTAAAGGTTGGCGGGATGAACCTGTCTAATAAGTTTTTTTGTCAGCCATTAATTGCCGATGTAGATTCCACGCGGCTCATCGGGATAGTACCAGCCGTGGTGGTCGGAGTAGGTATAGCCCCAACACATCATATCTTCATCAAGATTGTAGGCATATCGATGATCATAGTGAAAATATGGGATACTCAAAAAAGGCTCCGTTATCATTTGTGTAATCGGATTGTCTTCGCAATACAAACTCTCCAACGCAGTACACCCCGACACATTAAGATTCGAGAGTTGGTTATCAACACAAAACAACATCTCCAACGCCGTACACCCGGATACATCAAGGCTTGTCAGTTGATTATCCGAGCAGTTCAAATACCACAATGCCGTACAACCCGACACATTAAGGCTCGTGAGTTGGTTCTCAGAACAAATCAAATATGCAACCGCCGTACAAGATGACACATCAAGGTTCGTGAGTTGGTTCTCATAGCAACCCAAAACCCGCAACGCAGTACATCCCGACGCCTCAAGGTTCGTGAGTTGATTGTTATAACAATACAATTCATTCAACGCCGTACAACCTGATACATTAAGGCTCATGAGTTGGTTAGAATGGCAATACAAAACCTCCAACTCCGTGCAACCCGATACATTCAGCGAGGAGCATTGGTTGTTGTAGCAACCCAAGCTCATCAGTGCAGTGCAACCTGACAGATCGCCATTGCCTGTTAGATTGTTGACGGAAAGGGAAATATGCAATTCTTTTGCACCATCGCCATCACTATCCCTGTAACTTATCCCATACCACTCGTCAATCGGCTTATCCGAGCACCAATTATCGTTTCGCGTCCAGTTGTCGCCACCCGTGTCGTGGTAGAATTTGATCAACATCTCACGGATGGCATCTTCACCGATCGTTTTGAAGGTGCGCGTTTGGCCATAGCGCGGGAGGGCGTTGGTCTTGTCGTTGTAATAGACAAAGTAGCTGTACTCGGTGTCGTACTCCAAGCCACGAAACAACAGCGAAAAGGCGCCGCCGTCGCCGACGATATACTCTTTGTGCATCCGGTTGCTCGGATCGGCGGTCGGATAGACCACGATGCCATACTCGATCTCGGCATAGTTCCCAAGCGGAGCGAGTGCCTCGGGCGAAACATAACCCCACAATTCGGCCGTGTGCTCGGTCACATTCTTTGCAACGCCCGTTTCAACGACATAGCTACGGTGGGCAATAGTCAGTGCCAACTGTTTTTCGGATTCGATAATGGTGTCTCCCCACATTTTGTCAATACCAAATAGTGCGATATCAACTAATGTTAAACCAGTCAGTGCTCCCAATTTTCCTCCAAAACGCTCTTTAAGATTGTCAAGTAAATATCTCTTGTTGGACTTTGATAGATTATCACATAAATAATCAACACCAAATTCTTTGATTAGGTCAACAACAAATGGGTCCATCTGATGTTCAGGTGGTCCAAACAAAGTGTCGAGACTTCGATAGAGTGAATAGGATGCCGCAGCGATTGTGGGTATACCTACTCCCATGCCGACAATGGATTCAGTTAGCACTACACCAATACCAATACCGATCGAACTCGTAATTACACCCCCGACAGCACAAGCATTACGCACCCAAGTGTTTTTATCCCACGCTCGAGATGCTTGGGTGGACAGTTCCAAATTGGCAGCAGTCCACACGGGTTTACCATCGACAAATACCGTTGCATTGAAGGTTGTTTCAGTGTGATCATCGATGAAAATGATTGTATTGTCAATGGAGAGATATTTAGGAAAGCCTATTTCATCAAATTCACCGTGAATAGTAACAAGACCTAATGTATCCATCTGGATCAACATAAAGGCTTTGGTTACCTGTTGGGTGGCGGCATCTTGGGAGGTGAAGATCGCATTGCCATCCTTGCAGATACGCGCATTGGACCACCCTGCAAGGTTTTCGACATCGCAGAAATAGGGCAACTCTTCGTAGGGGATGTCGATCGGCTTATCATCTTCGTTGTCGCCACCTGAGCCATTCCCAGCGTTGTTCTCCGACCCGTTTTCGTTTGAAACATCAGCGCCACTTTCGCTGCAGCCAACCACGCACAAGGCGAGAATTGCCACCATTAAGAGGGTGAATAATCGCTTCATTTTCTCTCTTCTGCCGCATTCAACTCCGTTGCGGCATCTGTTTTGATGATAACACAATAAGAAAGTGTGGAGTTGATTCGTTTATCTTTCTTGAGGCTCTGGAAGACCTTGCACTAATAAACAATACCCCACACCGAACAGAAACACCTAAAGTGAATCCATAATCGGTGATGAGTGTTACCGTATCCATAGTGCATTTGAAATTTTCCAGATTTCAAGAAAGGGATCAGCGAAACACTTTCACTAAAATAACTATCAATGCAACCCTGCGGATTGCACTACAAAATTAAACATTGTTTTGCAAATGAGCAACACCCCGACAAAACATAATAAAAAAACCTGCCCGACAAGCAAGTTGTCGGACAGGTTTTAGAAGCGTTGAGTAGCTGCTACTTCTTGCGCGCGAACTCCACCACCACGGCTTCGCGGGCGGGGACGATCAGTTTGTCGCCGATCGTGACCTTTTCGCCGGTCAGGACATTGCGGCCGTTACTGAGCGTCGAGGTGATCTCGGCGTAGTTCGTCCACGGAATCTCCTGCTTGCCGCGACCGTTATTGACGAAGACGAAGACCGCCTCCGCATCGTTGTAGCGGAAGAAGGCGTAGGTGTGGCCGCCAGCGAAGTGGAGCGTGCGGCCGTTATGGAGCACCTCCTTCGTTTTGCGCCATTGGAAGAGCTTGCGCGTATGGTCGAAGACCTCCTTCGCATCGCCCGTACGACCGGCCTCGGTGAAGAAGTTCTGCTCGTCGTCGGCCCAGCCACCCGGGGTATCGACACGCAGGCCGCCGTGGCCCTGCTTGAGATCCTTCGAGCGGAGCATCAGCTCGTCACCCGAGTACATCTGCGGGATGCCGCGCATCGTCGCCAAGAGGGTCATCGCCAGCTTCACGCGAGCCTTGTTGCCACGCAGGATATCGGCGATACGATCCGTATCGTGGTTGCCGACGAAGGTCATCATCTTCGAGAGGTCGTGATAGACGAAGTCATCGGCCAGCGTGTTGTAGATGCGGATCATCCCCTGCCCCCAGCGCAGCGAGTCGGTCGGCAGCGCGGCGCAGATCGCATCGCGCAGCGGGAAGTCCATAATCGAGGGTAGGTGCGAGTCGAAGCCGTCCTTGTTGGCGTTGCCGCCCTGCCAGTAGGCCAGTTGCGGGATGTCGCCCGTCCAGCACTCGCCGACGATGTTGAGGTTGGGGTACTCGGTCGTGATCGCCTCGCACCACGCGCTCATCGGCAGCTTCTCGTTGTAGGGGTAGGTATCGACGCGCAGGCCGTCGAGGTTGGCATACTCGATCCACCACACCGTCCACTGCTTGAAGTACTGCAAGAGGAAGGGGTTATCGAGGTTCATATCGGGCATCGAGGTATCGAACCAGCCGCTCTCGTGCAGTTTCAGATCGAACTGCGAGGCGTTGGGGTCCATATTGGTCGAGAAGATGGCATTCGTGCGCGTGAAGGTGTCGAATTGGTGGATCCAATCCTTGAACGGCAGATCCTTCATCCACCAGTGGCCGATGCCGCAGTGGTTCGTGACGATATCCATCAGGATCTTGATGCCGCGCTTGTGTGCCTCCTCGACATAGGTGCGATAGAGCTCGTTCGTGCCGTAGCGCGGGTCGATGTGGTAGTAGTCGGAGCAGGCGTAGCCGTGGTAGGAGTAAACCGGCTCGTTATCCAAGAGCAGCGGTGTGGACCAGATGGCCGTCATACCGAGGTCGGCGATGTAGTCCAAGTGGTCAATCATACCCTGCAGGTCGCCACCGTGGCGGCCGTGGAGGTTCTTGCGGTCGGCCTTCTCGAGCGTATCGTCGGTCGAGTCGATCGAGGGATCGCCATCGGCGAAGCGGTCGGGCATCAGGAGGTAGATCACATCGGCCGTCGTGAAGCTCGTGCGTTCTCGCGAGCCCTCGCGGCGTTCGGCCAGCTCGTAGGGCTGCTTGAAGCACTCGTCACCGCGCGTAAAGAGGAGGTAGCAGGTGCCGGCCTTGGCATCGGCGGCAATCTCGACATCGAGGAAGAGGTAGTTCGGGCTGTCGGCCTTGTGTACGCCCGTGAGGCGCACGCCGTCGCCCTCGATCGCAACCTCATACTCCGAGATCGCCTCGCCCTGCACCAAGAGTTGCAGCGGGGTCTTCATGCCGACCCACCACGAGAGCGGCTCGACGCGGCTGATTTGGCCGTCGGCATCGGCTACCGATGCGGGATCGAACGAAACGGCTTGGGAGCACGAAAGGGTTGCCATAGCCACAAAGGGGATTAGTAAACGGGAGATTTTCATCTATTTTTCGCTCTTCAGGGGCTGATCGGAGGGTTGGCATCCAAGCCGCCTCCGATCAGCCAAATTTTCACTCTATTTCGTCAGGATGGCGTAGCCCCACGCGGGGAGTTTGAACTCCTTACCCAACTCGACAACGGCCTTCTCGCCCGTCATCGCGCAGGTGTATTCACCGGCAACCTCGTTGGTCGGTATCACCGACTGCTCCTCCGGCGAGAGGTTGAAGAGGCAAAGAACCTTGTTGCCCTCGGCCTCGCGCGTGAAGGCCAGCACCTCCTCGACGGCACCCGTCATATAGACCAGCTCGCCACCCTTGCCGCAGGCGTTGAGGGCGGGGTTCTCGTGACGCAGCTTATTGAGCGTGCGGTAGAACTCGGTGTACTCGTTCGGCTCGGTGGCGGGCATCGGATCCTTCTCGAAGAACTCGAAACGGTGGTCGTAGCCATACTCCTGACCCGTGTAGATCAGCGGCTGACCCTGCGGCAGGACATAGGTCAGAGCGGCAAAGGTCTTGGCGGCTGCGCCCAAACGCTCGAACTCGGTACCCGACCACGAGTTCTCGTCGTGGTTCGAGGTGAACATCAGCTGCGTCGCCTCGCGCGGGTAGCGGGTCGTAAGGTCGGTGATCCAATCCTTCATCGCCGAGGTGCTCTTCTTGCCCTGTGCGATGTCGTTCATCACATCCTTCAGCGGCCATGCGTAGCAGGAGTTGAAGCCGTCGGCGTGGAAGTTCGGGCCCTCACCCTCGGCCAAGAAGTAGAGATCGGGGTTCTCGGTACGCAGTGCAGCCCACGATGCCGTCCAAAAGGGATCGGGCACCTCACCGGCCACATCGCAACGGAAGCCATCGACGCCCTTCTCGATCCAGAAACGCTGTACGGCCTTCATCTCCTCGTGCACATCGGCGCAGTCGTAGTTCAGCTTGGCGATGTCCCACCAGTCGTACTGCACGACCGGCTCACCCTTCTCGTCGCGTACATACCACTCGGCGGGCTTCTCCGTCACCCAAGCGGCGTCGGGCGAGGTGTGGTTGGCCACATAGTCCAAGATCACGCGCATCCCCAGCTCGTGCGCCTTCGCGAGGAAACGCTCGAAATCCTCCATCGTACCAAACTCAGGGTTGATCTGGCGGTAGTCGCGGATGGCGTAGTACGAACCGAGCGTACCCTTGCGACCCTTCTCGCCGATCGGGTGGATCGGCATGAGCCAAACGATATCGACACCCAGCTCCTTGAGGAACGGCAGGCGTGCCTCGGCGGCGGCGAAGGTACCCTCCTCCGACTGCTGACGGACATTCATCTCATAGACCACCGAGCTCTCGATCGGCTCGAAGGCGGGTTGCGAGTTGCAGTTGTTGCAGCAGCTCACCGAGAGCAGGCTGCAGAGTGCGCCGCACAGGGCGGCCAAGCTAAAAAAGCGTTTCATGGTTTTCGGTTTGTTATTTTTTTGTCAAAATTTCAAATTCGTTGGCGGCAACGGTCAGCGACACTTTCCCCTCGTCACTGATCGAGAAGGGAGCGCCGAAGTTGGCCTCGGTTGCCTGCTTGGGGTCGATTCCGAACGGGAGCGAGCACTCGACGGTGTGCTCCTGATCGGAGGTGTTGAGTGCAACGATCGTCCACTCGCCCATATAGGCACGCAGATAGACCCACACATCGTCCGTCAGCAGCAGCGTGGCCATATCGCCATAGAGGAGCGGCATCGTCTGACGGCGCAGCGCGATGAGCTGCTGCGTGGTGGCCAGCTGCGCCTGCTCACGCTCGTTGTACCCCTCAAAGCGCATCATACGGCGGTTGTCGGGGTCGTTACCGCCCGGCTCACCGTACTCGTCGCCCTGATAGATACACGGCACGCCCGGGATCGTCATATTGAGGGCATTGACCAGTGCCAACTTCTTATAGCCGACCGGATCGCCCACCTCGATCGTACGCAACCAACCGGCCGCCTTGTGATCCTCGGCCGGATCGAGCGTACCGCCCGCCAGCGAGATCAGACGACCCTTGTCGTGGTTGCCCGTGATGTTACCCATCGTGTGGTGGGCACCGTAGGCACCCAACGACTCCTCGACCACGGCGGCCAGCTTGCGTACCGAGTGGCCGCAGGTCAGCACATCGAGCGAGGTGTGATAGACATTGAAATCGAACTGCGCGTTGATCATACCGCTGCGCACATACGAACCGATCAGCTCGGGCGAACCGTAGGTCTCGCCGATCTGCCACAGTTCGCGGTCGGTCACCCGCTCGCGCAGTTTCTTGGTCAGCGTGCGCCAGTAGCCGAGCGGAATGTGCTTGCAGGCATCGTGGCGGAAGCCGTCGAAGTCGTACTCGGTCATCCAGAAGGTCGCCGAGTCGGTCATCGGCTGTGCCACCTCCTCACGCTCCAGATCGAGCGACGGAATGTGCTCGTCGAACCAAGTGGTCAGACGGTGTTCGTCCCACAGACCGAGGTTCTTGCGGCCGTCGGGGAGCATGAGCGGAATGATCCAGTCGGGGTGTTCCTGCAGCACGGGCGAGTTGATGTGGAGGTGGTTGGCCACATAGTCCAAGATGACATTCATATTGTTGGCGTGAGCCGTCGAGAGCAGCTCCTTCAGCTCCTCCGAGGTGCCGAAACGGTGGTCCACCTCGGTCGTGTAGATCGGCCAGTAGCCGTGATAGCCCGAGAACTTCGTGCGAGGGTTGAGGTTCAATCCCCACGCATCGTGCGGGTTCTGCGTGATGGGCGAGATCCAAATGGTCGAGATGCCCAACCGTTGGAAGAAGCCGTCGTTGATCTTCGCGGTGATACCCTTCAGGTCGCCACCCTGATAGTCGGCCTGCGGCAGTACCTCGGGCGAGTTGAGCGGCTCGTTGTTGGCGGGATTACCGTCGTAGAAGCGGTCGATCATCAGCGAGTAGAGCACCTGTGCGTGGTGGTCGCGGCGGGTCAGTTCGGCCACCGACTTCACCACATTGCCGCGCTGCAGCGGCACCAGTACATCGTTGAAGAGGGCATCCTCGGTCGCGGCATAGACACGCAGGTAGGAGCGATCGCGGTCGGCGGCATCCTTCGGCAGCAGCACCTCGATCGTGCGGCCGTTGAGCAGGATGTGCTCCTTCGGCAGGCGGCAGTTCTGCCAAAGGGCGATCACCTCGGTCGGTTCGATCGAGGCGGTAAGCGTAACGGTCTGCATCACCGAGGCGGCCGTGAAGAGCTGCGCACGCTTATCGCGCTCACCGGCCAAGACGACGATCGAGAGGGGTTGTCCCTCGCTCCACGCCTCGACCGTAAAGAGCTGTTTCGAGCCGTCGGCCGTGAGCGAGAACTCCGTCCAGTCGGCCGCAATCGGTGCGAGCGTCACCCCCGCCGAGGGGCAGACGGTCAGCGAATCGGCTCCCGCCCAAGTGGGAAGATAGTCGGTCAGGAACACCTGTTGGGCTCCTTCGGTAACGCGCATCGGCACAATCGGCGAGCCATCGGCCTCGGCCGGCCGCTCCGCGAAGAGGCGGCCGCGACACCCCGTGAGCATCGCCGCAGCCAGCAAAAACAAAGTCAGTTTTTTCATATTGGTTGGTTCTAATTACGCTCTTATCGTATCTATTACTGCACATCGCGCATCCAGTCGATGCCCTCGTGCAGGTTATTTTGATTGGTAAAGTCCCAGTAGGAGTTGTTCTCCCAAGTCGAGCCGTTGGCCCACGCGGCGGGATAGGTGTAGAAGCCGATGTTGGCGCTATCGGGCAGCGACTCCGTGCCCCAAGTGATCACGCCCGCACCACCGGCCGCCTTCACCTCCGCAGCCAGTGCAGCCAGCCACTCACGCTGCTTTTTCGGTGTGTAGTTCGCGGCATTCTCCGCATCGGTAGCCCACTTCGGCCAGTTGTAGGCGTTCGAGCAGTTGTCACCCTTCCACTCTCCGCTGACCGTACCCGTCGTAAACGAGGCGGCCGTCTCGAGGATCATCAGCGAGGCACCGTAATACTCCTTAATCCGCGCAGCAAGCTGACCAAAGTCGGCAAAGCCCCCCATCGAGTGGTCGTAGCCCGGGTACCACGAAACGCCCACAATATCGAAGTCCGATCCACCCTCCTGCACGATCTGATTGCCGTAGGAGAGCACCTTTGCAGGGTTGGCGATGTGCAGAATGGTCTTCACATTCGGGTTGTACTTCGCCCCATAGGCACGCACCGCCTCGAAGCCGCGCTTCAGCAGGCGACCCGTACGGGCACCATCCGAAGCGGCCGAGGAGGAGGGCCGCAAGAGGCCCACATTGACCTCGTTACCGACGGCAACGGCACGGGGATAGATCCCCTCTTTGGCCAACTTTTCGAGCGCATCATAGACCCACGCATAGAGTTTATCGCCAATCTCCGTTTCGCTCAACCCCGTCCACGCCGCCGGCAGCAGGTTGTGGTGCGTGCTGCTCGTGGTGTAGGTATCGGCATCGGGTTTGAGCGTAAGGAGCACATCCATCTTGTTGGCGTAGGCCTTTTTGCAGTCGGCCACCACGCGCGACCAGTCGGCCCAGTCAATCGTCTTGCCCGCATAGGTCGGATAGGCCTCGAGATTGAGTTGCAGACGGACGACATTGGCGCCGTGCTCCTTCATCGAGGTGTAGGGATCCTTCTCTACCCCACCCTCGCGGTACTTCAGCCCCTTATCGGCGAGGTACTGTGCAAACGACATCGTACCGCCGCGCATAAAGTCGTTCGAGAAGAACTCGGGAGTCGGCGTCGGTTCGGGGTTGGGCGTGGGGGTCGGGGTCGGCTCGGGGTTCGGCTCCTCGCCGCCGCCGTTTCCATCATCTCCGCCGCACGCAGCCAAGAGTGCCACACTGCAGAGCAGTGTCATCCATCGTTTCAGATTCATCATCGGTTCATCTGTTTCGTTAGAGTTTGAACACCACGCTCGCGTAGCCCTCCATCGTGATCTTCTTTCCGTCGCGCTTCACCTTACCGATCACTGCCACGGCCTTCGTAACCGTATCGTTGATCGAGAACGAGATCTCCTGACCCGCTACATTGTGCAGCACCAAGAGCTTCTGACCGCTCGCCTCGCGGTAGTAGGCCGAGAGGGCGGCGGGATAGCTCGTCGAGTTGTAGCAGGGGGTCAGCGTACCCGCGTTGGTCATTGCGGGGTAGATGTTGCGCAGCTGACCGAATTGGCGGTAGGCCGAGAGGATCGACTCGTTATCCTTCTCTAGCTCGGCTACACCCTTCACGCTGTCGAAGTTCGTCGCCAGCGCACCCGTATATTTCGCGTAGTTCGACGAGCTCCACTTCATCGGCTGACGCACATAGAGGTCGTTTGATGCCTTTGTGCCGGTGTAACCCAGCTCCTCGCCGTAATAGACCACCGGACGACCCGAAACGGTTTGCAGGATCATACCCGCCGTGCGCATACGGTTGATGTTGCCGCTCAAGCCCGAGCCGGCGCGATCCTCGTCGTGGTTGGTCAGCTTCACCGCGTCGATGTAGCTGCTCTTGGCACTCTTGAGGGTCGTTTGGATACTTTGCAGCCCCGAGGCGATCTCGCGGCCGTTACCGTTGTTCAACCCGTTGGGAATGACATTCCACCAGAAGTCGAAGTTGAAGCACGAGAGCGGCGTGTTGCGAGCAAAGCCCGACACGACACCCGTGCTGTCGAAGATCTCGGCCACCATATAGAGATCCTTGCCGTCGTACTGCGGTTTGGTCTTGTAGTAGTCGTTCAGATCGGTGTGGAAGGCAGTCCAGAAGGTGTAGTCGCGCGAGTCGATCGACCAGATGCCATAGACATGCTTCGCCGCATCAAGGCGGAAGCCATCGACCCCCTTATCGAGCCACCCCTTCGCCGAGGAGATGATCGCCTGATAGGGCTTGTTGTTCTTCAGATCGCCGATCACGCCGTAGTTCAACTCGGGCATATACTCGGTAAAGATCGGCGCGAAGACCTTGATCGAACGCATATAGTCGAACTGGATATCGGCAGCCGTCGTGTTGTTGAGCTTATAAGCCGTGCCGACGGTCAGATACGACCCGTCGCCGCCATACTTCGTGCCACCGTCCCACGAGGTCGAGGAGGTGCGCACCAAGAAGCCCCACGGCGAGTTGAAGTCGCAGATCAGCTCGTAGGTACCGTTCCCCTTGTCGTACATACGGTGCGCCGCACCCTGTTCGCCATAGTAGAGGAACATATTGACCGCCGTATCGCTGTTGTCGGCCTGCGCCGCCTCGGTCGTTTCGGTCACGGTCACCGTCGTCGGTTTACCGCCCGAGGTCGCTACCGAGAACTTATAGCGATGGGTCGAGGCTGCCGGAGTCTGCATACCAACGGGGGTCTTCCAATCGTCAGCCGTATAGGTCGAAACCATCGGGAACTTACCCGCCGCCACATCGGCTGCAGGGTTGTATGAGAGGCAGTACCAATTCCAATACTCACTCTGTTCGCCCTTTGCAAGGGCGTCGGTGTACCACGGATGTCCCTTACCCGTGTGGTTCACCACATAGTCCAAATAGACCTTGATTCCCTTGTTGTGGGCCGCCTTCACCAGATTCTCGAAGTCGGCCATCGTACCGAACTGCGGATTGACGGTCGTGTAGTCCGTCACATCATAGCCGTGGTACGAGTCGGCGGGGTGGATCGGCGAGAGCCAAATCGCACCTGCACCGAGCGAGGCGATGTAGTCCATCTTGGCCGTGATACCGTTGAAGTCACCCACATTGTCGCCGTTGCTGTCGGCAAACGAATAGACCAAAAGTTGGTAGATCATATCGCTGCGTGTCACACCGTCCCACGCATCGGGCTGTGCCACGACAAGGCTCTGATCGACCGGAGCGGCCGCCTGCTTCACGCTGATCGTCACCGGATCGCAACCGCGAGCCGTGATGGTGAGCGTTGCCGAGCGAGCCTCGCCCGTATTGGCCGTAGCGATCAGCTCGGTCGTGGTCGTACCCTTCACACCGCCCGTCTGCTTGGCGTAGCACCACGAGGCATTCTCGATCGACCACACCGACGGCGAGGTGATCGTCAGCGGCGAGGCGCCTCCCCCACCGGCAAAGTTAAAGGTCGTCGGCGAGGCCGTTAAGGTCTCTGTTTCGGGTTCGGGCTGCGGTTCGTCCGTCCCACCATCACCGCCGCAGGCCACCATCAGACCCGCCGCCATCAGAAGCGCCCACAGGCGCAAAGTTTCAAAAAGGTGTTTCATTCTTTTTTATTCTATTATTCTGTTTTTTTCACATCTCCGTTATGTCATTCCGAGTGAGAGTTGCAAGCCCGACAAGAACGCTTCCCTTATTCCTCCCATTAATGAGGTAGTTCCCTCCGCTAACGCGTTCGGGATGACACGATACAAAACAATGTCATTCCGAGCGAGGGCTGCAAGCCCGACGAGGAATCTTCCCTATTCAATCTGATCCAAGAAGAGCCAAAGTGGATTCATCGTGGCTATCAGTCGCTCTTTCTTTTCTCTTCGCCAACCTTTAATCTCTTTTTCTCGTGCTATTGCAACTCTAACATCTGCATATTGTTCATAGTATATCAAATTCGTCACCTCATACCTCGCAGTAAACGCATTCCCATTCCCTTCACGGTGTTCGCGCAGACGGCGTTCCAAATGATCCGTTACGCCCACATACAAGACTGTCTTATTCACATTGGTCAAAATATACACCGCGTACTGTTTCATCCGAATATGGTAGTTCCCTCCGCTAACGCGTTCGGGATGACATGTAGTTTATCATCGTTTCACTTTGTCATTCCGAGCGAGGGCTGTAAACCCTTTTTATTGTCATTCCGAGCGAGGGCAAAGCCCGACGAGGAATCTTCCTTACTCTCGCTGCTGCATTCCATCGGAATAGCGTAGTTCCCTCCGCTAACGCGTTCGGGATGACATTAATTTTGAATTCCAAAAATGTGGCCGGCGTGCCGATCAAAGCGCGCCGGCCGAAACACGACCCTGCTACCCCTTGCGGGGTGCAGGATCGAGTATTGAATCAGCATTACTGCTTCGGCGTCCACTTCACATCGTAGAGGTTGATACCGCTACCGAGGCAGTGGAAGTTGATCACCGAACCGGCCTTTGCCGTCGAGCAATCAATCGTGTGAACGACAGGCTCCTCACCGCTAACCGGACCCTTCAAGCCCGGATCGGTGTAGTTGGCTACCTGATCCACCCATACGCCGAGGTAACGCTCCTCGCTCGAATTCGACGAACGAATCTTCAGTTCAAGCGTACCCGGGCCCGTTACGGTCAGTGCCATCGTCTGCTTCTCGAACGAACCCGAACCACCGTACTGCATACGGTGCATACCACCATCGACACCGAACTTACACTTACCGCCGCCGGCAATGAATTTCAGGCCGTTACCGAAATCGACATCCTCCTTGATCTCGGTGTTTTTATCGCCACCTGACAGCGTCTCAAAGAAGTTCTTGAAGACAGCATCGCCCCACTCCAAGGGAACAGCAGCGGGAGCCGTTACGGTCAGCGTTGCCTCACCGGCAGCCGATGCGAGGTAGGCCGTAGCATCGGCTGCGGGCTTGGCCACTACCGACACCTTGTACTCACCCTTCACGAGCGCCTTCACCGTAGCAGCGTCGATCGTATAGGCGTTCGTCGCTACATTCACAGCGGCAGCACCGTTGAAGACTACATCGTAGCTTGCAGCGTTCTCAACCGTAGCCCAAGCAACGGCGACAGCCTTCTCCTGACCGGCCTCAACCGATGCGGGATCGAGCGTTACGACCGGCGTAGCCAAAGCTACCGGATCGGGCGTCGGTGTCGAAGCACCGGCGGGCGTCCACTTCACCACGAAGACATTGATACCGCTGTTCTTGCTGTACATATTGATCACCGAACCGGCCTTTGCTGCCGAGCAATCAACCGTGTGAACCTTGCGCTCACCCATCGGAGCAAGCAGGCCATCGGCCGGCGTTACCTCCGTCTGATCAATGCTGACGGCCAAGAAGCGGTCAGTCGAGGTGTTGCTCGACTGCATATCAACCTCCAGCGTACCCGAACCCGTTACAGTCAGTTGCAGCGTACACTTGGTCGCATTACCCGTACCGCCCAGCTGGATGCGGTAGGCACCCGCACTGCCGCCGAACTTACACTTCGAGCCTCCGGCGATAAACTTCAGGCCGTTGCCCAGATCGACATCCTGCTCCACATTGTCACCACCATAGGTCGTGTAGAACTGCTCCCAAACGGGGCTGTCCCAAACCAATGCTGCACCCGGCGTCGGGGTCGGTGTAGGCTCAACATTGCTGCCCGGCTTCTGACCCTCGGGCATCACATAAGCCTTCAACTCTGCGGGATTCAGATAGACATCGTACTTACCGGCCGTAGCCACAACGATGTTCGAGCCCGGCTGAACCAGCGTAATGGCAGCACCGATCGTTACAGCCGTACCGTCGCCACCGAAACAGTCGGGATCAGCCCACGAGTGGTTCTTCTTGAACTTAAACTCGGCATTGGCCTCCAGCGTAACTCCCATCAACTCGTACATACCGTCACTATCCTCATCGGTCATATCCGTATCGCCCCAGCTGTTGAACGAGCCGGCCATCGAATAGACATCCTTCGGAGTGGGCACAGCCGAACCTGTTGCAAGCGCGAGGAACTCCTTGGTCTCCACATTGAAGTAGAAGTCGTAAGCACCTGCGGCGATCGACATATTCTTACCATTGGCAACCAGCGTCGTAGCCGTACCTGCGGTCAGTGCAAACGGCTCAACATCGCCGGCACCACCGTAGTTCTCGTCCCAAGCGTTGGCGAAACGAACCTTGAACTGGTCGTCAGCCGTCACCGTCACATTTTTCACAACCGAGTAAACCGAACCCTCAACGGCAACAAACTCCGGATCGGGCGTGCCACCCCAGCTGTTGATCGTACCTACCAAGCCGTAGCTCGACTTCGGCAGCTCGGCACCGGCCGCCAGCACGAGGAACTCCTTGCTCTTCGGGAAGTAGTAGATGTCATACGAACCGGCCGCAACCGTCATATTCTTACCACCGGCTACCAACGAAATCTTCTGACCAACGGTTACCGCAGCAGGCTCCGTATCACCCGCAGCACCGTAGTTCTCGGCCCAGTCGCTATCGACGCGAACCTTGAACTGGTTGTCGGCAGGCATCTCGACAGCCTTGGCAACCACACACTCCTCACCCTCGACAAGGGTCATGGCGATATCGGGCGTACCGCCCCACTCGTTGATCGTACCAACCAAACCGTAGTTCTTCGTCATCGGATCCTCGATCACCACATCACCCGTCTTCACGAACGAGAGCTTGTTGTTGTCGCTCGTCGAGAGGTTCAGCGTTACATCGTAAACACCCGGCTCCGAAGCGATATCGGCACCACCGAATACCAGTGCATCGGGCGAGCCACCCATGTTGTAGGCCTTCGGATCCTCCCACGGGTTGCCCCAGTTGTCGTTTACGCGGATCTTGTAGGCACCCTCACCGAGTGTCATACCCTTCAGCTCCATTGCGCCCGTCTCGGCGTTGTAGGTGAAGTTCGTTTGGCCGTCCCAGCCCAGCTCCGTGGCCGAACCGATCAGACCGATCGATTCGATCTTACCGAGCGTCATCGTGCCCTTGGCAAGATCAACATAGACTACATACGAGCCCTCCTCGGGAGCGACATTGTCACCAACGGTCGAGCCGATTGCGTAGTTCACGCCATCCTCGCTCGTACCACCAACCCAAACAGTCTCCTGCGACTTGGGATGCGTGTAGATCACCTTCATACCCCATGTAGCACCGTAGTACGATACCAAACCGTGGTAAACACCCGTGTTGGCATCACCCTTCAGGATCGGGAGGTTCGAGGTGGGGCTCCAGTTGTGACCACCAAAGTCACCGCAGAGCATCACGAACTCGGGATACGACGGCGTGTAGGGCTTCACCGTGAAGCTGACAGCAGCCGACTCAAGCACGGGAGCACCCTCGCCCTCGAGCGTTGAGGTTACGATCAGTTTCACCTCATTCTCGGCCTCCTTCGTGCAACCCAACGCGATCAACTGGGCGTTGAGCGTTGCGGGAGCGATCGAGAACTTCGTATCGGCGATACCGTCGGCCAGCGTTGCACGAGCACCGTCACCATACTGAATCTCCACCTTGTAGCGCGGCGAAGTGCCGTACTCGAAGCGGGCAGCCTCCCACGAGATCAGCTCCACATTCTCGGTCTGATCCTCGCTCAACACGATGCCCTGCTGGGCAGCCGACGAGAGCGAAACAACCGCAGGAACATAGTCGCCCCAAGCGAATACATTGATCGTGATGGCCTCCGAGATCAGCTCATAGACACCGTTGTCGGCCAGCACAAAGAGTTTCACCGAGAAGTTGCTGTTCGGCTCGGCATTCAGACCCTCAACGAGCTGCATGCGCAGCGTCTCCTTCGAGGCCGTGTAGTAGAGGTTCGTCGTCTTGGTCAGCTGAATCTGCTGTGCCTCCGACGTGGCGTAGAGCGTGTAGAGGACATCGCCCTCAAGGTTGCGGGCGGCCTTCCATGTAAACGAGATATTCTCGGTCTGCGAATTCTCCGTCAGCAGCACATCGGCGTGTGCATCCATCACGGGCGCAACCGGTTCCGTCGCAAAGAGGTCAGCGGCATCCTTCTCACAAGCCGTGAAGGTCATCGCTGCCGCTGCCAAAGCGGTTAAATATCTAAAAATTTTCATATTCGGTTTGTTTGTTTCACCGCCCCGGCAAGGCCGATCCTCAATCGGATCGAGCCTTGCGTCGTGCGGCTTTGTTTTACACTCTTTCTCGAAAGATTACTGGGCTGCTTTATAGGTTACAACCCACGGCGTGCGATCGGCGTGCAACTCAACATAGAAGCTACCCGAACCCGGGACCTTGATGTTGTCACCGCCCTCGATCTCGAAACCGTCGGGGAGCGACTCCGAGGCGTTCACACCGCCACCGTAGCTGACATCCCACGAACCGTTCATACGGATCTTGTACTCGTCACCACCGCTAACGGTCGAAGCCGATACCCAGCAGTTCGACAGGTAGTCGTAGTTCATCAGGACGGGATCACTCCAGCCGTTGAACGAACCCATAATATCGACCTGCGTAAACTGCTTACCGGCGATCGTCATGTTGGCCAGATCGACCGTTACCTGCCAGATACCGGCGGGGAGCTGGAGGTTACCGTCGCTCGACGACGAGAACTTACCGTCGTTCGTGAAGGCATCGAAGCCCTTCTCGCCACCGTCCCAAGCGCGGTTCGGCATCACCTTGAAGCCCGACTGCCCATCACCCTGATCGGTGAAGTTGTACAGACCCTCATAGATGTTCGTACCACCGGCCGTCTCCCAAATCTCGACAGCGTTGTTGATATCCCAGCTGCCTACGAATGCACCGCAGATGTAGTAGTTGCGCAACGCTGCCTTGAAGGTCTGCACCGTGAAGCTGATCGCATTCGAGCGCGGCGTGCAGATATCCGACTCACCGGCGTAAGCGACCACATAAGCACCGATCGTAGCGGCCTCGTTGGCCGTAACGCCGAGCTGATTGACAACAAAACCGTTGATATCCGACTTGAGCATCGTCATCGTCGGCTGATAGGCCGTTACGGCTACGATATCGGCACCGTCCTTGGTCAGGTGGAGCTGATAGCGAACAGGAATATTCAGACCGAAGTCGGCGGGCGTACAGGTGAAAGTAACGCTCTCGACCTTCACATTATCGCCATTGACGATGATATCGGCCTGCTGATTGAGCACGGGAGCCACATAGTTCTCCGCGGCATCGAGCTTCGGCTGATCGACATCCGTCTCGCAAGCCACGAGCGTCGAGGCTGCGGCGATCAGCGTCATTAAATATTTGATATATTTCATAACTCTTCTTTTTTTTAAGCGTTTGTTACTGGTTCGCTTCGCCGATTAATAACCCTCGTTCTGAACAAGGTTCGGGTTGGCAGCCAAATCAGTCGTAATGATCGGGAATACCGTACGGTGATCCTCCATAGCAGCCTTACCATCGGGCACACCGGCCTTGAAGGGCCAAGGATAAGCCGAAGTGAGGAACAGACCGTAGCGGATCAGGTCCGTACGACGGTGACCCTCCCAGTAGAGCTCGCGTACGCGCTCCGAGAGAATGTAGTCGAGGTTGATCGTCATCGGCATCACATCCTCCACGCCGTTGGCACGCTGGCGCAGCGTCTGAATGCGCTTGTAGCCCTGCGAATCCGACGAGAGCGAACCGCCGTTCTGGCGTGCCTCGGCCTCGGCCGAAATCAGGTACATCTCGGCCAGACGGAAGATCGGGAAGTCGGCCGACGAGAACTCGATGTCGAGCTGCGTCAGGATCGGCTGATTATCGCTCGTCAGCGGAACCCACTTCAAGCAGGCCCAACCGGTCGTAATATCCGAAACCTCGTTCTCGAACGCCTTTGCGAAGCCGGCATTCGTAAACATTGCACGCTTGTCGCTGGCCTCACGGCTGTAACCCCACGACGAGGTATGACCCCACTCCACACCCTGCAGGTTGAAGTTGCTCATCACGAAGTCGTCCGAAACATGGTAACCGTTCCACTGGTTCTTGTAGATATCGGTATCGTGGCCGTAGAGCTTCGATACAACCGTACGCAGATCGCTGTTTACAGATGCATACACGAGGTGCGTCGTACCACCCCAGCTCTGCGTCGTCTGTGCATCGTAGAGCGAAGCTACGATAAACTCGTTCTGTGCACCGTTCGTCGAGTTATCCTGACGGAAGAGGTTTGCGTAGCTGTCGTTGAGCTGGTAACCACCCTCGGCGATCACCTTCTCGGCAGCCTGCTGCGCCTCGGCCCAGCGAGCCTCACCCGTATAGACCTCTGCATTCAGGTAGAGGCGAGCCAATACGGCCCAAGCGGCACCCTTCGACAGACGCGGATAGGCTATGCGCGTTGCAGGCAGGTTCTCATCCTCGGTCAGCTCCTTCAGCTCGTTCTCAAGCCAAGCGAAGAGGCCGGCACGACCCAGCTGCTTCGGGAAGTTGGTCGAACCGATGTTCTCGGGCAGTACGAGGGGCGGGTTGCCATAGAGGTCGAGCAGGATCGTATAGTAAACGGCACGCAGCAGGCGCATCTCCGAGCGGTAAGCGCGTACATCGTTCAGACGAGCCTCGTGACCGCGACCCGTTACGGCGCCGTCGCTCGAAACGGTCTCGTGGAGGAACTGGTTGCAGATAGCCACACCCTTCAGACCACGCAGATAGACCGCCATCACGGCAGCGTTCGTCGTCGTCCAACGGCCATACTGCAGACCATCGACATAATCATCACCCCAAATACACTTCAGACCGTCGGCCGAAAGCTCGTTGAGGAACATATACTGGCGCGTGAACTCGCTCTGACCTGCATCCGATACGGCGATATCCGAGCTGCCCGGGTCGCCCTGCGATACGAGCGAGAAGTAGCTGTATGCATAGTTTACATACTGATCGTAGCTCTCCGAAGCGGCAAACGCCTTGTCGGCCGTGATCGTCGTCTCGGCCATCGGCACCGTATCAAGATCGCCTACGCAGGCGCTGAACATCGACACCGATGCCAGCAGCGCTACACTATATAATAAGATCTTTTTCATATTGTTTCGTTGCTGTTGATTAGAAATTGATGTTCAGACGCAGCGTGTACAGACGCGGACGCGGGATCAGCGTGCTGTAAACACCATCCTGATTGCTCATCTCGGGATCCAGACCCGAATAGTCGGTGATCGTAAATACATTCTGGCACGATGCGGCTACGCGGATGTTCATCTTCGACTTACCAATCTCGCGGAAGGTATAACCGAGGTTGATGTCGTCGAGGCGGAAGAACGAAGCGTTCTCGATGAAGAGATCCGAGTAGGCCTGATCGGTGCTCGTCTGACCCGTGAAGCCCGTGCGGAAGTGGTACTCGTTGAGGTTACGCAGGTAGTTGTAGGCCAGCGTACCGCAGTAGGTCGAGGAGTGATCGACGGCGAGCTTGTTGATCGCGTAGTTGCCGATCGAACCGTGACCGTTGAAACCGAAGTCCCAGTTCTTGTAGGTCAGGCGCATCGAGATACCGTAGTAGAAGTCGGGCGTTGCACTGCGACCCGTTACATACTTATCATCCTCCGTGATCACACCGTCACCGTCACGATCAACAAAGGTGTTCAGGATCGGCTGACCCTCGGCATCGTAAGCCTGTTGATAGAGGTAGAAGGTGTAGGGAGCGTAGCCCTTGTAGTGTACCGACGAATTACCGCCCGTACCGCTCAACGACGAACCTACCTTTACATAGGTGTCGGCCAGCTTACCGATCTCGGTCTGCTGCCATGTACCGTTGAGGTTGATCGTCCAGCTCCAATCCTCGGTCTGAACGGGGATCAGGTTCAAGGCAACCTCGACACCCTGATTGATCATCTCACCCACATTCGACATCAGACGGTTCGTGAAGTTCGAGCCGGTCGGCACATCAATCTCCGACAACAGATCGGTCGTCTTGCGGTAGTAGTAATCGACATTACCCGAGATGCGACCCGACAGGAAACCGAAATCGAGACCGATGTTCGAGGTGGTCGTCGTCTCCCACTTGATGCCCGAGTTGTAGGCCTGCGGAGCGAGCGTACCGGCGATGCCGTTCATATACTGCGTATTACCGTTGTTCACATACTGGTAGAGCGGAATGTGCGGATAGTAGTTGTCGCCGATGTTCTGCTGACCGGTCTGACCCCAACCGAGGCGGAGTTTCAGAGCCGACAGCACCTTCGAGTCCTTCAGGATGTTCTCCTGTGCGATGTTCCAAGCGAAGGCAGCCGACGGGAAGAGACCCCAACGGTTATCCTCCGAGAAGCGCGACGTACCGTCGTTACGCAGCGTGAAGGTGAACAGATACTTCGAGTTGATCGAGTAGTTCAGACGACCGAAGAACGATACGAGGAAGTACTCCTTCTCATAGGGGGTACGCGACTCCTCCGTCTCGCTCGACGAGTGCCACTGCGTACGATCGTGGTTCAAGTAGCTCAACGAACCCGTCTCGACATAGTTGCGCTGCCACGAGTAACCGGCCATGGCGTCGATACGGTGGATACCCAGCTCCTTGTTGTAGTTGGCGTAGAACTCCAAGAGGGTGTTCTCGACCGTGTTCTCCCAGTTCGTGTAGGCATCCGTAGCACCGGCCTTGATGTTGGCATACGAGCCGAGCTCGTTGTAGTTCGTACCCTCCGACTTCGTCCAGTCGTAACCGAGGTTCAGGTTCAGACGCAGATCCTCCAGACCGTGGATCTTATAGTCGAACTGCACATTACCCACCGAACGATACGAATCCGAATAGTTCACATAGTCGTTGAGCGACGAGAGGGGGTTCGTGTTGGCATTCATCTCGGGGTTGAACTTGCCGCTGCCGTCGATGATACCCCAGTTCCAGTAGCCGTTGGCAATCTCCTTGTTCACCGAACCGTCGGCGTTGAGGAAGTACTTCGGCTTGGTCGGGTCGTAGCTCAAGGCGTCATATACGGCGTTGTTCGTCCAGTTCGACTTGCTGTACACACCCTTCAGGTTCAGATTCACGGTCAGGTGCTCGTCGAAGAACTTCGGAGCGAGGTTCACACCCACATTGGCGCGCGTGTTGTCACCGCCCTTAACCGTACCCTCGTCGTAGTTGATACCGAGGCTGACACGATACGGCAGGTTGCCGCTCTCCGTGTTGCCGTAAACCGAGAGGTTGTGGTCGGTCGAGAAAGCCGTGCGATAGATCTCCTTCTGCCAGTCGGTGTCGTAGATCTCTCCGTTGGCCCCCAAGAGCGACTGAATCTTCTGATTGTCGGCTGCATTACCGGCATCGTAGATGCTCGTCATATAGTTGGCATAGGCCTTACCCGACATTACATCGATCTCGTCCGAGTTCACCTTCACGGTGTAGCTCGAGTTGTACGAAACATTGAGCTGCTTGCCCGAGCCCTTCTTCGTCGTGATGATGATCACACCGTTCGATGCACGCGAACCGTAGATGGCCGTTGCCGAAGCATCCTTCAGGACGGTCATCGACTCGATGTCGTTCGGGTTCACCGTAGCCAGCGGGCTACCCATACCCATACCGCCATTCTCCGAAACGGGCACGCCGTCGATCACGATCAGCGGGTCGTTCGATGCGTTCAGCGACGCATTACCACGGATACGAATCGTTGCGCTGCCACCCGGGTCACCACCGGCGGGCGTTACAAGCAGACCCGGTACCTTACCCATCATCAGCTGATCGGGCGTATTGACGGCACCGCGGTTGATATCCTCCGCCTTGATGGCCACTACCGAACCGGTCATGTCGTTCTTCTTGACACCACCGTAACCGATAACGACCACCTCCTCGAGCGACATCAGATCCTCCTCGAGCGTAACCTGTTTCAGCAGGCTCGAAGCGGCTACGACCTCAACGGTCTTGTAACCGATGTAGCTGACGCTCACTACCGAGTTGGCGTCCTTCACTTTGAGTACATACTTACCGTCGATATCGGTCGATGTACCGTTCGTCGTGCCGACCTCGACAACCGTTGCACCGATAACGGGCATTCCGGTCGCGTCGAGCACAACGCCACTTACCTCATAATCACCACTTTGGGCAACTGCGAGGGGGGGGGTAATGATGCCTAAAAGCAGCATCCCCAGACACATTGCGAGAAATTTTCTCATAGTGCTTTGCGTGTTGTTAGTTAATAATTAAGTTGATGAATTTGTTTATTTGTGTTTGTTTTATGCTTTCTTGGTCTGAATGCCGGCTACAGCTACTGCGCCCAAGAGGAGCGACAGACCCGCTACGACGAGCATCATCGCCTGCTCGCCACCCACCAGCTTGAGCAGCAGGCCGCCAACGAGTGCAGCGATGATCTGCGGCAGGCAGATCGTGCAGTTAAACAGCCCCAAATAGGCACCCATCGAGCCGCCCGTCAGTGCGTTGGTCAGCAGCGCGAAGGGCATGGCCAACATCGCCGCCCAACCGCAACCGATCAAGAGGTACGACACGAAGAGCAGGTGTTGGTCGTGGATGAAGTAGGTCGAGATGAAGCCCAAACCGCCGATCACGAGGCTCACGGCGTAGCCCATCTTGGCATGCTTGAACAACGGCAGCACCATGGCCCACACTATCGACCCGATGGCCTGCACGGCGAACAGCACGCCCACCCAGTCACCAGCCGCCTGATACGCCTTCGAGGCCGTATCGGTCGTCTGCCAGATCGTCTCGGCGATCGCACCGTTCGTATAGGTCCACATATAGAGGAAGCCGACCCACGAGAAAAACTGCACCAAACCGATCTGCCAGAAGGCCTTCGGGGCGTGCAGCAGCAGGTGAACGAGGCCCTTCTGCTCCTCCTTCTTCTCCTCTTCGGGTTTAATGCCGTGGAAAGCGGCATACTCCTCGGGGTTCATCTCCTTGACCGTCGCACCCGTATAGAGGACGCAGAGGATCAGAATCGCCGCACCCACATAGAACGAGTAGATCACCGAATCGGGGATCACGCCCTTCGGTGCAACCGACTGAATACCAATCCAAGTGAAGATGTAGGGGAAGAGGTAACCCACGAGCGAACCGGCGTTGCAGAGCATCGACTGAATCGAGTAGGCCTGCGCCTTCTGCCGCTCATTGACCATATCGCCCACCATCATCTTGAAGGGTTGCATCGCCATATTGATCGAGGTATCCAAGAGCATCAGCATCACCAAGCCGAAGACCATCGCCATCTTCACCGTCAGACCCAACGAGCCGGCATTCGGCAGGAAGGCCATCACGGCAACGGCCACCAGCGCACCTATGTATAAATAAGGTTTGCGGCGCCCCCAGCGGCACCAAGTCTTATCGCTCCAAGTGCCGACCAGCGGCTGAACGACCATACCCATCAGCGGGGGAAGGATCCAAAAGAAACTCAAGTCGTGGGGATCGGCACCGAGCGTGGCGAAGATACGACTGATATTAGCACTCTGCAGTGCATAGGCAATCTGAACTCCGAAGAATCCGAAGCTCAAATTCCACATCTGCCAAAACGACAGTTCAGGTTTTTTAAGCATAGTTCGTATTTAGGTTTTTACTTTTTTACGCAGTTTTGGTTATACAAAATTATAAAAATGATAGAAAACTACAAATTTTAGCGCGACGAATTGCGACAAAAAAGCGACGAACGGCCGAAAAGGGGTGACGAAAGGCAAAAAAAGGGGCTGTTTGGGCAGAAAAAGATAGAAAATTTGCAAAAACAACAAAAAAGAGCTACCTTTATTCTCTCGAAACGAGCAAAGTACTTCACGCTGTATCTATGGCCATCAAGACCTCGGGGCTTTCGACCCCCTTGATCATCCACCTCTTCGCCGCAGCTCATGCGCTGATTGCCACAATGAGCCGTGTGGTAAACTATGTCGATGATCTGCCGCTGACGGTGCTCACGATCGCCCTGATCGTCATCATCGCCCTGCGCCACCGGCTGCACGCCGAGATGATCGCCATTCTGACCCTCGTCGGCACCTTCGCAGGCTACCTGATCGGCACCTACGGAGCTACGCTCATCGCGCTGGTCGTCCCCAACCCGATCCTCTCATCGGCACTCAGCACGATGCTCTACACCGAGTTGCTCGGCTGGGGAGTCTATGCCTTTGCACGGCTGCGCGGCGATCAGCACGACACGCGAGGCGGCTGGTCGCCCCCCGTTGCGCATCTGATCCTAATCGTCTCGATGATCCTGCTGTTCCGCATCTCCTACACGCTGATCTTCAACTCCGACTACTTCATCCACACGAGCATCTATCACGAGGCGCACCGCGTGCTGAAGAACACCTTTGCGCTGCTGGTGATGCTCTGCGGCAACCTCTTCTTTGCCAGCTTCCGCCCCCGCATCGTCGAGCGGCGCGAACTGCGCACGATCGGCAGCGTGCTGCTCATTGTGGCGTTCTCGGCCGTCATCACGCTGATCGTCTATTACAACTTCCCGAACGGCAACACGGCGATCTTCGCCATGCTCCCCTACCTACGCCTCTACGCCGTCGTGCTCTTGTGCGATGTGGTGGTCTATGCCCTGATGAAGCTCGTCGTTTCGGTTCTGATCTCGAAGTCGGAGTTGAGCACCGAGCGCGGCAAGAAGCATCTGGCACAGTTTCAGTACAACAAGCTGAAGATGCAGATCAACCCCCACTTCCTCTTCAACTCGCTCAACATCCTCGACTACCTCGTACAGGAGCAGAAGAGCGAACGCGCCTCGGCCTTCATCCGCAAGCTGGCCGACTGTTACCGCTATATGCTCAAGACCGAGGACGAGCAGCTGGTTCCCTTGAGCGAGGAGGTCAGCTTCGCCCACAAATACATCGACCTGCTGCAGGAGCGTTTCACCGATGGTTTCTCGGTTCAATTCGAGCTTTCGGAGCGGGCACTGCGCCGCTATGTGATCCCCTGCTCGCTGCAGCTGCTCATCGAGAACGGCACGAAGCACAACATCGTCAGCTCGGAGCAGCCGCTCGTGATCACGATCCGCGACGAGGCCGACACGCTCTATGTCACGAACAACCTCCAGCCGCGCATCAGCCGACAGGCCTCGACCCGCAAGGGGTTGAAAAATATCCGCCAACAATACCTCGACCTCTCGGATCGCACGATCCTTGTCGAGCAAACCGACACCCACTTTACGATTCAACTACCACTGCTATGAAACACTACCAAGTATTGATTATCGAGGACGAGATTCCGGCACAAGCCAACCTGCGACGCACGCTCGAGCGGCTCTTCGACGACCTGACCGTTGTCGGCATCGAGAGCTCGGTGCAGGGGGCTGTTCGGTGGCTGCAGGCGGCCGAGCATCGCGCCGATATCATCTTTATGGATGTCGAGCTCTCGGACGGTATGTGTTTCGATATCTTCGCCCAAACGGAGGTGAAGGGGAAGGTGGTGATCACGACCGCCTTTGACAGCTACGCCGTCAAGGCGTTTCGCGTCAATTCGATCGACTATCTGCTCAAACCGATCGACCCCGAACTGCTCAAGGCGGCCGTTGCACGCTGCCGTGCGGCGTTGGAGGCCGAGAGTGCCCCCTCGATCGACCTCGAGCAGCTGCGCTCGGCACTGACCGGCAAACCCGAGACGAATGTCTATAAACGGCGTTTTGTCGTGAAGTTTGGCGACCGTCTGTCGGTGATCGACACGGCGCAGGTGGCCTATATCCACGCCGAGGATAAGAGCACGCACTTGGTCACGACCGAGAATCGCAGCTATGTGCTCGACGCATCGCTCGACACCGTATCGGAGCAGCTCGACCCGCAGCACTTCTTCCGCATCTCGCGCAACTGCACGGTGGCCGTGAGTGCCATCGCCGGCATCTCGAAGCACCCCTCGAACCGTCTTAAGGTGACCCTCGATCCCAAACCCGCCTTCGAGGTCTTCGTCAGCCGCTCCCGCACGGCCGACTTTATGACATGGCTCGAAGGAGAGCGGTAAACCAATTCAAAATTTAGAATTTACCAACCGTCAGGTCTACCCTACCCTAATACATATTGTCATACATCGACTGCGACTTGTCGTACTTCAAGTCGGCGAGCGACGAGGCCTTGACTCCGATGTTGAAGCTCCAGCTGCGGTGGAAACCGAAGGGAATCCACGAGAAGGACATCTGCCAGCAGTGCAGGTCGCGCGTGAACGAGATCGCCGAGGTGGTCAGCTTGCGGTTCTTGAAGTCGTAACCGCCTTGGAAGGTCATACCCATCTTCGGCGTGATGGTCAGCGAGCCGTTGAAGCCGATCGTCTGCGTGATATTCTTGCGGTAGCCCGTCGTACCATTATTTACATAAGAGATCGAGTAGTTGATCGCGTAGTTAAAGCCAATGTTCCACGGCAGCGAGAAGTCGTAGTAGCTCTGCGCCATATACTGCCTTCGCAGGACGGGATCCATATGGCCGTAGGGGTCGTAGAAGGGGTTTTGATACTCGGGCGGGATGCTCGTGATGTCGTTCACGGCGGGTTTCGAGTTATCCTGCCGCGACTTGAAGGTGTAGCCGAACGACCAGCCGAGCGAAGTGATACGGCCCGGGAAGAAGAGCTGGTCGATGCGCTTACCCTCGGGGGTCACCTTGTAGGGGTCGAGCGTCGTCGAGAAGTTGATACCGAAGTTCTTGAAGAGCGTAGTTCGGAAGGTGAGCGGGATGGTCGAGAGGCGCATCGAGTCGGCCAAGAAGTTGTACGAGGCACTGAGGCGCAGTTCGTCGATCAGTTTGATCTTCTTCACGCCCGAGGTGTCGCGTTTCGAGAGCACCTTCATCTCGAGGTTCTGCGAAAGCGAGAAGTTCATCGACATCGAGCGACCCGACGAGGGGACACCGTAGGCGTTGATCGCATAGGGCGAGTAGGTCTGATAGCGACCCGTTGAGTCGATCTGTCGCGTGCGATAGTAGCCGTACTTCGGATCGGAGAAGTCTGGCGCATAGGAGAAGCCGACCGAGGGGGTGATCGTGTGGCGGATCGCCTGAATCTTGCGATCGCGCCTCTTCTTCGTGAAGTCGAACATACCGTAGATGGTCGTCGAGGTCGAGGCCGAGAGCGAGTAGTTGTAGAGGCGATAGAAGCCGTAGTCGGCCGGCAGCGTATCGGTGCGGTTCGTCACGGGATTCCACTCATACTCCTGTCGCTTGAAGTACCACTTCTCGTTCCAGTTGAACGAGGGGGTGAAGTTGATGTAGTTGAAGATGTTGAACGAGGCCGATACGGGGATCGAGTGCTCGACACCGTTCTTCATATTCTCGAGCGTCTGCTTCGTGAAGACCTCCTTTTCGGTCGTCTGCACCGAGTTGGTCAGTTTACCCGTATATTGCATCGAGATCTTCTCGTACCAACGATCCTTGCCCACCTTCTCCTTGCGCTTGAAGGGGTAGATACGCGACACATTGAAGACCATCGTCGGCAGCGTGACGGCGATCGACTGGTTCTGCGAGTTCTGCGAGATGGCCATATTGGCCGAGAGCGAGAAGGGCGTTCCGGCCCAGTTCTTCGAGTAGGAGATCGACGAGTTGGTCTGCGTCGAGAGCATATCGTTCAGGTTCGTCGCCGAGTACTTGCTGTAACCGCTCGTGGCGAAGTTCACCGAGGCCGAGAAGGTCGAACCCGGGTTGGCCTTGGCATCCTGCTGATGCGACCACTGGATGCGGAAGTTCTGCTGTTTGATGTAGTCCGGCTCACCCTTTTCGCCCGTCTTGATGTTCGAGTAGCGGACATTGAAGCTACCGCTGTACTTATAGCGTTTGATGTAGCGCGAAGCGGCCGAGGCCTCCCACGAACCGAGCGTATAGAAACCGCCGCGCACGGCCAGATCGGCGTGCTCGCCCAGCGTGAAGTAGTAGCCCAGATCGCGGATAAAGAAGCCCTTGGAGTACTCCTCGCCGTAGGTCGGCATCAGGATACCCGATTTGGGGCCCGAGCTGATCGGGAAGAATCCCTCGGGGATACCGAGGAAGTAGATCGGCACATCCTCCATCACCAGATAGGCGGGACCCGTCACCACCTTCTTGCCCGGGATCACCTTCGCCTTGGTCATCGCAAGGTAGAAGTGCGGGTGGTCGGTATGCTCGCAGGTGGTGTACATACCGTTCTCGATGTTGATCGCGTGCTCATCGACACGCTTCACCGAACCGCCGACCAACCAGCCGTCGCCCTGTTGCGTGGCGACACCCTTGATCTTTGCCTTCTTCGTATCGAGGTTGTAGGTGATCGTATCCATCTGATAGCTCTCGCTCCCTTCGGTGTATTCGGGTTTGGTGACCGTCGGTTTGCCATCGACCGAGTCGGCCTTACCGTAGGCATAGACGAGCTTCGAGTTCATATCAATCCGCATAAAGTCGGCCTTCAGACCACTCTCACCGTAGGCGACATCGCCCTCGTTGTAGATATAGACCAACTTATTGCGCACATCATAGACCAACGAGTCCTTGTTTTTACCGATGATCGAGTTGTCGAGCATCTTCTGCGCCGGACGGGGTTGGCGTACCGTGTCACGAGCAACCGAATCGGTCGCGGCAACAGCGAGCGTATCGGCCGTAAGGCGTGCGGTCGAGTCGCCGGTGATCGTATCGGTTGTGTGCACGCGACGGCTGCGCAGTGCGCGGCGTTGCTGACGGCGTGTTTCGCGGTCGGGGCGCAGCGTAGCGGCCTGATCGGCTGCCGTATCGGCAACGGGGCGGGCTGACGGAGAGGCGGTGCGCAACGCAAGGGAGTCCTCGATCCACTGCCCGACCGCATGACGCGGGGCCGAGAAACCGAAGACAAGCTGTGCGACAAGCAGCGCGCAGAGGGCCGAAACCAGATATTTTGTGGTCCTTTTCTTCAAAATCAATGCGAATACCAATTTTTTTCCGTACTTTTGCCGACGAAGTCGGCAAACCACCTCCGAGAGGAGTTTTTTCGTCCGTTTCGGGGAGTGTACGACCGACAAAGATAGGTAAAAATTTAGAGATAGAACCAATTTTGAACCCTTAAAAAATATGCGCGCGCGTATTCTTTTGCTTTTTTCGCTGCTTTTGCTGCTCCCGTTCAGCTCCCGAGCCGACCAATCGTCGGCGCACGGTGTGCGGGTGATTGTACTCGATGCCGGCCACGGCGGAAACGACCCGGGCGCCACCTACGGCGGTGTGCGTGAGAAGGATCTGACGCTGAAGGTGGTCTTGCGCTTGGGTAAAAAGATCGAGCAGGGGATGTCGGGCGTGAAGGTGGTCTATACGCGCAAAACGGACAAGGCACTGGCTCCGACAAAGATCGAAGATTTGCAAAAAAGAGCCGATATAGCCAACGCCGCAGGGGGCGATCTCTTCATCTCGGTACACGCCAACGCCGCCCGATCGACCTCGGCGAAGGGTGTCGAAACGCTGATTATGGGCGAGAGCACCAAAGAGCAACGCTACAACGAGGAGGCACTCTACGAGAGCAACCGCGACGATCTGCTCGATATGTCGGACGAGCGCGAGGCAGCGATCATCCGCGCCCACATCGAGAATCTGCAGTTCACCTATGGTGAGTACAGCCGTATGATGGCCAACTGCATTCAGCAGAACTACATGAAGGCGGGGCGCAGCTCGCGCGGCGTGAAACCGCAGCTGTTGCGCGTGCTCTATGCGACGAATATGCCCGGCGTACTGACCGAGATCGGTTTTCTCTCGAACAAGGAGGAGTTGGCCTATCTGAAGTCGGATAAGGGGATCAACCAGATCGTCGATGCGCTCTACCGCTCGGTACGCGCCTACTCGGAGAGCGTACGGAAGATGCGTGCGGCCGAGGAGGAGGCTTCGGCCGTATCGGTCAGCGTACCGGCCATCCCCGAAAAGCCGGCCGTGACCGAGCAGCCTGCCGCAACCCAAAAAACGACAACGACCAAAAAGCCGGCAGCGACCGAGCAACCCGCCGCCGCACAGCCGAAGCAGCCGACAACGGATCGAAAGTTGTTCGATCCGCGCCTCTACGCCGCCGCCGAGGAGGTAATCGAGCAGGATGCCAAGCCGCAAGCGGCGACGAAGGAGCAACCCGAGGCACAACCGGCCGCCACAAAGGGGCAGCCCTTCTACACCGTACAGGTGATGGCCTCGGCCAAGGCGATGTCGGCCAACGCATCGGAGTTCAAGGCGTATCGCGGGCGCATCATCGCCTTCAAGGGCGACGGTGCCTACCCCTACAAATACGGCGTCGGTCGCTACACGACCCAGCAGGAGGCGGCCGAGGCCGCGCTGGTCGTACGGCGCACCTTCAAGGGTTGTTTCGTCGTATCGGTACGCGAAGAGCAGGTGATCTCGAAAAAACGATAGAGAACGAAAGTTTGTGAAACGAACAAGCAGAATATGAAAAGAGAAGCAAAGATCGGCCTTTTCGCCGTAGCAATGTTACTGCTCGCTTGGGGCGGTATTCGCTTTATGAGCGGGTTGGATGTCTTCAGCCGCAATGTGGAGTATTTGGCCGCCTACGATCAGGTGAGCGGCGTACAGGAGGCCTCGGCCGTGACGATGAAGGGCGTGAAGATCGGTTCGGTCGCCCGCATCGAGTTAGACCCCACCGAGAGCGACAAGGTGATTCTGCACCTGATCGTGCGCCGCTCGTACCGCATTCCGATCGACTCGGAGGCGCGTATCTTCAGCGACGGATTCTTGGGTGGCAAGGCGATCGAGATCGTCTATGGCCACGCCCACGAGTACCTCTCGGAGGGTGACACGATCCGTTCGAGCCGCGACCGCGATCTGATGGATGTGGCCGGTTCGGAGCTGGACTTCTTCAAGCAGAAGTTCTCGCAGATTGCCGGGGAGCTGAACCGCACGCTGCACAATCTGAATACGATCATGGAGAGCAACTCGGCCAACTTGGAGGCGACGATCGACCACCTCGAGTCGATCACGGAGGATGTCGCCGAACTGCTCGCAGCCGAGAAGCAGACGATCGGCACGGCCGTCGAGGATCTGGCCCAATTTTCGTCGATGCTCGGCGAGAACGCACCCCGTATCGACAGCCTGATCGAGGGTGCCAACGGCATCGTGACGGCGTTGGATCAGAACGCCTTTGCCGAGAAGCTGACCGCGACGATCGAGGAGTTGAATACGCTCGTGCGCAAGATCGACGAGGGTGAGGGTACGCTCGGGCAGCTGATGAACGATCGCGCGATGTACAACAACCTCACGGCCGCCAGCGAGAACCTCTCGCTGCTGCTGGCCGATCTGAAGGAGAACCCCGCCCGCTATGTGCACCTCTCGGTCTTCGGCAGGGATGCCGAGAAGCAGCAGGAGAAGGCCGCCAAGCGTGCCGCCAAGGCCGAAAAGAGGGCGGAGAAAAAGGCCGCCAAAGCTGCTAAAAAGGCGAATAAATAGTCTTTGCATGATCTACCCCGCCACCTTTGAACAGAAGATCGGGTTCGATCGACTGCGCGAGCAGGTAGCCGCCCTAACAACGATGGCGGCCGCCCGTCGCAAGATCGACGAGCAGCGTTTCTCGACCTCCGCACGCGAGATCGAGCGGCGGCTCACGCTCGCCGACGAGATGCGCTCGCTCTTGGTGATGGAGTACGACTTCCCGTCGGGCGACTATCCCGACACGGAGCCGATCACGGCCAAGCTGACGATCGAAGGGTTGTTTTTGGAGGTAGCGGAGGTCGCCACGCTGCAACGCGCCCTGCGCACGATCGGCGCCGTTGCCGCCTTTATCCGGCAGCGTGCCGCAACCTACCCCGCACTCCACGCGCTGACCCGCCCCGTCGCGCTCTTTCCGCACCTTGTCGAGCGGATCGACCGCGTAGTCGATGAGCGCGAAGAGGTGCGCGACACGGCCTCCGAGGAGCTCTACTCGATCCGTCGGGCGATCCGCGAGCGCGAAGGGCAGGCGGCCAAGCGACTGCAACAGGTCTTGCAGGCGGCCAAGCGGGCCGGCATTGTCGAGGCCGATGCACAGCTCTCGGTGCGCGACGGCAAGACGGTGATCCCCGTCTCGGCCGCCAACAAGCGCAAGCTGGCCGGATTCATTCAGGACGAGTCGGCGACGGGTCGCACTTTCTATGTCGAGCCGGTCGAGGTGGTCGAGCTGAACAACGAGCTGCGCGAGTTGGAGTATGCCGAGCGGCGCGAAATCGTCCGCATCCTCACGGAGCTGACCGACGAGATCCGTCCCGAGGCTCCGCTGATTGCCGAGGCGGGCGACTACCTCGCCGAGATTGATATGCTGCGTGCCAAAGGACGATGGGCAACCGAGAACCGTTGCGTAAAGCCGATCCTCTCGTTGGACGATCGGATGGAGCTGCGCGAGGCACGCCACCCGATCTTGGAGCAGTCGCTCCGCGCACAAGGGCGCGAGATTGTCCCCTTGAGCCTCTCGCTCGACCGCACGAAGCGTATTTTGGTCATCTCGGGCCCGAATGCAGGCGGAAAGTCGGTTTGTCTGAAGACGACCGGCATCGTACAATACATGTGTCAGTGCGGCTTCTTGGTGCCCGCCTCGGAGGCGACCGAGCTGCCGCTATTCCGCTCGATCTCGATCGACATCGGCGACGAGCAGTCGATGGATAACGACCTCTCGACCTACTCGTCGCACCTGCACAATATGCGACAGATACTCTCGGCCGCCGCGAGCGATGCGCTGGTACTGATCGACGAGTTTGGTTCGGGTACCGAGCCGATCATCGGCGGAGCGATCGCCGAGGCGATCCTCGAGCGGTTGGTCGAGCGCAAAGCCTACGGCGTGATCACGACCCACTACGCCAACATCAAATACTACGCCTCCTCGACCGAGGGGATCTCGAACGGCGCGATGGCCTTCGATGTACAACATATCCGCCCCCTGTTCCGCTTGGAGCAGGGGAAGCCGGGCAGCTCGTTTGCCATCGAGATCGCCCGCAAGATCGGACTGCCCGAGGAGCTGATCCGCCGTGCAAGCGAGAAGGCGGGTTCGGACCATATCAACCTTGAGAAACAGCTGCGCGAGATCGCCCGCGACAAACACTACTGGGAGCAGAAGCGCGACCGCATCCGTCAGACCGACCGCAAGGTCGAGGAGTTGGAGCAGAACTACTCGGAGCAGCTGCAGAAGATCCGCGCCGAGCGGCAGGAGATTCTGCGCCGCGCGAAGCAGGAGGCGCAGGAGCTGATCGCGGGGGCGAATCGTCAGATCGAGAACACGATCCGCACGATCCGCGAAGCGCAGGCCGAGAAGGAGCTGACGCGCTTGGCTCGCAAGGAGTTGGACGACTTCCGCGAACGGGTCGAGCAGGCCGATGCCGCCGCCCGCGAGGCGGATGTGCAGCGCGAGATCGAGCGCATCGAACGCCGTCGCCAACGCCGCGCCGAACGCAAAGCGCAGCAGAGCAGGGCGGCCGACGAAACAACCCAAGCACCCGCACCGAAGCCCAAAGTGCAACCCGTCGAGGTGGGGGCGAAGGTGCGGATGGTCGGGCAGGATGTCGTCGGCATCGTTCAGTCGCTGCAAGGCAAGCGCGCACAGGTCGCCTTCGGACAGATGCTCACGACGGTCAGCGTGGGGTTGCTCACGGTCGTATCGAATGCCGAGTACCGCGAAGCGACCCGTCCGACAACCGCCCGTACGGTCTATTCGGCCGATATTTCAGCACGCAAGCTCCAGTTCCGCGACCATATTGATGTGCGCGGTATGCGCGCTGTCGAGGCGTTGGAGGAGGTGCGCGATCTGGTCGATGATGCCATTATGCTCGGCATCGGATCGGTGACGATCCTGCACGGCAAGGGGACGGGTGCCTTGAAGGAGGAGATCCGCAGCTACCTGCGCTCGGTGAGGGAGGTCGCCTCGGCCAAAGACGAGCACGCCGACCGCGGCGGTGCCGGAATTACGATTGTAACTTTTCACGCATAGGGTATGAACTATCGCTTGTCACAAATAGCCGCCATCGTGGGCGGTCGGCTGCAGGGAGAGGATTGCGAGGTGCGTTCGGTGGTGACCGATTCGCGCTCGCTCTCGTGCGAACTGGGAGCGGCTCCGCTCTTCGTGGCGATGCACGGTGCCCACCACGATTCGCACAATTTCATCCCCGAGATGGCCGCACGCGGTGTGCGCGCCTTCTTGGTCGAAGAGCCGACCGAGGTCGTAGCAGCGTGCGGCTGCGTGGTGGTCACGAATGCCATCGAGGCGCTGCAACGCTGGGCAGCCTACCATCGCGCACAATTTTGCGGCACGGTGGTCGGCATTACGGGATCGAACGGCAAGACGGTGATCAAGGAGTGGATCGCCGAGGAGCTGCCCGCGACCGTGAAGCACTACCGCTCGCCCAAGAGCTACAACTCGCAGCTCGGCGTACCGCTCTCGGTCTTGATGCTGGAGGGCGACGAGGAGTTGGCGATCTTCGAGGCGGGGATTTCCGAACGCGGCGAGATGGAGCGTTTGGAGCGGATCATCCGCCCCGATGTGGCGATCTTCACCTCGCTCGGCGATGCCCATCAGGAGCACTTTGCCTGTCTCGAGGAGAAGGCGCAAGAGAAGATGGTCTTGGCACGCAGTGCACGGAAGATCATCTACCACAGCCACTACGAGCCGTTGGCCTCGCTCCTTCGCAACCGCTACGCCGACCGCGAGCTCTTCGATGCCGCTGCAGCCAATGCGCCGGCCTCCGAGCTGGTCGGCGGTGAGGCTTCGCGCCGCAATGCGCAGCTCGTCGAGCAGTTCTTGGAGGCGATGGGTTACCCCGCCGCATCGTTTACGGCCACGCCGCAGGTGGCGATGCGCTTGGAGGTGAAGGAGGGCATCCACCACTCGCTCTTGGTGAACGATGCCTACAATTTAGATATTAATTCGTTGGCACTTGCGCTCGACTACCTGCACACGGTGGCAGGCGAACGGCGCAAGGTGCTGATTCTTTCGGATATTGCACAGAGCGGCCTGACGGAGGAGGAGCTCTACCGTCGCGTGGCGCAGATGGTCGAGCGAGCCGGAATCGACTGTCTGATCGGCATCGGCGACCGCATCACGCGCAACGCCGACCGCTTCAGTTGTCAAAAGTGGTGCTACCGCACGACCGACGAGTGTCTTGCACGGTTGAGCCGCCGGCTGCTGGCCGATGCGGCCGTGTTGGTCAAGGGGGCGCGGGCGTTCCGGTTCGAGAAGTTGGCTCACGCCCTCTCGGAGAGGAGCCATACGACCGTCTTGGAGGTCAATCTCGATGCGATGACCCGCAACCTCAACTACTTCCGCTCGCTGCTCGGCGAGGGGTGTCGCTTGGTGGCGATGGTCAAGGCCTCCTCCTACGGGACGGGGGACTACGAGGTGGCGCAACTCCTTCAGCACGAGGGGGTCGCCTACTTGGCGGTCGCCTTCGCCGACGAGGGTGTGCGCCTGCGCGAGCGAGGGATCACGATGCCGATCGTCGTGCTCAACGCCGATGCCGACAGTTTCGAGCAGATGATCGCCTACCGCCTCGAGCCCGAGATTTATAGTCTGCACTCGCTCCGCACCTTTGCCGAGGCGGTTTCGTGTAGCGGCGAGGAGCGTTATCCGATCCACCTGAAGTTGGATACGGGGATGCACCGTTTGGGCTTTACCGAGGAGGAGATCACGGAGGCGATCGAGGCGTTGCACACCACGCACGAGGTGCAGGTGGCGACGATCTTCTCGCACCTCTGCTGCGCCGACGAACCGTGCGAGGATGACTTTACGCGCCAACAGATCGCCCGTTTCGAGCGGATGAGCAGCCGCCTGATGGCTGCGCTGCACTACCCCGTCAAGCGGCACTTGGCCGCCTCGGCAGCGATCCTGCGCTTTCCGGAGGCGCACTACGATTTGTGCCGCTTGGGAATCGGGCTCTACGGTTTGGGCGAGGCCGAAGCGGGGGCACTGACCCCCGTAGCGACCCTCAAGAGCCGCATCGTGCAGTTGAAGCACCTTGCAGCGGGCGAAACGGTCGGTTACGGACGCGCCGAGCGTTTGGAGTGCGATACGGTGACGGCAACCATCCCGATCGGCTATGCCGACGGATTGGATCGCAAGCTCGGATGCGGGCGATGGTCGATGCGCATAGGCGGTGTGGCTGCGCCGATCGTGGGGCGGATCTGTATGGACAGCTGCATGATCGATGTCACGGCCGTCGAGGGGGTCAAGGAGGGCGACGAGGTGGAGATCTTCTCCGCAGCCCCCGATCACGACCCTGCGGCGATGGCCAAGGTGCTCGACACGATCCCCTACGAGGTGCTGACCTCGATCGCAAACCGCGTAAAACGAACATACATTAAAGAGTAAAGAGCAGAGAGGAAAGAGGAAAGAGATCTTTTGCAGAGCTCCCAGAATTCCCAGAATTCCCAGAACTCCCGACCAAAAGAATAAAAGCCGATTGCTGACCGCTGAATATGAATTTAGGAACACTCTACTTGATTCCCTGTCCGATCTCGGACGAAACGGCACCGTGGGAGGTGCTTCCCGCAGCGAACCGCGCAGTGATGGACGGGCTCGACTACTTCATCGTTGAGAACACCCGTTCGGCACGCCGTTTTCTCTCAAAGGCGGGCATCAGCCGTCCGATTGCGGAGCTGGAGTTTCGTGAGCTGAACGAGCACACGGTCGCCGGCGCAGCAGTCGAGGAGCTGATCAAGCCGCTCTTGGAGGGGCATTCGGCGGGAGTGATCTCCGAGGCGGGCGTTCCGTGCGTAGCCGACCCGGGGGCACTCGTCGTCGAGGCGGCACACCGTAAGGGGATTCGTGTCGTACCGCTCGTCGGCCCCTCGTCGATCATCTTGGCGGTGATGGCCTCGGGGCTGAACGGCCAGTCGTTCGCTTTCAACGGCTACCTCCCTGTCAAACCGACCGAGCGGCAGCGGGCAATCCGTCACTTCGAGCGGCGTGCCCTGCAGGAGCATCAGTCGCAGCTCTTTATCGAGGCTCCCTACCGCAACCAAAAGCTCTTCGCAGAGCTTATCGAAACGCTGCAGAGCGAAACGCGGCTCACGGTGGCAATGGAGCTGACCGCCCCGACCGAGTGGGTGCGGACGATGCCCGTCCGAGAGTGGCGCAAGGCGACGGTACCCGATCTGCAACGCCATCCGGCGATCTACATCATCGGTGGTATATAATTTGTGATTACTATGTGGTGGAAACGAAGAAAAAATAACGATATGGAAAAGGAAAAGATTTATAATGAGGCTATTAATGGCGAAGAAGGTTTCGATAACCGCGACGGCTACCCCTCGTGCGAGGGCGAGCCGTGTGCCAATGTGGCAGACGAAACGGGCGGTCAATCTGACACAATGACAGAGCGTGCCGAGGAGCAGGCGGAGGAGGCAACCGAGACGGAAAAGCTCGCGGCCGAGGTGGCCGAGTGGAAAGATCGGTTTCTGCGCCTGCAGGCCGAGTTCGACAACTACCGTAAGCGCACGCTGCGCGAGAAGATGGAGTTGGTCGAGACGGGCGGCAAGGAGGTGCTGTTGGCGATGCTCCCCGTGCGTGACGATGTGCAGCGTGCCGTAGCAGCAATGGAGAAGAGCGACGATGTGGAGTCGATCCGTCATGGCGTGCAACTCATCTCGCAGAAGTTCACCGAGGCACTCAAGCAGCGCGGTGTGACGGAGATCGAGGTGATCGGTGCGGCATTCGACGACGAGGTGGCCGAGGCCGTTGCCCGTTTTGCGGCCGGTGAGGAGCAGAAGGGCAAGGTGATCGACTGCGTGCAGACGGGTTACCGTCTGGGCGAGCGCGTGCTGCGTTTTGCAAAGGTTGTTGTAGGAGAGTAACGAAAGATGGCTGAAAAGAGAGACTACTACGAGGTGTTGGGCGTCGCAAAGAGTGCCAATGCCGACGAAATAAAGAAGGCCTACCGCAAGGCGGCGATCAAGTATCACCCCGACAAGAACCCGGGTGATAAGGAGGCCGAGGAGAAGTTCAAGGAGGCTGCCGAGGCCTATGATGTATTGTCGAATCCCGACAAGCGTGCCCGCTACGACCAGTTCGGCCACGCCGGTATGCACGGTGCAGCCGGTGGTGCAGGCGGTTTCGGAGGCGGTTTTGGCGGCTTCTCGATGGAGGATATCTTCTCGCAGTTCGGCGACATCTTCGGCGGGCACTTCGGCGGCGGATTCCGCTCGTCGGGAGGCGGCCGTTCGGTCAATCGCGGTTCGGATATTCGGATCAAGGTGCACCTGACGCTGCAAGAGATCGCCGAGGGGGTCACCAAGAAGCTCAAGATCAACAAGACGATCGCCTGCGACCGATGCGGTGGCACGGGCGCGAAGGACAGTTCGTCGTACGGCACCTGCTCGACCTGCAACGGTTCGGGGTATGTCGTAACGATGCAAAACTCGTTCTTCGGCCGGATGCAGATGCAGTCGGTCTGCCCCACCTGCGGTGGCGAAGGGAAGGTGATTACGGCCAAGTGCGACAAGTGCGGCGGTGAGGGTACCGAGCGCGGTCAGGAGGTGGTCGAGATCAAGATTCCGGCCGGTGTCGGCGAGGGGATGGTGCTCACCGTTTCGGGCAAGGGCAACGCGGCGCGTCACGGCGGCGTGAACGGCGATCTGCAGGTGCTGATCGAGGAGGAGGAGCATCCCGAGTTGCTGCGCGACGGCAACGATCTGATCCACAACCTCAATATCACCGTTACGACGGCACTGCTGGGCGGTACGGTCGAGGTGCCGACGGTCGATGGCCGCGCCAAGATCAAGATCGCCCCGGGTACACACGCCGGCAAGGTGTTGCGTCTGGGTGGCAAGGGTCTGCCGGATGTAAACGGTTACGGCCGTGGCGACGAGCTGGTGGTGGTCGATATTACGATCCCTGCGAAGCTCAACTCCGAGGAGAAGAAGCTGATCGAGAAGCTCGCCGAGCAGCCCAATTTCAAGAAGGCTTCGTCGGTGAAGGATCAGAATATCTTTGAACGGATGAAAAACTTTTTCAGATAGCCGATGCCCAACGGGCTGAAGCCTGAAAAGGTATTTTGATTTGAGTTAGGTTTGTCATCCCGACAGAGCCGAAGGCGCCGAGGGATCTTCCTTGATTTAGCGGTCAGCGATCAGCTGTCAGCTTTTAGGAAAGAGGTAGACTCCTCCGCTTGCAGCGTTCGGAATGACAGCTGCTTAAAAATTTGTTTTTAAGGAGCTTGCCCAACTCAAAACGAAAAGTAATTGTGAATTTTGCATTCTACATTTTGAATTTGCACACGATGGGCTTATTTTCACCACATAAGCGGCACGCTAACCGCTTCAACTACATCCCGCGCTACTTCGATCCCGAGAAGGAGCGGCGCGAGCAGCGTCGTGCCGAGTTGCGCGGCGAACGCTCCGATACGACCGAGCCCTACACCCCCGGGCAGTACATTCGCACGCAACGCGAGGCGCGTGCTGCCCGTCGCAGTGAGTCGGAGAAGAAGGGAAGCAACTCGATCTGGAAGATGGTCATCGGTGCCGCCTTCATCCTTTTGTTGGTCGGGATGCTCTACCCGCGCTTGGCCGACACCTTCTCGAAGGCGAAACGCCAACAGGCGACTGCCGCCGAAACGGAGTGGATTGCCCCGTCAGTCGAGGACCCGTTCGATCAGTCGGCGATCAGCGATGTGCAGTGGCAGGCACAGCCCATCACGATCGTCCCGAACGACTACCAAGAGTAACGAACCGTTAGCAAGCGAACCCGAACTATGGCCGATAAAATTCGTCTGTTGCCCGAGATCGTGGCGAACCAAATAGCCGCCGGCGAGGTGGTCGATCGTCCCGCATCGGTCGTCAAGGAGATGATGGAGAACGCGATCGACGCCGGTGCCCGTACCATCAAGGTAAACTATCGGGACGGCGGGCGCGAGCTGATTCAGATCGTCGATGACGGCTGCGGTATGTCGCCCATTGATGCCCGTATGGCTTTCGATCGCCACGCCACCTCGAAGATTCGCGCAGCGGAGGATATCTACGCCCTCTCGACCTACGGTTTTCGCGGCGAGGCGTTGGCCTCGATTGCGGCCGTGGCGCAGGTCGAGTTGCGCACACGGCAGGCGGAGGACGAGATCGGCACCTCGGTCGAGATTCACGGCGGCGTATTCCAACAGCAAAACCCTGTGATGTGCCCCGTCGGGTCGCAGTTCTTCGTCCGTAACATCTACTTTAATATGCCCGTGCGTCGCTCGCAACTGGAGAAGAGCACCACCTCGGGCAACCAAATCAAGACCGAGTTTCAGCGCGTGGCGTTGTGCTACCCCGCCATCGAATTTGAGCTCTACGCCAACGATGCGCTCGTCTATCAACTGCCCGCCTCCTCGCAGGCGGGGCGCATTGTCGATTTGGTGGGGCGTTCGATCAAACAGAACCTCTTGGAGGTTGAGGCCTCGACCTCGATCGCCTCGGTGCGCGGTTTTATCGGTCGTCCGTCGGCTGCCAAGCGGCGCAATACGGAGCAGTATCTCTTCGTGAATGGTCGTTACTTCGAGAACAGCTACCTCGTCAGCGCACTGATGCGCGGCTACGAGAAGCTGATCCCGCCGACCGTGCAGCCCTCCTACTTCCTCTTCTTGGAGATCGACCCCACGCGGATTGATGTCAATATCCACCCCAAGAAGACCGAGGTGCGTTTCGCCGACAAGGAGGCCGTATGGCAGATCATCAACGCCGCCGTGCGCGAAACGCTGGCCAAATCGGGTGCCGTCCCGATGATGGATTTCGAGCGCACGACCGATGTCGAGATCCCCGTGATGCAGCAGGGAACGATCTATCGGGAGCCCCGCTCGATCTCGCGTGAGGATTACAACCCATTCAGCGACAGCTACATTGACCCTTCGGCACCCGACCCGAACAAGGATTTTCGCGGTTTCGATGTGCCGTTCCGCGACCCCGATTCGTTGCAGATGAACGATGTCGCCACGGCCCACGCCACACCGCGTACGGCGCCGTCGCGCCCCTATATCCCCTCGTTCGAGCCGTCGGAGGAGTTCGACGACTTCCTTTCGAAAGGCAACCGGATCGACCTCACGGCCGAACCGATCACGCTCGTCGAGGACGACCCCGCCGCTTCGACCGAGGAGGAACACTTCGTGGAGTTTATCTCTTCGGCCGATGCCGCGAGCGGAGAGCTTGCGCTCGATACGCGCCCCGCGTTCCGTTCGCCGATGGCCGTTGGCGGTGCGTTGGCCGTCGCCTTCTTGGATGAGCGGTTGGTGCTGATCGACCTGCGCCGCGCCCGTGAGCGCATCTGCTACGAGGAGCACCTCCGCCAGATGCAGCACGCCGAAGCGGTCAGCCAGCAGCTACTCTTTCCCGAGCGGTTGATCTTCTCGCACGAGGAGTATCAGCTGTTGGAGGCCGAAGAGGTGACCCTTGCCGCGTTGGGGTTCGATCTGCGCTTCGAGGGGAGCGACACGGTCGATGTACACGGTCTGCCGGCCGATGTGAATCTCGACGAGATGGAGCCGCTGCTGCACGAACTGCTGCAACGCTTCGCCGAGCCGGTCGAGGCGGAGTCTGTGCGCCGCGAACAGGCTGCGCTCGTTTTGGCACGCAATGCCGCTCGCACCACCGCCCACCGCCCCGCCGCCGAGCAGCTCGCGGCACTCTTGGAGCAGTTGGCCGCAGCCGAGAATTACAGCTACTCCCCCTCGGGCCGACCGATCCTTACGGAACTTTCGATCGAAGAGTTGCGTGCCAAGTTGGGATAATTGCCCGAAATGAAGTATATTTGCAAAACTGAATACGAAAAACCATGCATCCGCAATACCAAACCCCGCCGGTGGTTAAAAACCTGCTGATCATCAATGCGCTGGTCTTTATGGCCACCGCCCTGTTGCCCGTGAGCGGCGAGATCCGTCAATTCGGCATCCTCTCGCTCGGGTCGCCGTGGTTCCATACCTACCAGTTTGTGACCTATATGTTCCTGCACTCGAACTTCGAGCATCTCTTCTTCAATATGTTCGCGCTCTGGATGTTCGGGCGCACGCTGGAGTGGGAGCTGGGGTCGAAACGCTTTCTGACCTACTACCTCGTCTGCGGCATAGGGGCTGCGCTGGTGCAGTACGGCGTTGCACTGCTGTTCGGTGAGCTGCCGCTCTTCCTGCTCGGTGCTTCGGGCGCCGTGATGGGGTTACTGCTGGCCTTCGGCGTGATGCACCCCAACGCAACCATTATGCTCCTGATCCCCCCGATCCCGATGAAGGCCAAGTGGTTCATCGTGATCTACGGTCTGATCGAGCTCTTCCTCGGTTGGCGCGGCGTGGGTCAGGTGGCACACTTTGCCCATGTGGGCGGTATGCTGTGGGGATTCCTCCTGCTGCACTACTGGAAGCGGCGCAGATACATCTACTTTTAATCGAACGACGATGGGCAGAGAGCACTACTACGACAACGGTTTTGGCGGACGGGACGCACAAGCGCGTCGCGGACCGCTGTTGTTTTTGCTCGACAGCCTGTTGACTCTGCTCTCGGGCGTGACAGCCGCCGCGATGCTCTTGGTGTGGATCGTGCCGCGCATCGACCCCGCCTATATGTGGGCACTGCCGATGCTGGGGCTGGTAGCACCGGCGATCTATATCCTGACCGTCATCCTCGGCCTCTACTGGATCATCCGCTGGCGACTGAAACGCGCCGCGCTGATGGGGGCGTTGATGCTGATCGGCTCGTTCTCCGTGTCGCTCTTTTGGCGACCCGAGGTGCGCCGTCAATACGCCGTCGGATCCTACGGCCGTTCAGCGATCAAGGTATTGAGCTACAATGTACGCCAACTCTACGACGACAAGGGGGGGAGCAGTGCCGACGGCGTAGCTGCGCTGATCGACTCCCTGCGCCCCGACATCATCTGCCTGCAGGAGTGGAACGGCTCGCTGGCCCATCAATCGGAGGCGTTGGAGCGGCTGTTGGAACGCTACCATACGGCGCGTTTCGGGCTGGAGCGCGATGCCGCCTATCCGCAGCTGATCCTTGCCGACAAGAAGCATCGGATGCTCCGCTCGGGGGTGATCACGACGCCCCACAGCTCGGTTTGGGCCGATATTCGCATCGGCGACGACACGGTGCGCGTGGTGAGCAACCACCTCCAATCGACCGGCATCACAGCACTTGACAACGCCTACATCACCTCCTACGAGTACCTGCTCGATACGGCGCGTGAGGAGAAGATTCGCAGCATCGTGGGGCGTTTCCACGAGAACTGCATGCTGCGAGCCGATCAGGTCGATTCGATCCGCACCCATTTAGATACGACCGCACCACGCTACCGCATCGTCTGCGGCGACTTCAACGATACACCGATCTCGTACACCTACCGTCGGATGGCACACGGCCTGAACGATGCCTTCTCACATTGCGGAACGGGCTATTCGCACACCTTCCGAGGCTTTTTTAACGCCCTTCGGATCGACTATGTGCTCTTCTCGGACGAGTTCGAGGCACTCTCCTACGAGGTGCCCGACTACCACCATTCGGATCACCTGCCCGTCTTCGTGCGGTTAAAAAAGATGAACTCACTATAACTTAAAACTATCAACAGTATGATTTTTGATTCACTGAAGAACGCCGCGGCCTATTACGCCCTTTCGCCGCGCATCAAACAGGCGTTTGAACTCTATGCTACGGTCGATTGGACGAAGGCCGAGGCGGGCGTACACGAGTTGGATGGTCGCACGATCTTTGCCAATGTGCAGGAGCGTGGCCTGAAGACGAAAGAGGAGGCCAAGCTGGAGGTACACGACAAGTACATCGACATCCAGATCCTCGTATCGGGTGCCGAGGAGGCCTTTGGTTGGGCCGATCGTCAGACCCTCACGCAGCCCAAGGATGCGTTCAATGCGGAGAAGGATATCCAGTTCTTCGACGATGCACCGCAGACCTACTACACGCTGCGCCCGGGTCAGTTCACGATCCTGATGCCCGAGGATGCACACGCACCGCTCGTAGGCGAGGGCGTGATCCGCAAGGTGATTCTGAAGGTGCTGAAATAGACCGTAGAAGGGCTTGATACGCAACAGATAAAGATTTTTCTAAAAAAATTTAATATTTATTTGCGTATTCCGCAGAATCTCTCTATTTTTGCGCTGTGAAAAAAATAACACAGTCAGGGATTTAGTTTTAACTCAATAAACAACAAAAACAACTATGGCAATTAAAATTGGTATCAATGGCTTCGGTCGTATCGGCCGTATGGTCTTCCGTGCTGCCC